>NZ_JBVHWW010000046.1:0-55302 GCF_055563995.1 Streptomyces sp. NPDC029164 | reverse complement strand
CGGGTGAAACACCCGTGCCGCCCGGCGACTCATCCAGTTCTACCGACGACGTGGCGCCCTGGCAAAGACCCCGCCTACTAGCCCACCTCGCAGCCAAGACCCCCGACCCGACATCTGGAGACGGGATGTCCACGCAAGCGGAAACGGCATGAGAGCCCGCGATGGGCCCCTCGGAAAGCTACTAGGCCCCTTCGTATGTGACGTGCACCCTATGGGACGAGTCACCCCCAAAACACCCCAACCTCACCACCTGTCACCACCCGTACCCCTTCACAAACCGGGCGAAGTATCCGGATCGCCTCGACATTGAAGGAAAAGGGGGGGTGGCCGGGGTGGGGTGAAGACTGCCTCCCGAGCCCACCACAGCACCACCCGGGACCCAGCACCTCCCAAAGCGCATCCTCCCGCGGGTGCAGCACCGTCCGGGGATGCAGCGCGGGGGCGCGGCGCCTCCCGGTGCGGCGCCAACCAAGGCGCGACACCCTCCGAGGCGCGGCGCTCCGGGGGGGGCGGCGCCATCCGGGGGTGCGGCACCGTCCGGGGGTGTGGCGCCCAAGGGTGCAGCGCCTCCCGGGCGCGGCGCCATCCGGGGCGCGACACCTTCCGAGGTGCGGCGCCCTCCGAGGTGCGACACCTTCCGAAGTGCGGCGCCAACCGGGGTGCGGCACCCTCCGAGGCGCGGCACCCTCCGAGGCGCGACGCCATCCAAGGTGCGGCGCCTCCAGGGGTGCGGCGCCATCCGGGGTGCGGCACCGTCCGAGGTGCGGCGCCACCCGAGATGTGGCGCCTTCCGAGGTGTGGCGCCCAGGCTCCGCGCCCCCGCAGGAGTAGCCCCCGCCGTCGCATGCTCCACCGTTTCGGCGGCGGAGGGGTGTGGCCGTCAAGTGTGGCCACGGCCCACCTCCCCTCGAGGGCCTCTCGGGTCTCTCGGGTTCTCGGGTCTCTCGGGCATCTCGGTTTCTTGGATGCCGGGTTCTCGGGCGGGCCGGAGTTCCAGCCGGCTGCATGCCAAAGGGCGGGCGTGGGTGGCCTGGTGGCCGTGTGGCAGCTCGACTCCGTGTCGGGGTGTGTGAGTTGACCGGTGCATAGCACACGGTCGGCACGGCCGTCCGCGGGAACGCTGTCGATCGACGCCTGGTAGGTGATCCGGGGTCACGGGTACAAGTGGATGCGTACCATCGCGTCACACACGTCCCTCACGGCAGAGACTGAGGAACCCATGACCACGGCCACCAACATCACACGCGTCCAGGACGATTACGCCCAGCAGATCGCCGGCGACCTGTCAGCAAACCAGACCGCGCAGGAACAGACACGGACCGAACTGCAACGACTGCAACAAGAACTCGACCAACTGGCAGAAGGCGAAAAGGTCCTGCTCAAAATGCAGGAAGCCCTGGGCATCCCGATGAAGCCCACACCGACACAAACCACCAACCCCAACACCAAGCCCGGTACAAAGCCGGGCACGAAGCCGGGCACGAAGACCGGCACCACGCCCAACACCAAGCCCGGCACGAAGCCGGGCGCAAAGACCGGCACCACGCCCGACACCAAGGCCGGTACGAAGACCGGCACAACGTCCGGTACGAAGACCGACGCCCCGTCCGGTACGAAGACCGACGCCCCGTCCGGTGCGAAGGCCGGCACCCCGTCCGGTGCGAAGCCGGGTGTCAAGAGTGCCGCGGTGCCCGCCGCGCGCAACGCCACCCCGGACACGAAGAAGACCACAGACCCCAAGGAGACCGCGGCCGTCAAAACCCCGCGCGCCCGCAAGGCCACCGAAAGGACCCAAACGAAGAAGGAAACCAGCGGCCCCTCCTGGCTCGACCTCGTCACCGCCGCCATCGCCGGACAGACCGAACCCCGCTCCGCCGCCGAAGTCACCGACACCCTCACCACCACACACCCCGAACGCAAAGTACAGGCAACAGTCATCCGCAACACCCTCGAACAAGGCGTCGCCCGCGGCATCCTCGAACGCACCAAGCAAGGACGATCCGTGTACTACACCCCCACCACCACCAACCAACCCCAACCACAACACCCCTAACCCCTATGCCGGCCGGCCCCACCACAACCGGGCACCACCCCCGTGCCCGACACCCCCCAAGCCGGCCGGCCAGCCGGGGATGGTGCCCGGCACCGCCGCCCCCGGCCGCTAAACCCACCCAGAAACCTCCCGCAACAGTCACCCAAACAACGACTGCGCGACGCGCAACCCGCCAACGCCAACGCCAACAAGAACATCACCCAGCACACAGCACAGACCTGACACCATGCCGCACATTCGGCCGCCACAACCGACCAGCCCGCCCTTACACCCCCCGCACCGAGTGATCTGCACCCGGGCAGCAGTGCGACGCAACGGCGCCAGCCTCCGAGACTGCACCACCAGCACGCCTGCTCCCGACCCACCCACCCGACTCGACCGGGCCGGGCCGGGCCGGGCCGGGCACTCACACCATGCAGGCGAAATCGGGAGGACACCGCCGGACGGTATGGCGCGGGGCGCGCCAAGCAACCCGGCCGGGACGGTAACGCGGCGACCGCAGGCAGAGGCGACGACGAACCACAGCAGCACCCCCACAGCACTGGCCCACCCTCCCGCACGCCGGAACCGGCCGGGACCGGCCACTGGGCCTGCCAGTACTTCCCGGTCACCGCAGGTTCCCACTGCCGTACAACCGGGCGATCACATCAGAGAATCGATCCCAGCACCCGGACACCACCCCCGGCACCGTCCAGGAGCCCCTCGACCACGAACTCACCCACCAAGAACACCTGTTCAACAAGGCGCACCACCAGAACGGCCTACCGACGCGCCGACGGCCAAGCGGTGGGGCTGGTGTCGGCACGAGGGCGCGGCGGGCGGGTGAAGCCCACGGGGAATCCTGGGGAGTACAGCACGCTCACGGGCGGGCCCGCCTGCGCCGGCAGGCCTGCCGCGGCCACCAGGTCCTCGTCACAGGCGACAAGCTCGGCACGGTGCAACGGCCAGCGCGGATGGGTGTTCGGCAGATACAGCAGCCGGCCGAAGAAATCACTGTGCATGCCCCAGCGGGCCGTCAGGAAGTGCTCGAGGGGCGTCGGCTCCGCTATCGGTTCACCGGTCCGCACCGTGATCGCACTGCGCGCGCCCCGCCGCCCGGGCCGACGCCGGGTGCTGCTGTAGGTGAGCGTCGAACCGTCATGGCGCACCGCCATCCGCGACCACACGTACGGCAGACGAAAAGCGGCACGCGCGACGGCCACCGGAAGCAGCCGAGAAGCGTCAAGAGAACGGAAGACCACACCACGCCGGCCATGGGCGTCCACCGAGTAGAGGCGGACGTTGGTCTCCGGGAACGATCCCAGGTAAGGGATACCGGGCAGGCCGAACCATCCGATCCGGTCCATCCGAAACGCAACCAGCCCGACATAGGTGACCCCGTCCAGCGTGTCCGGTTCCGTGCCGCCGGGCAGCAACGGCGCGACCTCGGCGGGATCGACAGCCCAGTGCACAAAGGTCACATCAAGCCAGGACTGCGTCAGCAGCGGCCGGCCCACACGGTGAGGCGGATCAGCCGTCACAGGCTCAGGAGACACAGGTCCGGACGGCACGGCGGGCGGCGTGTGCGGCATCGCACCAGTATCCCGGACGAGATGGCGACCGCAGGCTGGGGCGGACGGATGGCGTCATCTCGTGTTGTGGGTGGCGGGCCAAGGGGCCCAGTCTGCGGGGGCGTACGTGCCGGCGTCCGCGTCGGTGCGGATGTTGAGGGCGCCGGGGCCGGCGAAGTGGGCGGGGACGAGCAGTTCCCGCTCGGCCGCGGCTCGTTGCAGGACGCGGTGGCGGCTGGCCGCCGCCTGTACGGGGTCCAGGCAGAAGCAGCTGTTGCAGGAGGGCTGGACGATCTGTACCGGGCTGTGGAGGAGGTCGCCGACGAAGACGGCCCGCTCGCCTTCGGAGGCCAGGCGCAGGACGCAGGAGCCAGGAGTGTGGCCGGGGGCCGACTCCAGGGTGAGGTGTTCGTCGATGCGGTGGGTACCGTCCCACAGCACGGCCTGACCGGCCCGGTGGACGGGCGCGATGCTGTCTTCGTACACGAGGCGGTCGTCCGGATTGCGGTCCCTTCCGTGGGAGTTGGCCGGCCCAAAGTGGAAATCGTCCGCCGCGGGGATGAGGTAGCGGGCGCGTGGGAAGGTCGGGACCCACTCTCCGCCGACGTCGTGGGTGTTCCAGCCGACGTGATCGGCGTGGATGTGGGTGTTGACGACGATGTCGACGTCGTCCGGGTGGACACCGGCCTGCGCCAAGGCGCCCAGGAAGTCGGTCTGCCAGTGGTGGAAATGGGGTGCGTGGGGGCGTTCGCGGCCGTTGCCGACGCCGGTGTCGATCAGGATGGTCTGTCCGGCGCTGCGCAGCACCCAGGTCTGCAGGGCCAGCACCGCCTGGTCCTGTTCCGGCTGCCAGTGGTCCGGCGCCAGCCAGCCCTTGTTGTCCTGCCACAGTCCGGCGGCGTCCGGCACGAGGGCGCCGGGGGAGGCGAAGAATCCCTGCCACTCGCGGACCCGGATGACCTCGACCTCGCCCAGCCGTATCGGCTGACTGCTCTCATTCGTCATGTCCTGGACCCTACGAACCCGCCGGTGAGCTCCTCAATGCCCGCCCGGCTCACACCGATACGCGGGCGTCTCATGTGGGGCGGCCGCCCGATAGCGTGGCCGGATGGATGTGGTGAGCGATGCGATCTCGACCGTACGGATCGGGCGGCCTTCGTCGCAGCGGGTGCGGGTGAACGGCAGTTGGTGCACGCGCCTGGATGCGTACGACGGCGCCGGGTTCCACATCGTGCTGGAGGGGAGCTGCTGGCTGCTGCCCGACGGGGGTGGTGCGCCGGTGTCGCTGGGAGCGGGGGACGCGGTGCTGCTGCCGTACGGTACGGGCCATGTGATCGCCGACCGCCCGGCCGCTGCGCGGGAAGTCGAGCGGGCGGTGTCGTTCGAGGAGTGGGACGGGGTGCTTGCGACGGCGAGCGCGCCGGGGGTGGCCGGCGTACGGGATGAGACGGCTGGTGGTGGGGCGGTGGAGATGCTGTGTGGCAAGTACCGGCTCGACCGCAGCCGGGTGCATCCGCTGCTGGCGGAGCTGCCGCGGGTCGTGCATCTGCCCGCGGGGGCCGGGGCTCGGCCCGAACTGCGGTCCGCCATCGACCTGCTGGGCCGTGAGCTGGGCGAGCAGCGGCCCGGCGCCGGCATCGCGGTGACCGGCCTGCTCGACCTGTTGCTCGTCTACATGATCCGGTCGTGGGTGGCGGAGGGCGGGACCGGGACTTGGCCGGCGGTGCTGGGTGATCCGGTGGCGGCCGCCGCGCTACGGGCTCTGCACGCGGACCCGGCGGCGCCGTGGAGCAACGAGCGGCTGGCGGCGCAGGCCGGGGTCTCCCGGCCCACCCTGGCCCGGCGTTTCACTTCCCTGGTGGGCCGGCCCCCGATGGCGTACCTGACCTGGTGGCGGCTGAACCTGGCCGCGGCGGCACTGCGCGAGGGCGAGGAGCCGCTGGCGGCGGTGGCGCGACGGGTCGGGTACGGCAGCCCGTACGCCCTCTCGCACGCGTTCAGCCGGGAGTTCGGCACCACACCCGGCCGCTACCGTGCCCAGGCCCGGCCGGAAGCGGGCCCGGAGACGGTGGCCGGGGTGCCCCGTCCCGGAGTCGGGGCAAGGGCGGGTGCCGGAAGCTGAGGCTCCCCCGGCCCCGATCGGCTCCGCCGCATCCGCACGCCACGGCCGCAACGTCTCCGCCCGAACGCCAGAGGATGACGTTGCTCACGGCGTTCTCGGTGGTGGAGAGAGGAGGCAGTGGAGGCTCGTGCTCCGCGCTCTGGCACGCTGTCCCGGTGGACGCTCTCATCGGCACTCAGGTACCTCGTCAGCGACTGACTGATCCGGCCTCCGCGGTCGCCGCTTTGGAGCAGGCCGTCCCCGGCCTTGCCCTCCTTCGGCGTACGGCTCCGGCCGGCATCGCTTGGGCACGGGTCGAGGAATGCCTGACCACGAAGCTGCCCGCCGACTACAAGCTGCTGGCCAACACCTACCCGTCCTTGGCCTTCGGGGACTTCCTTTGCGTCGGCTTCCCGAACCCCGGGCAGGAGCAGGCATGGTCAGAGGACCCCGAAGATCTTGAGATCCTCGCTGAGTGGTGTGCGGACGCAGAGCTTTCCCTTCCTCTGCACCCCTTTCCCGTGCCTGGGGGCCTGCTCCCCTGGGCCACGTCGAACCAGGGCGACTACTTCCTCTGGAACACCGCAGCGTCTGGTCCCGACGCGTGGACTGTCACCGTGGCCTCACGCAACGGCGGCTGGTGGCACTACACCGGAGGCGCAGTTCAGTTCCTCGCCGACCTGATCAGCGGAGCCTTGGAACCGTGGGGGCTGCCGTCGGTACGGCGCCACGTCGAAGCCTTCTGAGCGAACGACGGCTCTACGACTCGCTCGTGTTCACCGTGTCGTCGCAGACGAGGAGGGCATTGGCGTCGGCGTAGGGCAGGGCCTGGGCGCCGAAGCTGAAGGTGCCTGACTCCGTGATCTCGCGGGCGGCCCCCATCAGGGCGCGCGGCCGATCGCGAGCCGGCCCGCCCGGCAGGAAGCCGCGCCCTTCGTGCTTCGGCGGGGGCTGGAGTCGAAGTTGTCCTCGATCGGTGAAAGCCCGGACCGCCCTGGCCGGGTCGACGCGCAGAAGCCGGCCGCCCGGTGGGAGGTACGGGCCGATGGGCAGCCGAGCCCGTTCCGCCCCGCGGGCGGGGATCGGGGTCCTTCGGGCTTCGGGGACGGCGGGAGCCCTGGTGTCACAGCACGTGCTGGTACCAGCGCCGGTGCACCATCGGCTCCACGCACAGCACGGCCGCGCCCGCGACCGTACCGACCAGCAGGGCGGGCCATCCGCCCCCGCCCACGAACGCGCCGGCGCAGGCCACGGCCAGTGCGAGCGGCCGCAGCAGGGTCAGGGGGCCCAGGCCGATGACCATCGCGAGGGTGCTGGCGCGGAACGGCAGGAGGAAGTAGGCAGCGAGGGAGAGCAGTACCGCGGCGGCGTAGGCGGTCAGCGGGATCAGGTAGCCGAGGCCCCCGGCGCTCAGGCTGTCGTAGGTCCGGGCCCGGTCAGGTGCGGACAGCAGCACGATGCTCGCGGTCAGCACGGGGGCGAGCAGCAGGACGGCACCGACCGCCAGCCCGCGCAGGGCGGCGCGGGCGGTTGCCCGGTGTTTGCGGATGCGGGCATCGCGGCCGGCGTAGGCGCGGAAGCCGCTGAACGTCGCGTCGAGCAGACCCAGGAAGAGGAGTGCGACGGGTATGGCGGTCATCATCGGGCGGCCTCGGCGAGCTGCTCGGGGCCGACCAGTCGGCGTGCGGACCGCCCCATGGCCCGGCGCAGCGGCGCCTCCAGATGCGGGCGCACTCCGATGATCGGGCGCAGTGTGGTGCAGAACGGGTTCGCCGCGCCGCGCGGCTCGTACAGCAGCGGCCGGATACCGGGCGCGGCGGCCGCGGACAGGAGTGTCTCGTCGCTGTGCGCGCGCTCTGCGGAGACGACCCCGTCGTGGCGGCCGAGCGGGTGGCGCATCCGGGCACGGTGGAAGATCCAGGCACCGATCGGTGCGAGGCGGGTCGCGGCGATGTCGAAGTGACAGAAGGCCTGCGCCGGTGAGGCGGCCTGCGCCCGGAAGAACTCGGCCAGGGCGGGGCCGCGGAAGTGGTGCAGCACTCCGGTGGAGACGTAGACGGTCGCCGCCTGCGGCAGGTCGAAGGCGTTGCCGTGGACGAAACGGCAGTCCAGCCCCTCCGCACGGGCGAGCTGCTCCGCTTCGCCGACCAGCGCGGCGTCGAGGTCGACGCCGACCAGCTCCACGTCCGGGCCCAGCGCGCTGGTGGCCGCCAGCCATCGGATGAGGTACCCGAGGCCACAGCCGACATCGACCAGCCGGTACGGGCCGCTCTGGGAGCCGGTCGCCCGGATCGCGCTGAAGAGCGGGTCGAGCAGGTGCAGCAGGCGTTCGCCGATCCGGAGCTCCTCGCTCAGCCGCTGGAGCTCGGTGTGCACGCTGATGAGGAGACGGTCCACGGCCTGGGGGTCCAGAACGCCGTCCTGGCCGGCGGACAGCCCGGCGACGATCTTGGCGGCGTGGTCGTCACCGTTGGCGCGCAGTCGGCCGATCACCTCGTCACGCCGGACGGGAAGCCGGTGGCCGGTGTGGGGATCCACCGCCGTGATCAGATCGGATATCTCGAATCGGTGCACGAGGCGGAACCCTACGGCCTCCCCCGCACCGCCCCACCAGTCACCCACCCACCCCCGCTGCTACGCGGGCCGCCCGCGGATGACTCACACGGCCGCGGCGACCCGCAGGTGGGGTGGGGTGGGGTGGGGTCGGGATGGGGTCGCGTGTCGCGGGGTCAGGGCCGGGGCTTGCCGTCCTCGCTCAGCAGGAGCCGCTTCTGTGGCTTGCCCATGGCATTGCGGGGGATGGCGGTGACGAAACGGACCTCGCGCGGGCGTTTGTGCACCGACAGGTGGGCCGCGACGAAGTCGGTGAGCTCGGCGCCGGTGACCTGCTGGGCGACGACGAAGGCGACGATGCGCTGGCCGAGGTCCGAGTCCGGGACGCCGACCACGGCCGCCTCACTGACGCGGGGGTGGTCCAGGAGGGCGTTCTCGATCTCACCCGCGCCGATCCGGTACCCGCCCGACTTGATCATGTCGGTGGAGGCCCGGCCCACGATGCGGTGCACGCCGTCACCGTCGTCGACGGCGGCGATGTCACCGGTACGGAACCAGCCGTCCTCGGTGTAGGCGGCGGCAGTGGCCTCGGGCCGACCCAGGTAGCCGGAGAACAGGGTGGGCCCGGTGAGCTGGAGCTCACCGATCTCGGCCCCGTCCTCCGCGGCGATACGCGTGGCGATGCCGGGCAGGGGGGTGCCGACCGTACCGGGACTCGGGCGGCCGCCCGCCCGGCCGCTGACGGTGATCAGGGTCTCGGTCATCCCGTACCGCTCGACGATGCGGTGTCCGCTCAGACGCTCCAGGTCACGGAAGACCGGCGCGGGCAGGGCCGCACTGCCCGACACCAGCAGCCGGGCCCCCGACAGAGCCGCAGCGGCCTGCGGATCGGCGGCGATGCGGGACCAGACGGTGGGCACGCCGAAGTACAGACTGCCGCCGGCCTCGGCGTAGGCCTGGGGGGTGGGGCGGCCGGTGTGCACGAGGCGGCTGCCGGTGCGCAGGGCACCCAGGACCCCGAGGACCAGGCCGTGGACGTGGAACAGGGGCAGTCCGTGAACGAGGGTGTCGGCGGCACTCCACTGCCAGGCCTCGGCCAGGGCATCCAGATCGGCGGTGATCGCGGCACTGCTGAGGACCACGCCCTTGGGGGCGCCGGTGGTACCGGAGGTGTAGAGGATCAGCGCGGGATCGTCCGGGCCCCGCACCACGGAGGTCGCGGCCGGGGTGGGGGTGGTGGTGGAGCGGCGGGCGAAGTCGACCTCGATGAGGCGGGCCCCGGAATCGCGCAGGATGTGCCCGCGCTCGGCGGGGCCCGCGTCGGGCGGCAGAGGTACGCACGGGATGCCGGCGAGGAGTCCGCCGACCACGGCGGCGACCGTTTCCAGGGAGGCCGTCGCGGTCACGGCGAACGCGGGCGGATGGGTGCCGGAGAGGTCGGCGGCGACCGCGCGGGCAGCGCCGAGGATCTCCTCGTAGGAAGCGGTACGGCCGGCGACGGTGACGGCGTCCGCGCGGTCCCCGTAGGCACCGGTGAGAGCGGTCAGCATGGCGGCGACTCCGATCGGCGATGGATGCGGCTGGTCCGGCCAGCCTACGTGGGACGGCACGGGCCACCGGACCGCGCGATCAGCGGGACTTGACCGTTCAAGGGACGGCCGCCGGCCGCGGCACGACGCGTTCCGGCTCCGTCCGCGGCCGGAGCCGACAGACGGACAGATGGACAGATGGACACATGGACGGCCGGGGCACTCAGCGGGTGGCGCGGCCGTGCAGGACCAGAGCGCGGGCCAGGGCGAGCAAGGCCGCCGTACACAGCACCGTACGGACGATGTTCGTGGCGACCCAGGTCGACTTGAACCTCTCCACGATCGCGAAGTCGGTCATCTGCGCGACGTCACCCCCGCGCACGAGCTCGTTGTTGAGGGGGATGTTCACCGCGAACGTCATCACCAGCACCACGAGATAGGCCGCGGCGGCCGCTCCCGCCCACAGGGCGGTGGTACGCCGGCCGGCTCGGAACTCGGCCACCGCCGAGCCCACAGCCACGAGCAACGCCAGCACGAACGCCATGCCGAAGAGCGGGTTGCCGTCGATGGCCGCGTTGAAGGCCCGCATCGCGGTGACGTAGGTCCGATCGTCCCCGGCCGCCAGCCCCGGCATGACCGAAACGTCGAACGCGAAGAACAGTCCTGCCATCAGCCCCACCAACACCGTCGAGACGGTCAACAGGACGACGGCGACCCGGCCCCCGCCTCCGGCCCGCGCCGGAGGGGGTGGGGGCGGTGTGACCGGCGGGGGGCTTGTACTCATGAGAGTGCGTCCTCGTTTCCATCGGTCGGCGGGTACGCGAGTGCGCTACGCCCCGAACACGAATGCGCCCGATCGTGACACCACCCGCTCGCTCTCCTACCGGATTCCAACCGACCCTTGAGCGAATCTTTAGTCACCACACCACATTTCTTGATTGTTGTATGAGCAAGCAGATACCTTGCCCATGTGGACGTGACCCCGACACCCCCGACAACCGTGCAGCCGGCCTCCGAGCCCGTGCCCGCCGATGACGCCGAGGACGACCGCTGGTGCACGGCGGTACGGCTGCTGGGCCTGATGGAACGCCGCCTCGACGAGGTACTGCAGCAAGACCACCGCCTGCCACTGTCCGAGTACCGGGCCATGTGCGCACTGAGCCGCCCCGAAAGCGAGGACGGCCTGCGGATGGGTGAACTCGCCGCGCGGATCGGGATGAAGGACAGCTCGGTGACTCGGCTCGTCGCCCGCCTCGAGGCCCAGGGCCTGGCCGGACGAGCCCCCGGCGACGGCGACGGCCGGGCGGTCACCGCCGTCATCACCAGCGCCGGCCGCGAACGGTACACCGCCGCCACGTCCACCTACCGGACCGCCCTGGGCGCCGAACTCGACGCCGCGCGCGCCGACATCCACCTCGCCGACCTCGCCACCTGGGTCCGCACCGCCACGCCCGCCCACACCACACGAGCATCGGCGGCGAGGCAAGCAGACCTCGGCGCCCAAGGGGAGTTCCCATGGCAACCGTGACCGACCACTACGAGGGCCTCCTCGCCGATCAGTACACCTGGATGCTCGGCGGGGACATCGCCGCCGTCGCCGAGGGCCAAACCGCGCTGCTACGCAGCCTGGGCGTGCTGCCCGGCCAGGGGTCCGCACTCCATGCCGTCGACCTCGGCTGCGGGCCGGGCGCGCAGTCCCTGGCCCTGGCCCGCCTCGGTTTCGGCCCCGTCACCGCCGTCGACACCAGCAGGAAACTCCTGGCCGAACTCGCCCTGCACGCAGGCGAGGACACCCCGATCCGCCCGCTCAACGCCGACCTGCGCACCGTACTGCCCCGCATCACCGCCCCGGCGACAGCGGCCGCGGTGCTCTGCATGGGAGACACCCTCACCCACCTGTCCGCCCTCAGCGACGTGAGCGCCCTCCTCGACGACGTCCACACCGCGCTCGCACCCGGCGGCCACCTGGTCATCACCTACCGCGACCTCAGCCACCCGCTGCGGGGCACCGACCGCTTCCTGCCCGTACGCAGCGACGAGAACCGGCTGCTGACCTGCTTCCTGGAGTACGTCGACCAGGACACCGTGATGGTCCACGACCTGCTCCACACCCGCACCGGCGGCGAGTGGTCCATGCGTAGCAGCAGCTATCCCAAACTGCGGATCGACGCCGCCTGGCTGACCGCCCAATGCCGCGGCGCCGGGCTGGAGATCAGCCACGACACCATCGGCGAGCGAGGCCTGCGCGTCCTGCACGGCCGCAAACCCTAGAACGGCGGAAGGGGGAGGCGAGGGCGGGCCGAGGCGAACGGCACCGCACGGACACCCCCTAGGCTGGTGCCATGTCCGCCGCGATCACCCCAACAGCGCGCCCCCTGTGCCTCGAACCCGTCACCGCCGAGAACTTCGACGCCGTCTGTGCGATACAGGTGCGTCCCGATCAGACCCACCTGGTCTCCCCCGTGGTCAAGTCCCTCGCCGAGGCCTACGTCCACGCCTGCGCCTGGCCGCGCGCCATCGTCGACGGCGAGGAGGTCGTCGGCTTCATCATGGCCTTCCTCGACATCGCCTGGGACCCGGCCACCGACCCCACCGACCACCGCAGCGGCATCTGGCGCCTGAACATCCACGCCGGTCACCAGGGCAAGGGCTACGGCCGCTTCGCCATCCACGCGGCCTGTGAGGAGATCCGCGCCCGCGGTACGGACGCGGCCTACGTCACCTGGAACACCGGCCAGGGCAGCCCCGAACCCTTCTACCTCGGGCTCGGCTTCCAGCCCACCGGCGAGTATTCCGGTGACGAACGCGTCGGTGTGCTCCCCTTGAACACCCCTGCCGACACTCCGTAGGCACAGGTCGAAACCCGCTCCGGAGCACCTCGGACAGGCCGTGCGGCAGGGCCTTGTCAGTGGCAGGGTCTAGCCTGATCCACATGATCGAGGGGGAATGCGCCGCACCGTCACCGGGCGAGCTCGCCGAGGAGGCCGCGGCCGTACTGAACGGGCGTGACGACCCGGGCGTGGCTGCGTACGAACGGGTGCTCAACGCCGTTGTCCGTCACGGCCACCGGGACCGTGAGACGCTGGCCGCCGTCCTCGGGTCCGTCCCGCGCGGGTCCACGGTGGCGGCGCACCCCCGCGTGCGGCAGCTCGCCGGCATCGTCGGCGCCGCGGTGGGCCCCGTACAAGCTGCCGAGCGCTGGGAAAGCGCCGGGGCGGGGTGGCTGGAGCTGTGCCAGCACGTGGCGCTCGACTACGTCACGGGGGCACGCATCGTCGAGACGGGCGCACGGCTGCGGGCCGGTGACCACCTCCCGTTCCTGCTGTCCGTGCCGAGCAGGGCGAGTGGCGCGGTGGAACCTCACCACCTGGTCGACCGCCTCGCCGCATACGCACGCCTCGGCATCCGGCCCGGTCCGGCCGATCTCGGACAGGCCCTGCTGCGCTGCGGCGGCGGGCCGGCCGATCCCGAGGTGGTGTCCGCCGCGGAAGGACTGGAACTGGAGGAAGCGCCCCGGGTGGCCGCCTGGCTGCGCCGGGGCGGTCTGCTCCACCCCGGCCGGCAGCGTGAGCGCGAAGCCGGCGCGGCCGAGCCGCCCAGCAGGCGCCGGGGAGCGCGGATCGGTCGCAGGATCCTGGTCGGACACGAGGCGATCGAGGGCCGGGGTGCGTTCCCCCGGCGATTCTGGTCGCTGTTCCGCCCCTTCGAGCCGCACATCGGCTGTGCGCACGCGTCGCTGCCGGACGGGCGGGACGCGCACACGGTGGCGGCCCTGCCCTGGCATCCGGACATAGCCGCTGCCCGGCTGCTGACCGGTGTCGCGTCGGCCGCCGACCAGAACGGCCGTGGAGCCCCCGCGTTCCTTACCGCGCTGGCCGCGGCCGACGGCCCGGCGGGACCCGCGGTACACCTGGCTCTCGCCTACGGGCTCGCCTCCGTCCCCGACGCGGACCGCGATGCCGCCGTACGGGCGCTGGACCAACTCGGCGCGAGAGGGCAGCTGGACGGAGCCGTGCTGGGCCGCGACCTCGCCGAGCTCGTACAGCTGGGCACCCTGAAGGTACCCCTGCTGACCGGGTCACTGCGGGCCGCCGCGGCCCTGCCGCGGACAGCCCCCGCCCTCTGGCCGGTCCTGGCCACCGCGCTCCCCGGCCTCCTTGCCTCCACCCGCCCCCAGGCCCACGCCGCGCTCCTCGCCATCGCCGCGGATACGGCCCGCGATGCGGGAGCGGGCGGTGACCTGCCCGAGGTCACCGCGCTCGCGCAGCGGCCGGGCTCGTCCCCACTCCTCAGACAGGCCCGCAGGTTGCGCGACCAGCTCGCCACACACGGGACACACCCTCACTCCACGAAAGTAGAGTGAGGGCTGAGCGGCGGCAGCGGGTGCGTGCCCGAACCGAACGGGAGTGGTCCTCCATGCCGAAACGTCACGCGGTCGTGGTCGGCGCCGGAATCGGCGGCCTCACCGCCGCCGTCGCCCTGCACCGCCGCGGCTGGCGCGTCACCGTCTGCGAGCGCGTCCCGCAACCGCCCACCACGGGCGCCGGTATCGGCCTCGCCCCCAATGCCCTGCGCGCCCTGGACGCCCTCGGGATCGACGCCGCCCACGCCGCCGGCACGGCCGTACCCGAAACGATGGGCCTGCGCCGCTTCGACGGCCGGTGGCTCACCCGGACCGGCACCGCGGACATGGCGGCCCGCTACGGCATACCGCCGATCGCCGTGCCCCGCCCGGCCTTCACCGCCGCCCTCGCCGCCGCGCTGCCACCCCAAGCCCTTCGCTACGGCACCCAGGTGACCGCCGTCGACGACGCGACAGGCCGCCCCACCGTCCGTACCGCGGCCGGGCCGGATCTCACCGCCGATCTCGTCATAGCCGCCGACGGCATCAACAGCCCCCTGCGCCGTGCCCACTTCCCGGCCCACCCCGGCCTGCGCTACACCGGCGAGTGCGCCTGGCGGACCCTCCTCGACGCCCCGGACCTGCGCATCGAGGCCATGAGCGAGACCTGGGGGCACAGCCGGCGGTTCGGCGTCACCCCGCTCACCGACGGCCGCCTCTACCTCTACGCCACCGCCCGCGTCCCGGCCGGCACCCTGCCCGCCGACCCCGACCGCCGCACCGAACTCCGGCACCGCTTCGGCTCGTGGCACGATCCGATCCCCGCCCTCCTCGACCGCATCGAGCGCCTCGATCCCGCCGACATCCTCCGCAACGACCTCTACGACCTGGCCGCGCCGCTCCCCCGCCTGCACCACGGCCGGATCGTCTGGCTGGGCGACGCCGCCCACGCCATGACGCCCAACCTCGGCCAGGGCGGCTGCCAGGCCATCGAGGACGCGGCCGTCCTCGCCCACCTGCTCCCCACCGGGCACACCAACTCCGCGGACGGCCCCGACCGTGCGGACCCCGTCCCGGCGGCCCTCGCCGCCTACACCGCCGCCCGCCGCAACCGCACCAACGCCGTCCGCGTCCGTGCCCGCCGCGTCGGCCGTCTGGGCGCCCTCCGCAACCCCCTCGCCGTGGTCGCCCGCGACCTCGCGATCCGCGCCATCCCCACCCGCCTCGCCCTGCGCGGCATGGACGACCTCTTCAACGGGTTCCGCCTCCCCCGATGACAACGTCCCGCCAGAGCGGACGTCCCGGCCGGGGGACGCGCCCCGTCGGTCGGCTAGTTGGCGGCAGCCGAGCCGGCGGCCCGTTCCAGGGCTTCCAGGACGGTGCCCCTGAACAGCTCGGCCTTGTACCCGGTCTGCGGCAGCGGTCGGCACCGGCCGAGCACCGTCGCGGCGGCCGCCGCGAGGACCTCGGCGGTGGCCTCGCGGCCGATCAGCGCGGCCTCGACCTCCGTCAGCCGCAGCGGGACGCGCGCCACCCCGCCCGCGGCGACGGCCGCGTGCGTGATGGTGGCGCCGTCGAGCGCGAGCCGCGCGGTGGCTTCGACCAGGGGCCATTCCGCGTGGGCCCGGCTGATGGCCCGGTGGCAGGCGGCGCGTTCGCCTGGCCAGGGCGCGGGCAGGTGGACCGCGGTGAGGATGCGCTCCGGCGGCAGCAGGTGGTCGGCCTGGAAGAGTCGGTCGCCGTCTCCGTACAAGTCGGCGACGCCGCGCGGGGATTCGCCGTGGATCTCGACCTCGGCGCCGTAGGTGAGCAGGGCCATCGCGAGGGTGGACGGGTGCGGGGCGACGCACAGGCCGTCGCCGCTGACCACGCCGAAGTGGTGGTCGCCCTGGCGTGCGGGGCAGTCGGTGCCGCCCTTCTGGAGGCAGCTGATGTGCGGGTTGCGGTAGTACCAGCAGCGGTTGCGCTGCAGCAGGTTGCCGCCCAGGGTGCCGGCGGCGCGGACCTGCGGGGTGGCCGCGGTCCCGGCCGCCGCCGCGAGGGCCGGCCAGCCGCCGAGCACCTGCGGATCGGCGGCCAGAGCGGCGAGGGTGGTCAGGGCGCCGATCCGCAGCCCGCCGCCGGGGAGCGCCGTGCAGCCGCGCAGGTGCTCGGCGGCGCCGAGGTCGGTGAACGGTCCGGGAGAGACGCCGCTGCGCCGGCGGGCGGTGGTGTCGGTGCCGCCGGCGCGCAGCTCCCCGCCGCGGGCCAGGACGGCGGCCGACAGGTCGGTGAGGGCGGACTCGGTGCTCACGTGGCCAGTCCTTCCAGGAGCCGGTCGGGGCGGATGGGCATGTCGTACGGGCGCCAGCCGGTGGCGTCGTGGACCGCGTTGGCCAGGCAGGCGGCGGTGGGCAGGGTCGAGATCTCGCCGAGCCCGACACCGCCGCCGGGGACGTGGTCGAAGCCTTCCTGGTGGAAGTGGATGGTGATCTCGGGGGTGTCGCCGATCCCGGGGATGCGGTAGTCCTCCAGGTTCTCGGTCAGTACCCGGCCGGTGGCCGGGTCGGTGCGGCGTTCCTCGTAGAGGGCGTAGCCGATGCCCTGGACGACGGCGCCCTCGCACTGGCTGCGGGCCAGCCGGTCCTCGTGGACGCGGCCGGCGGCGATGCCGCTCCAGACGCGCAGCGGGCGGATCCGGCCGAGCCGGGTGTCCACCTCGACCTCGGCGACCTGCACCGATCCGGTGAAGCCGCGGCCGATGGCGATGCCGCCCAGGGTGAAGGGGGTGACGTAGCCGCGGCGGTCGCGGGGGCGCCGGCCGGTGACCTGTACGCCGTGTGCCGCGTCGAGCCGGGCGGCGATGTCGCCTCCGCCGAGCGCGTCGCGCAGCCGCGCGGCGGCGTCCAGGGCGGCGGGCACGATGGAGGGCGTGGTGCGGCTGCCGCCGGAGGTGGGACCGTGCACGGCGTCGCTCCGGCCGACTTCGGCGCGCACCCTGCCCTCCGGTACGCCGAGGCCCTCGGCAACGGCCCGGCGCAGCACGGTCCGTGAGCCCGTCCCCATGTCCTGCACGGCGCAGCGGGCGATGACGGTCCCGTTCTCGACGGTGAGTTCGACCTCGGTGACGGGATCGAGGAAGTAGAGCCAGTTGGCCGCCGCGACGCCGACGCCGCGGCGGAACCGTCCGGTGCCGCCGCGGGGGCCCGACCAGACGGGGAGGGCGGCGGCCCAGTCGTACAGGGCGTGCCGTTTGGGGTTGCCGTCCCAGCGGCGGCGCAGGGCGATCGGGTCCTGGCCGAGGCGGTGGGCCATCTCGTCGACGGCCTGCTCCAGGGCCCAGCACATGGTGGGTCCGCCCGGGCCGCGGAAGGGGGCGCCCGGAGGCCGGTGGGTGAGGGTGTCGAAGTCGCGGAGCCGCCGCGGTGCCTTGCCGTACATGAACCGGGCCAGTGCCGCCACGGAGCCGCCGACCGAGACCCCGCCGTCGGTGTCCGCGTCCATGGCCAGCGCGCTCAGGTCGCCGGACGCGTCCGCGACCATCGCCAGGTGGATCCGGGTGCCGGGCCGGTATCCGCCGTCGGTGAGCTCCTCGTCCCTGTCGAGCACCACGCGGACCGGGGCGCCGTGCAGCCGGGCCAGCTCCACGGCGGCGATGACGTCGGAGGTCAGGCCCATCTTGCAGCCGAATCCGCCGCCTACGTGGACGGCCCGCGCGACGACCTGTTCGACGGGCACGCCGAAGCGTTCGGCGGCGAGTTCGGCGGTGCGCTTGATCGATTGCGTGGACACCTCCAGATGGAGGGCGCCGTCGACCCACTGGGCCAGGCAGGCGTGTGGTTCGAGCGGGGTATGGGTCTGTGCCGCGGTGGTGAACACGCCCTCCACCACCCGCTCGGGGTTCCGGCTCCGGGCCTCGGTGATGCGGCGGACGGCGGTGGCGGGGCGCTTGCTCATGGCGGACGGGCCCCGCAGGTTCCCGCGCCAGCGGGCGGGCACCAGCTGGGGAGACTCACCGGACCCCGGCGCCCGCTTGCGCGCCGCCTTGTCCTCGTAGACCAGCGGGCCCTCGCCGGCCCGGGCCTGGCGTGCGTCCAGGGCCGCCGGCAGCACCTCGTAGTCCACCGTGACCCGCGCCGCGGCCGCCCGCGCGGAGGCCCGGTCCGGCGCCGCGACCGCGGCCACCGGCTGCCCGACGTACCGCACCACGCCGTCGGGAGGCAGCATCGGCACCAGCGGCAGGTCTCCGGCCTCCAGGGAGCGTACGTGGGCGTGCGCGTGCGGCGAGCGGATGATCACCCCCTCCAGGAGCCCGTCGGGGCGCACGTCCGTGGTGTACCGGGCCGATCCGGCGGTCTTCTCCGGGGCCTCGGCGCGCGGGACCCTCGGCGCTTCCCCGTCGGTCGGCGCCGTGTCGTAGTCGCCTGCGCAGGCCCCGGCGACCGCCCTGAAGATCCCCTCGTACGCGCCGCAGCGGCACAGGTGGCCGGCCAGCGCGTCCGCGATCTGCTCGCGCCCCGGACGGGTGCGGCCGTGCGTGTCCCGCCACCGCTCGAAGAACGCCGCCGCCCCGACGACGAACCCCGGGGTGCAGTAGCCGCACTGGAGGCCGTCCTCGCCGGCGAAGGCACGCGCCACCGGGTGGTCCGCCAGGCCCTCCACCGTCGTCACCCGTCGGCCGGCGAGCACCACGGCCGGCGTCAGGCAGGACACCCGGGGCTCGCCGTCGACCTGGATGGTGCAGGCCCCGCACACCCCGCCCGCGCAGACCAGCTTGGTGCCGGTCAGACCAAGCCGGTCCCGCACCACCTCCACGGCGGTCGGGTCGTCGTCCACGTCCACTGCGCGCCGGGCGCCATTGACCTCGAACTCCACGAGACGTACTCCTCAGCCGTGGGGGTGGGCGCCCGTCGGGCCTCGCGCTCACCTTCACGCTCCTTGATATACCGCTCCCGGTGTCGCCGCAGGTCGGCACGCACCCGGCTCAGGCCGTCCCGTTCGGATCCTGTCGGCCGAGCCCCTGTTGTCCGGCGGGCGTGTCACTCCCCCGACCACGGCATGTCCGAACCGCTGCTCAGGCACAAACGGCAGACTTGAGCCGAGCGGGCCCCGGCCACCCGGGTGCTCAGAGTCGGCCGAGCTCCTCCCTCAGGTCGTCGAGCCCCAGGGAGCCGAGCGACAGTGCGGACATGTGCCACCGCTTGAGTTCGAACGCCGCGCCCTGGCGGGCTCGGGCCGTCTCCCGGCCCTGCAGCCAGGCCCGTTCGCCCAGCTTGTACGTGATCGCCTGCGCCGGCCGGCCCAGGTAGCGGACGATCTCGCTGTCGAGGTACGCGGGCGGGCGGCCGGAGTAGCGGCCGAGGAACTCCCGGGCCAGGGCCGGGGTCCAGCGCCGGCCGGCGGCGAACGGCGAGTGCGCCGGAATTTCGAGCCGCAGGTGCATCCCGAGGTCGACCACGACCCGCAGCGCCCGCATCATCTGGGCGTCGAGATGCCCGAGCCGGTTCTGCGGCTCGGTGTAGAAGCCCAGTTCGTCCATGAGCCGTTCCGCGTACAGCGCCCAGCCCTCAGTGGTGGCGCTGATCTTGCCGACCTTCGTCTGGTAGTGGGAGAGGGATCCGGCGACGACCGCCCAGTGCGCCAGCTGGAGGTGGTGGCCCGGCACCCCCTCGTGGTACCAGGTGGACACCAGGTGGTGCGTGGGAAAGCGGGTCCGGCCGAGCGTCGGCAGCCAGGTGCGGCCCGGACGGGAGAAGTCCACCGAGGGCTGGGTGTAGTACGGGGCCGCCGCGCCGCCCGGCGGCGCGATCCGGGACTCCACCCTCCGGACCGGCTCGGCCAGGTCGAAGTACGTCCCGTCCAGCGCACCGACCGCCTCGTCCATGAACCTCTGCAGCCACAGCCGCGTCTCCTCCGCCCCCTCGACGGCGCGCCCGTGGTGGTCAAGCCAGGCCAGCACCTCCCACGGGTCCTCCACCCCGGGCCGGATCCGCGCGGCCTCCACCCGCATCTCGGCGAGCAGCCGGTGGAACTCCGACCAGCCGTACCCGTACGCCTCGTCCGGATCGACCTCGGCACCGGTGTACATACGGGAGAACCGGGCGTAGCGTTCGCCGCCCACCGCGTCCGGCTGGCCGTCGACCAGCCCGGCGTACACCTGGGCGAACCAGTCGCGCAGCTCGGCGACCGCCCCCGTCGCCACCCGTGCCGCCGCCTCGACCTCGGTCCGCAGGCCGCCCTCGGGGGCATCGGCGGCCAGCCGGCCGAAGCCACCGGTCTCCAGCCACTCCTTCAACTGCGCGATGTTCTCGGTCGCTTGACGGGGCGCTGCCCGCAGCCCTTGCCCAGCCCCCACCCCGAGCGAAGCCCGGTAGCCGGCCAGGGCGGCGGGCACCGCGTTCAGGCGCCGCGCGATGACCCGCCAGTCCTCTTCCGTCGCCACCGGCATCAGCGAGAACACCTTGCGCACCTGGTGCAGCGGGGAGGAGAGGTTGTCGACCGCGCGCAGGTGCTCACCGGCCTCGAACTGCGCCAGCTCCGCCCCGAGCCTCTCCTTCAGCAGAGTCGCGCACCGTCGCTCCGCCTCGCTGTCCGCACCCGGCGCCCGCGCGACCGCCGCGAGCTGCGCAAGGGTCGAGCGCGCGAGCTCGGCGACGGCCTGCCGGCCGTCCGGGGAGAAGTCGGGCAGCGCGCCCGAGGCGCCGGGCACCCCCAGGGAGGTGCCGAGGATCGGATCGAGCTCGACCAGGGCGTCGACGTAGGCGTCGGAGATCCGACGGGGCAGGGCGTCCGGTTGCTTCAGCACCCGTACTGCCTGCCCTGCCCGCACAGCGCCCAGTCCCGCCACTCGGCAGGATGACCGGTATCGGACCGTCCCTGAGCCGGGGGGGGCCCGGCGTGGTCGCCTGCTCCGCGACAGCGCCGCCGGTACCGGTGCCCAGGCCGGTTCGGCCCCGTGCGGAGGCAGATCGTCAGAGCCGCGTGGGCGCGCCGTCGGCCGAGCGCGCGGGGCATCGACGATCATGTGACCCGGCAGCCGCCAGAGCAGCCGAACGGAGCCCGGCCCGTGGCCTCAGTCGAACTCTCCCCGCTCCCGGTCACACCGCGCGGTCCGGAGGCCGCGCCCGTCCGCGAGCCGTGGCACCGGCGTCATCGTGTGCCGCTGATCGCCACGGGAGCCGTGCTCCCGCTCTACGCCTGGTGGGCCACGGCCCTCGCGACCGGTGGTGGGGATCTCGCGGCGCAGGAGGCGTGGGCGGGGTTCGTCGCACGCCACCCCGGTGCCGTCTACAACCTCTCGTGGCACGGCGGGCTGCACACCGGTTCGTACAGCCTGATCTCGCCCTATGTGATGGCGGTCTTCGGGGTGGTCCCCGTGACGCTGGCGAGCGGCCTCGCGTCCACCTGGCTGGTGGGGCGGATCTGTGTCCGCTGCGGCGTGGCCCGGGCCCTGTGGCCGGCCCTGCTGGCGGCCCTCATGCTCTGGTGCCAGGCTGCCTCCGGGCGCACCACCTTCCTCCTGGGCGTGGCCTTCGGACTCGCGGCGGTACTCGCGCTCGTGAGCGGGCGCCGTGGCGCGGTCGTGGCCGGCTGGGCGCTGCCGGCGACGATGGCCAGCCCCGTCGCCGGACTGTTCCTCGCGATCGTGGGCACGGCCCGTCTGCTGACGTCCCGCCGTGCGTCGGCGGCGAGCGCGGCAACCGCGGCCGCAGCCGCAGTCGCGTTGCTGGTGTCCCCTGTGGCCGTACTCGGCCTGACGGCCTGGCTGTTCCCCTTCCACGGTCTACAGCCCATGGGCCTGGTGCGGATCTGGCCCCCACTGTTCATGGCCGCATGCGTCGCCCTGGCGGCCCCGCGCTCCTGGCCGCTGCCGCGTTCGGCCGCGGCGGTGTACGCCGTGACGGTCGGTCTGGCCTATCTGGTCCCCTCGCCGGTCGGGACGAATGTCGAGCGGCTCGCCCATCTCGCGGCGCCTCCGGTGCTGCTCGCCGCCGCGATGGCGGGGCACGTCCACGCCAACGCGGCGGGCGGGCCCCTCCGGTGGCTCGGGAGGGCGCGACGGGCCTCGCTCGTCCTCGGTCTCGTCCTGGCCGTCACGTGGGTGGGAGGAAATACGGCGGCCCACGTCAGGGACACGGCGAAGGTCCCCCGGTGGGCCGCGGAGACCGCCGGTGTCGCGCACGCCCTCGAACGGCTGGGAGCGGACCGCTCCAGGGTGGAGGTTGCCATGGCGCGCAGTCATCGGGAGGCGGCCGTGCTGGCGCCGTCCGTCACCCTGGCGCGCGGCTGGAACCGGCAGGCCGACGTCGAGCGCGGACCGCTGTTCTACGACGGGTACGACGGGGCGGGCGTGCCCGGAGGGACGTTCACGGCGGACGCGTACCGTGCCTGGCTCGACCACTGGGCGGTGGGCTTCGTCGTCCTGCACGACGGCCCGCTGGACGCCGCCTCGGAGCGTGAACACGCGCTGGTGACGAGCGGGCCCGCGTACCTGGAGCCGGTGTGGCGGGACGAGCACTGGCGGATCTACCGGGTCGAGGACCCGGTGGCGCTGGTGGATCCGCCCGCGTCGGTGGTGCGCTCCGACGCCGCCGAGATCGTCGTACGGATGCCGGCGCCCGGAACCGTGACGCTACGGCTCGCCTATTCGCCGTGGCTCCGGGTCGAGGGCGCGGACGCGGGCGGGCGCGCGTGCCTGGCACCCGCGCGCGGCGGACTGACCCGCCTGACGGTGACGCGGCCGGGCGAGGTCACGATCGGTTCCGCGTACCGCCTTGGAGCCCACCGATGCGCAGACTGACGGAGGTTCCGCCCCGCCCCGCGGACACGGGCGGGGGCGGGGGCGGGGGTAGGGACACGGACGCGGACGCGGACACGTCGGTGGCGGGCCGCCTCGCTCTGGCTTGCGTCCGCCACCACCGGATCGTCCTGCTCCTGTGGCTGCTGCTCCTGGGTGCCGGGCTGGCCGCGGTGGGACCGGTGGTGGACCGGCTGGACCGGCAGCCCTGGAGCGTGGCCCCGCACGAGTCGGTCCGGGGAAACCGCCTGTTGGACGGCGTCCGGTCCTTCGAAGGGCAGATCGACGCGGTCGTGGCGGGCATGCCGGTGGCCGATCCCCGGTTCCAGCGCGAGTTGGTGGCCGCGAAGCGTGACCTGTCCGCGGTCCCCGGCGTGGTCGCGGTGACGACCCCCGCAGCCCCCACTGCTCCAGCCACTCCCTCCGGATCCGCCGGCTCCACCGTTTCCACCGTTTCCACCGACGGTAAAGCCGCCCTGATGTCGGTGCGGCTGGGCCGCGGACTCCCCGATGGCGTACGGCAGAAGGCCGAGACGGCGGTCGAATCCCGTCTGCGGGACATCGCCCGCTCCGTGCCCGGCGTCGAGGTGACCCTCGGCGGCAGCGATCGCGCGCGGCGCGCCGTGGCGCAACGGTCGCTGGCCGACACCCGGCGCAGCGAGCTGATCACCCTGCCGGTGACCTTGGCTGTGGTGTACGTACTCTTCGGCGGCCTGGTGGCGGCCTCCGTACCGGTGTTGGCGGCCGTGTGCACGGTCGGCGCGGGGATGCTCTGGCTGCTGGTCCTGTCGCGCTGGTACGACCTCACCTCGCCCGTACTCTCGACGACCACCATGGTGGGGCTGGCCCTGGCCATCGACTATTCGCTGGTGACGGTGGGGCGGTTCAGGGAGGAGCGGGCCGCGGGGCACGACGTCGCGGAGTCGGTGGTGCGGACGATGGCCACCGCAGGGCGTGCGGTCCGGTTCGCCGCGCTCGTCGTCGCGGCCGCGCTCTGCGGGCTGGCCGCCTTCCCGAGCGACTTCTACGCGGCGATCGGCCTCGCCGCGGCAGGGACCGTCGCCCTCTCCCTCGCCGCCGCGCTGACCCTGACCCCGGCGCTGTTGGCGGCCTTCCCGAAGCGGATCGACGCCTGCGCCGTCGCCCGTGGCACCGGTACTGGCTACGGCGCGTTCGCCCGGCTGGCCCGCTGGACCCGCCGGCACGCGCTTCCGGCCGCCGTCGGCGTCGGGGTGCTGCTGCTCGCGTGCGCGACGCCGTTCCTCCGCGTCCACCTGGTGAGCCCGGTCGGGGAGCAGCAGCTCCCGCCCGCGGCGGAGGCGCGGCGCTATGCCGACATCGTGGCGGAGCGGTTTCCTCAGCACCGCGCCGACGCGGTGGTGATCGTGGCCCGTACCGACCCGGCCCGGCTTCAGCAGTGGGCGGGCCGCTTCGCGGGCGGCCCGGACGTCGAGGTGGTGGGCGCGGCCACGGCTGCGGGCCCCGGAGTCTCGCTCGTCCGTATGGTGCCGCGGGCCGACTCCGAGGGCGGGCCCGCCGACCGGCTCGTCCAGCGCGTCCGGGCGGATCGCCCGGCCGACTTCCCCGTCTGGGTCACTGGACGCAGCGCCCTCGACATCGACTTCAGGGCCGAGGTCGTCGACCACGCGCCTCGGGCCGCCGCCCTGATCGCGGCGACCACCTTCCTCTTCCTGCTGCTGATGACGGGGTCGGTGCTGCTCCCGCTCAAGGCGATCGCGATGAACACCCTGTCGCTCGGCGCGTCGTTCGGCGCTCTGGTCCTCGTCTTCCAGGACGGCTGGGGCGCCGGTCTGTTCGGGGTGCACACGCTGGGCGGACTGGGCTACTGGCTCCCCGTCGTGGTGTTCGCGCTGGCCTTCGGCCTGTCGATGGACTACGAGGTGTTCCTGCTCTCCCGGATTCAGGAACTCCACGACTACGGGGTGGACAACGACCTCGCGGTCGAGGTCGGTGTGCAGCGCTCCGCCCGGATCATCAGCTCCTCGGCCGCGCTGATGTGCGTCGTCTTCATCGGATTCGCCACGGGCGAGCTGCTGGTCATGAAACAGCTGGCGATCGCGCTGACCGTTGCCGTCGTCGTCGACGCCACGCTGGTGCGGTGCGTGCTGGTTCCGGCCACGATGACACTGCTCCGTGGCGCCAACTGGTGGGCCCCGCCGGCGTTGCGCCTGCGCCTCCGCACGCGGCGGGCGCATGTTCAGCACAACTCGGTGGCGTTCGGTGTGGAGATCGGGAAGGCTCACGCGCATGGTCTCGGTATTGCAGAACGTGGCGATTGACTGTGCGGATGCCTACGAGCTGGCTCGTTTCTGGAGCAGCGTGACAGGCCGTCCGCTCCCTCCGGACGCCCGGCCGGGTGACCGGGAGACGGAAGTGCTGTTGACGGAGGGCCCGGTGCTGTACTTCAACCAGGTGCCCGAGACGAAAACGATCAAGAATCGGATCCATCTGTGCCTGCGCCCCGAAACCTCGCGCGATCAGGAGGTGGACCGACTGCTGGGCCTCGGTGCCACGTTCGTCGCCGATCACCGGAATGCGGATGGCTCGGGCTGGGCCGTTCTCGCTGACCCCGAAGGCAACGAATTCTGCGTTCTGCGCAGCGAGTCCGACCGGGCGATCGAGCCTTCCTGACGCCGTGCCGCCCGGTGGGCGATCGGTCGGGCTCGGATCCGCTCGTCGCCGTGGCACCGCCCCGTCTGCCTGGACTCGAAGCACGTTGAGCCATTGAGCCAAGGAGCCACCGAGTCGCTGACCTGCCCGTTCGCGAGCCCCGGCGCGCCATGGCGCCGTCGGCGATGCAGATGGCGCCGAATATGGCTCCCTGTGGCGCCAATGATGTGCCATCATGGTGCCACGAGGAGCGCTCCGTTCGGTTCGAAGGCCGAGGGGTGCGCGCTGGGCGGGGTAAGTCATCGAAGGGGTCGGATCATGGAGACAGCGCGGAGCACTCAGCAGGCGGCACCCGGCGCCTTCGCCGCCTTCGCCCGCTTCGTGCTCTGCGGCGGCGGGGCGGGGCTCGCCTCCAGCTTCGCCGTGACCTCACTCGGCTCCTGGATCCCCTGGGTCCTGGCCAACGCCCTGATCACCGCGGGCTCCACGCTCCTCTCCACCGAGCTGCACGCCCGCTTCACCTTCGGCGCGGGCGGGCGCGCGACGTGGCGTCAGCATGCGCAGTCGGCCGGCTCCGCGGCGGCCGCATACGGGGTGACCTGCATGGCGATGGTGCTCCTCCAGCAGCTGGTGGCGGCGCCCGGTGCGGTGCTGGAGCAGATCGTCTACCTGTCGGCCTCGGCACTTGCCGGTGTCGCGCGGTTCGCGGTGCTGCGACTCGTCGTCTTCGCCCGGAACCGCTCGCAGACCACGGCCACCGTCCGCCCCGTGCGCGCGACCGTGGCCCGCGCCGCGGCCCCGGCCGGCCCCGCGGCGCTCTGCCGCGCCGCCTGACCGTTCCGCCTGGTCCGCCACGGCCGTTCCTTCGGGTCCTGGTGGACGGGGCGATTGCCGGAGTGGACGGGGCATGGCCAGTTGGGCGGAATGATGACCTTCACGTCCTGAGTCGGTAACCGTCCCCCGGGAAGGGGATTTCAGCGGTTCCGCCGGGCAGAACCGAGTCGTCGACCACACCATTCAAGCCATGTGAAGGCATACGGGGGCCACCATGCGCACTGCCCGCAAGAGCTGGACAACCTACACCCTCGGGGTCGCGGCCATCGCCGCGCTCCTCTCCTCCACCGCCTGTGAATCCGGCGGCACGGACAACGGCAAGAGCCCCACCGCCTCCGGCACCCCGGGTGCGACCGGGTCCCCCACCCCCTCCGGCGCGCCCAGCACGGCCGGTACCCCCCAGCCCGGCGGCGGCACGACCAGCCCCTCGCCCTCGCAGAGCCCGGATGCCGGAAACACCTCCATCGCGGCCTGCAACGACAACGACCTCTCCATCGACACGTCGGGATGGCGACAGGACTCGGGCCAGCACCTGCTCATCACGGCCACCAACTTCACCGACAAGGCCTGCACCCTCTACCACTACCCGTACGTCCGCTTCGGCACCGACATCGGGGCTCCGGTCGCCGCGCCGGAGTCCAAGCCGCGGGCCATCGCCACGATCGGGCCGAAAGAGAAGGCGTACGCGGGCGTGTTCGTCTTCAAGGCGGGCCAGCAGACGTACACCGTCACGTCGTTCTCCCTCGGCTACCAGGACCGCGCTCTCAACAGCAACAAGGATGTGGCCCCGCTCGACATCAGGTTGTCGGACGAGGTCGGCTCCCTCACGGTCGGACCCAGCCCCCGGGTCACGTACTGGAACACCGATCTCCGGGCCGTCGAGGACTTCCTGTTCAGGTCGGGCAACAGCTAGACCGGGGCAGGGCGTGGCCGTCATGGCGCGCAGGCCCCGGCCGGGTCTGACATGCGTGCACGGAAGATCGCCCGGACGAGCCGTGGGCGGCAGCACCATCGAGCGGGCGATCGCCACCGGTTACGCGGCACGGCATGGGCGGCTGCGCGCTCCTCGCCCCCTCCGCCGCAGCGTCTGCCGCGATCTGCTTCGCGCGTGAAGCCCTACGCCACCCAGCAGTAGACGCCCCGGCCATGACGCCGAGCGGTGCTCACGAGGCCGGCCAGATCTCCCACGCCGGGTACTCACTTTGCTGGTGTGCGCCCTACTCGGACCGCGGTTGCGCAGGCTGCGAGGCTTCCGGGAAAGGTATGGCCCCGCGTCTCCAACCCGGCGGCCGATCAGCGGTAGGGTGCGCCCGTGTCCGAGCCCCAGCGCGACCTCGCCGGTTACGGCGCCGAGCCGCCACACGCCGCGTGGCCCGGCGGTGCCCGCGTCGCCGTCAGCGTTGTCCTCAACTACGAGGAAGGCGGGGAGCAGAACGTCCTTGAAGGCGATCACGCGTCGGAGGGCTTCCTCCACGAGCTCGTCGGTGCGCCGCCCGTGGTCGGCGGGCGCGATCTGAACGTCGAGTCGATGTTCGCCTACGGCTCGCGCGCCGGCTTCTGGCGCATCCATCGCACGCTCGCGGCGCACGGTGCGCCGCTCACCGTGTACGCCGTGGGGCAGGCCTTGGAGCGCAACCCGGACACGGCCCGCGCGATGGGCGCCGCCGGTTGGGAGGTGGCGAGCCACGGCTGGCGTTGGATCGACTATCGCCACGTACCCGAGGACGTCGAACGCGCCGACATCGCGCGCTCGATCGCGACGATCGAGCGGCTCGTCGGGCGCCGCCCCGTCGGCTGGTACACCGGCCGGACGAGCGCCAACACGCGGCGTCTGGTCGTCGAGGAGGGCGGCTTCCTCTACGACTCCGACGACTACTCGGACGACCTGCCGTTCTACGTCGAGACCGGCGGGCGTGCGCACCTGGTGGTGCCGTACAGCCTCGACGCGAACGACTTCAAGTTCCTGATCGTCCACGGCTTCACGACCGCGGACGACATGCTCATGTACCTCGTCGACACCTTCGACACGCTCCATGCCGAAGGCGCCGACCGCCCGCGCATGATGAGCATCGGCCTGCACTGCCGGATCATCGGCCGGCCCGGCCGCATCCGCGCGCTCGACGGGTTCTTGAAGCACGTGGCGCAGCGCGGGGGGACGTGGCTCGCCACGCGCGAACAGATCGCACGTCACTGGCTCTCCACGCACCCACCCCTGCGCTGAGCTCACGCCGCCGTGGATCGTCGCGAAGACCGACAAGGGTCAGGTGCCTTCGCCGAGGACGGTACGGATCAGTGTCCGCTGGGCGTCGGAAAGGAAGGGGTCCTGGAGGTCGAGCACCTCGTCGTCGACGGTGATCCGGTAGTGATAGCCGTCGGCCACGGGGGCGACGGCCCGTTGCGCGAGTTCCTCCAGCTCCGCCGCGTCCGCGCGGCCCAAGGTGTCGAGGGCGCGGAGCTTCTCGTGGCCGGCGAAGCCTCCGGAGCGGGTGACCGTGATCAGCATGGCTGTTTCTCCCTGTTCGCAGTGGTGTCACGCGGCCTGCACGTCGCAGCCACTCCTCCGGTTGCCCCGAACGCCGGTTCTCTGTCACGGAACAGGGGAACGGCCGTACGATCGTCCGGAAAGCGCCGCTGCGTGGCCGACCGCCCCGTCCTCCCGGTTGCTCCCAGGGGGAAGCACCCGCTCGGGTAGCGGTTCGGAGCCCCGTCGATGAACAGGACCCCCTGGGCCGCCTGTGCCGTACCGGGGCCGCCAGCGCCAGCATCGCGGCCGCCGCAGGCCCCGAGCAGCATGGATCTTGCGGGAGCCCAGGCGGCTGGGCGGGCCGTCGCCCGATGCGCAGAACGGCCTAGTCGCGCATGCCCGCGTCCTGGCGGACGGCGAGGCTGAGGGCATGACCGACGAGCCGATCGTGGTGGTCCATCCCCCGGACCGGAGGGGACTCCGTGAAGTCCGGGTGCGGGGCGAACCGGCCGGCAACGTGTGGACGGCGCAGGAGTTGCGTGACCTGCTCGACCGGTACGGGCTCGCCGAGCTGGACCTCGACGACCCGGCCGTCGTGTGGCTCAGGGCGGGTTCTGACGTCTGGCCCGACCGGGCGGTGACGAGGTACGCGACCGGCGCCGTTCTGGTGGCCGGGCTGCTCGGCTGCATGGTCCTGCTCATTTCGGTTGGGCAGGTGGACGCCATCGGGTCGCCGTACTTCGCCAACAGGATGACGGGGTTCCTGCTCATGGCGGGGGGCGTGGTGCAGGGCGTCGCGGCCATCACGGCACCGGATTTCGTGGGCAAGCGGCAGTGGCCGTACTCGGGAGTGGTCATCATCGCGGGGGTGCTCATCGCACTGGCCGGCAATGGGCTGTTCCTCGCCATGTGGGCCGGGGAGAGGGAGTACGGGACCCCGCTCTTTCCCGTGTTCGTGGCGCTGTTCATCTGGTCCTTGTGGGCGCTTTGGATTCTTTTTCGCGAGAAGACGTGGAGAACGGTCCCCCATCCGAAGAGTTTCGCGATCGGCTTCATGATCACCACTGCGCTCACCGCCGCCAATCTGGTCAAGTCCTCCTGGTACGAGCCATCCGTCGCGCCGGTCTCCGTTCAATCCAGTGCGAAATTCGGCAAGGCGGCCCTCGAGACCACCCGGGAGGGTGATTTCGTCTACGTGCCCGTGACGCTCAGGGTGAAGAACTCCGGGAAGGTGCCGGCGTACATCCTGGGGAGTGCCTTCTGGGTGGTCGGGCGGCAGTTCGCGCCCACGGCGGCGGATCGCACGGAGCAGGCCTGGAAGCGAGATCTGGAGGCGGGCAACGACGTCGACCTCTACGCGGAGCCGCCCGACAGCACGATGGTCAGCACGGGAGAAATTCTCGGTGCGGGCAGCTACGTGAATCCCGGGACGGAGTTCGTCGTGCAGAAGTTGGCCTTGTTGCCGAGGTCGGCCGAATTCGATGCCCTGACGGCCGAGACGAAGATCCTTACGCTGTGGAAGGACAAGGCGACACTTCCCTCAGGCCTCCAGCCGCACGGATTCTCATGGAACCCTGCAGTAGGGCCGCCAAAATGCTCCTGGCCGCAATGCGGCGATGAATTCGTCTACTACGTCGGATACGTGGAGCACAGCAACAACATCGTCAACGTGACCCGAGAGCCGCGCTACCTCAACTCGTGGTGGCGGATGTATGCGGGCGGGGGTAACTCCGAAATCTCGGCAGGAGTCAGGCCGTATCACCCGGCGCGGGAGGAGTCAGCCGACTGGGAAAGCGATGACAGTTACGGAATCGAGAAGATCAAAGGCGGGGGCGATGTGGTTCCGTTCCACCCCTTGGTGGCCCGTGCGCTCAAGGACGCAGGGAAGTAGCACGTCGAACGCGATCACCAGCTGGACGACACCTTCGTCAACGGCACGTCACGCCGCACCCTTACGCGTGAGGTGACGGCTTTCACCTGGTCGGGCCAAGGGCGAGCGGCTGACTGCCGCGAATGGCCCAGCATCCGGACACTGGACGTGCCGTGCATCTGATGAGATGCCTAACGTCGATGGCAGACAGATCGGTTCGGTTCATGACGCGTGTGGAGGTGCGATGTCCCATCAAGGCCGCTGGCTGGCAGGCGCCTGCGCGACTCTGGTCGCTGTCGGCCTGCTCGTCACCGGAGGCGCCGTCGCCACGCCGCCGGAAGAGAAGTCCGGCAGCAGCCCCGAGCCCGAGGTCGCCATCGGCGCCTATCTCCACTACGGCTCGCCCGGGGTCGAGAGGATGCAAGGGCTCTCCCGCTGGCTCGGGGGTTCCGAGCTGCGCGCCGGGCACACCTACCTGCCCGGCGACACCTGGTCGAACATCGAGGGGGCACCCGACTCCTTGCACGCCTGGGCCGCGTGGCGCAGGGCGCGAGCCGATCGGCTGTTCGTCCTGAACGTGCCCATGCTGGAGCGCAACGAGGCCAACGTCCCCGACGGCCGGGTCGCCGAGCTGCTCCGCTCCGGCGCGCGGGGTGAGTACGACCACCACTTCCGGCGGCTGGCCGAGCGCCTGGTCGACCTCGGGGTGCCGGACACGGTGATCGTGCTCGGCTGGGAGATGAACGGCTTCAACTACACCCACCGATGCCGCCCCGATCCCGAGAGCTGGAAGAAGTACTGGCGGCGCATCGTGGCTGCCATGCGCTCTGTGGAGGGGCAGGATTTCCGCTTCGACTTCGCCCCCAACCGCGGCAGCGACGCGATCGCCTGGACCAGGTGCTACCCGGGCGACGACGTGGTCGACGTCATCGGCATGGACAGCTACGACCAGCCGCCCGGCGATTCCTTCCACGAGCAGGTAACCCAGCCCTACGGACTCCAGCAGCAGGTCGACTTCGCGCGGGCCCATGGCAAGCAGATCTCGTACCCCGAATGGGGGTTGTTCCGGAACGGCGACAACCCCGAATACATGCGGGACATGCTGGGGTGGATCGCCGAGCACAAGCCGCTCTACCAGAGCATTACCGACTACTGCCCGCACGGCGTGTGGCAGTGCGGGCAGAACCCCCGCTCCGCACAGGTGTTCCGGGACTTCCTGTCCGCCAACAGGGTTCAGCCGGAACCGTAAAGCGGACCCGCCCCCGGCCAGTCCAACCGCACGCGCGCGGACCTCGCGGCCGACAGCCGAACCACCATGCCGTCGCGGCAGCTCACGCCGGTGAGCTGCCGCTGCACGGAATCCGGCGATGCATTCCTCGCTACGTCTGCGTGCGGCGGGCGTAGGCGCGGGCGGCGCGGGCTCGGTCGCCGCAGCGTGTGGAGCACCAGTGGCGCCGGCCGTGCCGCAGGAGGTAGCGGGTGCAGGGGGTGGAGCCGCAGGCGGTGAGGCGTTCGGCGTCGGGGCCGGTGAGCAGGTCGGCCGCGCTGGCCGCGAGCACGGCGAGGGCGTGCTCGACGATCTGGGTGATGGGGTGGGCCGCCTCGCGGTACAGGCCGCGGGCCGGGTCCCAGTGGAGCAGGGAGGCGGCCGGGGCTCGGGTGAGCGCATTGTTGACGGCGGTCAGCGCGGCGGCGGGGGCGGGCAGTCCGGCGACGTGGGCGGCGAGCAGCGCGCGGACCTGTTCGCGCAGGGAGCGCAGGAGCCCGGCGCACATCTCCGCCAGGCCGGTGTCGGCCGGGGCGAGGCCCCTGTCGACGAGCCACCGTTCGGCCGCGGCGGGGGTGCCGAGGAGATCGACGTGGTGACCGCCGGGGAGGGCGATGGCGCTGTTGGCGAGGTCGAGGGCAGGGTACTCCTCGGCACCGGGCGCCGGCGGAAGCGGCAGCGCCAGCGGCAGCGGCTCTGTGGTGGCGATCTCTTCCATGGCCCTCATGGTACAACTCGCAGTCTTCCGTGATTCTCACGCTAAGACTTGCCTTTATCCGTGAGGAACCTCTACCGTGATCACGGATGGACCACTCCCTAACCGTGAGGTCGCTTGATGTCTGCCACCGGCACCACCGCCTTCGAGCAGTTCCCCGTCCGTGTCTTCGGCGGCCCCACCGCCCTTTTCGAGTACGGCGGTCTGCGCTTCCTGACCGACCCGACCTTCGACGCCCCCGGCGACTACCAGGTGCCCGGCGGCTCACTCCTGGTCAAAACAGCGCCGGCCACCGGCACCATCGCTGACCTGGGCCGTATCGACGTGGTCCTGCTCTCCCACGACGAGCACGCCGACAACCTCGACACCTCGGGCCGGGCCCTGCTCGCCGACGTCCCCCTCACCCTCACCACCCCCGGCGGCGGAGAGCGCCTGGGAGGCCAGGCCAAGGGGCTGGCCGACTGGGAGTCCGTCGAGCTGGACCGCCCGGGCGGTGGCACCGTCACCGTCACGGGCGTGCCCGCCCTCCACGGCCCCGGACCGCGCGAGGAGGTCGAGCCGGTCACCGGCCAGGTCGTCGGATTCGTCCTGACCGGCGAAGGACTGCCGACCGTCTACGTCAGCGGCGACAACGCCTCGCTCGACGCGGTCAAGGAGATCGCCGCCCGGTTCACCCCCGTGGACACCGCCATACTCTTCGCGGGCGCGCCCCGCTTCCCCGTCCTCTTCGACGGCGAACCGCTCGTCCTCAGCAGCGCGCAGGCCGCCGAAGCCGCCGGGATCCTCGGCGCCCGCCGGGTCGTCCCCGTCCACTACGACAGCTGGGCCCACTTCACCGAGGGCCGCGACCAGTTGGTCGCCGCCTTCACCGATGCCGGGCTGGCCGACCGCCTGGACCTGGGCGACCGGAGCTGACCGACACCCGGCCACGGGCCCTGGGGTCTCAGCCTCGGGCCCGCGGCGGCGGGGTCCGTCAGCCGCAGTGGGGACCTGCGGCTGACGGACGTCTTCCGGGCCCCGCCGGACCGGCTACGCGGCGCCCGTCATACGGGCGAACACCACCACGTTGCTGTCGTAGTAGTGCTTCTTGGGGTCGAAGTCCCCGCCGCAGGTGACCAGGCGGAGGCCCGCGTGGTCGAGGTTCTTGTAGACCTCCAGCGTGGGGAACTCGGCCTTCGGGTACTCGGCGACCCGGTCCACGGTGAACGTGACCGTCTTGCCGTCCCGCCGGGCCACCTTGATGGTGTCGCCGGCCTTCATCGTCTTCAGCTTCTCGAACACGGCGGATGCTCCGTTCCACGTGACATGACCGGCGATCACGGCCGGTCCCTGCGAGCCGGGGGTCGGCCCCGGCTCGTACCAGCCCGCGAGCGCGGGGTCCTTCGGGGTCTGCATGGTGCCGTCCGCGTTCTGCCGGAGCGTTTCCAGGGAACTGGACACACCGAGTGAGGGGATCGAGATCTTCTGCGGTTCCGAACGGGCGAGGGCGGGCCGGGCCTGGCCGGCGCCACCCGTACCCGCACCCGTACCCGTACCGCCCTGTGATCCGTCCGCCGGTGCCGCGGAGTCACCGCCGCCGGGCGCGGCGCCCGCGGCGGACGGCGCCCCGCCTTGGAGGGCCTGCCCCGCCGGGGCGGGTGGCTTCGCCGTGTCCTGGCCGGCACACCCCGCGAGGAGCAGCCCGGCGAGGACGGCGGCCGCCAGGGGACCTGCGGTCCGGCGTCGGAGGCGCGCGGTGGAGGCTGCGGGTGCGAAGAGCGCAGGAGCCGGCTTCACGCGCCGCCCCCGGTGGTGTCCCTGCGGACGGGGACGGCCACGGCCCGCCTCGTGGCGACCGCCACCGCACCCGCCACCATCGCGAGTACGGTGATCGCCGCACCGCCGCGCATCGTCACGGGTGCCGCCGCATGCTGCGTGGAACCTCCGCCGGTCTCGATGCCGCCGACCGGGATGGACCCCACGGCCGCGCCCTTGACCTCTCCGCAGTTGGTCGGAGCCGTCGCCTCCTGGGGCAGCTTGGGGTCCAGCTCACTCTTGCCGGCCCCCTCGAAGTCGTACTTCTTGTTCTTGTTGCGGTCGATGCCGTGCTGCACCACGTGCAGGTCCTTGATGTGGTCGACGACGTCCTGGCCGACGGTGATCGTCCGCTTGTAGGAGACCTTGCCCAGCTGGTCGGCGACGGGCATGCGGTCCACGGCGAGACCGCTGGTGGCCTTGGTGTCGCCGCCCGTGGTGAGGGAGATGTTGATGTCGCCGTAGTCGTGCGTGGCCTCGGTGTTGCTGAGGACCCCGTCGCGGTCGGTGTCGTCGGTGGCGTCCGGGCAGCGGAAGTCGTGGCCCTTCGTCGAGCCGTGCAGATGCTGGGCCGACGGCTGGCCGGGCACCATGCCCTTCGACTCGATCTGCACGGTGAGTTGGTTTCCCTTGAGGCTGAGCATGACCGTACCGCTGGAACCCGAATCGTTCAGCTGCGCCAGGTCGATCTGGTACGCCTTTCCGGCCTCCGCGAGAGCTGGTCCGGAAAGGCCGAGGGTGAGGAACACGGCGGCGGGTACGGCAGCGAGAACCACGAGGCGACCGGTGCGCTTGACTATCACTTTCGCTCCTGTTCCGTGGATCCCCAGGGCGGGAATCGCAGGTCGTACGGGGTGGAGGAGTCCCCCTGATCAGGGGTCTCGCTCCTTCTTCGGTGCCCCAACTCCCGCAGGCTGGCGCTTGGGTGAGGTATTTCAGACGACGGCGGCGGCCGACAGCCGCCCACCGGTCATCCAGATGCATGACATCGCATCGGTCAGGGCAGGGAATCGGGCAGCCTCGCAGAGCATTTCCGAGAGCACGAGAATTCCGTGTGCGGTGCACTTCGGATCCCGGTTCCGATGCAGCCAGACCACCGCGTCACCCAAGGGGCGGCGTCCCAGGAGGATCCCCGAACGCCGCACGTCGGCGGCCGACTCCAGGTCGGAGCGGCCTCCGCCGAACGGCAGGGCCTGCGTCCGGCGGATTCCCGGTGGCGCGACCGAGTCCCGCACGTGGCGGACGTACGCTTCCGGGGGCGCCTGCCCGTTCTCGAAGGTGTTGCGGAATCCGACGACGCGAAGGCCCGCGTTCTGCAGGCGGAGCTCGATGTAGAGCTCGATGAACAATCCTCGAAGCTGAATGCGCACGGGGAGGTGGGGCATTCCCCCCTCCCCGCGCCCGGCCTTGCTGAAAGCGCCCTGAGCATCTTCCGCCCTCGACCGGATGGTCGACGTCAGGACCCGATACTCGTCCACCGATGCGTACGCCGGGGAAAACGACACGGGTTTCAGCATGGCCGCCCGTATCAGGTGAAGGAGCCGGAACTCGGGCCCCTCGGAAGTAATCTGACCGCAATCGGCTCGATTCTGCTGCACTCACGCATGCACATCCACCGCCTTCGACATCATTCCGATCGCCGACGGGTGTCATCGTCCCCATCGCCGGGTTCGGTTCGGTTGGGACCTTTGTAGTCCTCCTGGCGCCGGCAGAACGAATACTTGGCCTCTCGTGCTAAGAAATCAGCGCGCGATCCCGATGTCCGCAGGATGACCAACGCCCGTCAACCAGCCCTGCACCGCCGGGAATTGGCACCTCAGCCCTGCGCACAGCCCCCGGGTAGCCCACGGGCGTCACCAACTCGGCGCGTTGATGCGGTACTCGGCGCGGGGCTCTGCACGCATGGACTTCGCCAGCTCGGCGATGCGTTCTGCCTGGGGCGCGGACAGGCGTCGGAGCTCCCACAGCACCGCCGCGGCGTCCACCGCCTCCGGGGCCGGAGGTCCCGGCGTCTCCGGCAGAAGGACGCCGGTCAGCGCGGCCAGTTCGCGGGCTTCGATCCCCAGGAGCGCGGCGAAGTCCGTCACCAGGCGGGGCGTCAGCTCAGAGCGACCGTCTCCGATCACGGTGTAGGTGGGAGCCGACAGGTACGAGGGCGTCACGACCGCCATGGCGTGTGCCAGGCCCGACCTGGACAGGTTGCGGTACCAGAACATGCGGACCAGCCAACCGCCCGGACCGTCCGCCAGGGGTTCGGGTTCCTTGGGGACGAAGGGCGAACGGCGCCCTTCCTGCGGCAGTGCGCGGATGGTCTGCAGGAGTTCGCTCCGTCCGGCCGCCGGGAGGTGGACCGCATCCATCACGATGCGAGCGATCCATGGGGTGGCCGCGGCGTCCAACGGCGCCAGGTCGTCCGGCACTGCCAACCCCGCGAGGATGAACAGGTCGGCGGCGTGGAAACCCAGCGCGGTCGCGAGTCGGCGGAGCAGTGCCTCGCCAGGGGTCTCCCCCGCGAGCACGGCTCGGATCTCGCCTGCCGGCACGCCGGCGCGGTCGGCCAACTGCCCTGCGCCGACTCCCCTGTGGTCCAGCAACCGCGTCAGCATCGCGCTGAAATTCACGGACTCCGTCATCCACACAGCCTAGCCAGCAGTAGGCGAAGGGCAGCAGCCCGACGATGCCGCTGATCACCCACCCGGTGCGTCGGTCACGCCCGCGGCGCGATGGGAGGGTGCCGTCGAGGACGTCCCGCCGGCCCAGCCGTTGCGGACCCTCGCGCCGGCCGCGACGCCGGAGACCCCCGCACCCTCGCCCGGGTGTCGTTCACCCACCTTCACCGTCGACGCGCCGCCCGGCCGGGCGGTGTACGCGTCCGATGCCGCCGGGCCCGCTCTGCTGCACGGGCGGACGGAGCTCGTGCGCCGGGCCTTCCCGTCCGGTGGGGTCCTGTGGAGCCGGCCGCTGGAATCCGAGGTCACCGACCTCGACACGCACGCCGGGGTGCTGTACGCCCTGTGCGCCGACGGCGGCCTCGTCTGCGTCGACGCGGCCGACGGGGCGCTCCTCCACCAAAGCCCCCTGCCCCCGTACGCACCGCTCTCGCTGCATGCCGCCCGAGGGCACGATCCTCGTCGGCACCGCCGCCGGCCAGATCCTCCGCCGCCTCCCGGACGGGTCCGAGTAATCCGCTTCGGAGCACGCCGCCGTGCCCAGTAGCATCCCCGGATGCCGAACATCGAGACCTTGACGCCCGCCGCCGGGCACACCGACTCCGCCGGACTGCGGGCGTACGACCCCGACCTGCTCGCGCGGTGCGCCGTCGACGGTACGCAGCCCTGGTGGCGCCGGACGGCCTGCGTGGAGGCGCTGGTCGGCCGGGTACCGCAGGCGCGGGTCGGCGAGCTGCTCGCGTGCGTCCGCGACACCGAGGACTCCGGGAGTATCCGCAAGGCGCTGTTGGAGCTCCTCTCGGACCGGGCTGAGCTCCTCCCCTGGCTTCGGCACGAGGACCGGCTGCGCGAGGAGGCTTACGGCATGCGGGAAGCGGTCCTCCAGGCGCGCGCGGCCCTCGGGGACCTGACGGCGGTGACCGAGTTGGCGACCCTCGCGTTCAGCCACTGGCGGACCAGGCGGGCGGTCGGGGAGGCCGGACTGGATGCGCTCATGGACCGGCACGGGGTGGAGGCGGTGCTCTCCGAACTCGCGGGCGGGCGGCCGGAGGACCGGGCCGTCGCGGTGCGCGTGCGGGACCGCGCCGGCGAGGACGTCACCGGCGCGCTCGCCGACCCGGACCCGCAGGTGGCCCACCTCGCGCAGTCGCTGCTGACCTGCCCGGACCGGCTCCGCGCCCACCTCGCCGAGGCTCCGACGGCCGACGCCGCGCTGTGGGCCGCGTACGCGCTGCACCGGCTGACCGGTGACGTGGCGCGGACGCGGGCCGCGTACGAGGCGCTGGGGCGCCCCCGGGTGGAGGTCGACGGTCTGGACGAGGAGATCCGCCGTGCGATCGTGCACGAGTACGGGCACGAGTGCGAGAAGCAGAGCGACCCGCGCTGGCGGATCGAGGCCCTGTGCACCGAGCCGCCGCAGCCGCCGGACGAGGAGCGTCAACTGGCCCTGGCCACGGCCGCGCTGACGGCGGCGGGGCTGGCTCCCCGTACTCCGCTCTCCTGCGGTGACGCCAACCGTCAGGGCGGCGGCACGTACCACGTGATCGGGTACGGGGAGGGCGGCAGGAGCGAGGTCTTCATCAGCACGCTGGGGCGGTTCGCCGGCGACCACGAGGACGACCCCGCCGCGCGCGCCGCCCTCGAGGCGGCCGGCTTCCGCTGGATCGACGGGCCCACCGGGTCGATCCGCGTCACCGGCCTCGGCGTCTACTACTTCGGGGCGCGCGAACCGCTCGACGTCCACACGCTGCTGTTCTACTGGCAGGACTGAGGGCGGGCCGTCCTGTGGTCCCGGGCGCCGCGACCGGTTCGGTTCCTAGAGGGCGGTCGTCTCCTTCACCATCCACGCCGCGTACTCCTCCGAGGCCTCGGCGGTCGGCAGCACGATCCACTGCGGCACGTCGTACGGGTGGCCCTTGTGCACCCACGCCGCCAGGGCGGCGACCTTCTCCGCGGTCGTCTGGAAGGAGACCCGGTACTCCCGCTCGTGCTGGATGGCGTCCTTCCGCCAGGAGAAGGTGGTCATCCGCGCGTCGATGTGCGCACCGGCCGCCAGCCGGGCCTCCACCGCGCTCCGCGCCATCTGGTACGCCTTCTCCTCGTCGTCCAGGGTCGTCTGTGCGATCACGACGCTCGCCATGCCGGTCCTCCTCGTTCGGGTCCGACCGACCCTACCCACGGCCGGCGTCCGGCGCCCGGCGCCCGGCGCCCGGGAGGTCGTTTCCTCATGACCGGCTTACCGTGCGGGTCACGCCCGTGAGGATCGTGGTGGCCAGGACCCAGCCGGCGATGACCAGCGCGTACGAAAGCCACTGGTGCCAGCCGTCCGGGGAGAACGCCGTCTCCTGCCCGAAGCTGATGACCGGCAGGAGCAGATCCAGGGTGTAGAAGACGGCGTTGAAGGCAGGGCCTTCGCCCGGTTTGATGGGATCGGGGTGGTGCACACCGTAGGCGATCGACCCGAAGGCCAGGAGGGACAGCAGCCAGCCTGCCGCGCGCAACGGGCGGAAGCCGTAGCCGACCGTGGCGTCCTGGACGTGGCCCCACAGCCGTCCGTACCACGGGAGGGTGGAGCGGCGGCTTCGTTGCTTGGCGAGCTGCACGAGGCGGGCCGCGTCGTCGTCCCCGACGTGGCGGTACGCGGCCGTCAACTGCTCGTAGAGATGAGGCTCGTACCGGCCGCCGCCGCGTTCGAGCATCGGAAGGCGGCGCTCGGCCGGCTCGTGCGGGGTGAGCACGGTGTACCTGAGGCTGCTGAGGAGCACCTGGTCGTCCGGGAGCACGTCCGGTTCCAGGCTCAGGATCTCTATCTGAGACCGCCGCAGGTTCAGAGCGCCCTGGACACGGCCGCCCCCGCCGAGCCAGAGTTCACCGATGACGCAGCTGCTCGCCCGGAGCGCCGTGTCGCCCGGATGTGACAGATCGGCGTGGAGCAGGTCGAGACGGGTCGTTATGTGCGAGCCCCGGAGTTCGACCCGGCCCCGCGCACGCATGCGCCGTGCCCGTACGTGCGCGCCGACGTTGAGGTTCTGTGCGTCCAGCGCGGTGCCACCGGGGCTGTTGAACTCCGCGTCCTGCAGGTTGATCCGTCCCGCGACGGACGCGCCGGTGAGCCGTACCTGTCCGTCCGCGCGCATCTGCGGCGCCCATATGTCCGCCCCGATCGCGGCCTGGTTGAGCTGCAGCACCGGCTCGGAATCGTCCGCCGCCGTGAACCGCGCGCGCTCCATGTGCAGCGCGCCGGAAATCTCGGCCCCGCTGAGCCGCACCGGACCCCGTAGGCGGCAGTCCGTCATCCTCAGTACGCCCGCGACCCGCAGGCTCGCCGAAGTGAGGCCCGGCAGCACGGAACCGCTGAGGTCGAGCTCGCGCAACTGGGCGCCGTACAGGTCGGGGACCTCGTCGAAGCGGCAGTGGCTCAGCCGGACGGCGACGTCGATCGTGGCGTGCCTGAGGTCCAGTACGCCGATGACTCGCGCTCCCGTGATGACGAGCGCGGCGATCTCTCCCTCCTCCTGCGGGGCCTCGAGGAGCAACCTCCGCAGCACGGTGGCGCGTACGCTCCGCGCGGGGCCCCAGTCGTCGCCGAGCGACACGTCCTCGTCCTCCGCGGTGCGGAAGTCCAGGGAATCGCCGCGGGCGTAGGCTCGCCACACACGTGCCTCGGCAGGGGACAGCTCGTTGATCACGCTCACGCAAGGACTCTCACCTGCCGCGTTCGACGTGTCAACCGACCTTCCTGGGCGCCGCCTCCGCGCCGCCTCCGCCCCACATCCGGCCGTCAAGCCGCTGCGGAAGTCCGGCACCCCTGCACTGTCGGAGGCGGCTGTTAGCCTCCCGGCGATTCATTTCGCAGACGGGGAAGTCGGGGGGACCAGCCGTGCACGAACGCACAGTGGACCAGATCTTGGGCGAGAGCTGGGAAAGCCACGCGCAGGAGACGATCGCGGACGCCGACGAGCACTACCCTGGCCGGGACCAGGTCGCCGAACTCTTCTGCGAGCCCGATCCGTTCGAAGAGGTCGTCGCTCCCTTCGGCCCTCAGTGGCCCGGGCTGGCGGCCGTACGGGATGGACGAGATGTGCGCGGTGCTGCGGTCCTGGGAGGAGCGTTTCGGTACGCGGCTGGTGGGGCTGGCGGACGACCGCGTGATCGTCTCGGTGGCGGCACCCGTGAGGACGACGGGGGAAGCCGAGGCCGTCGCCGCCGAGCACTTCGCGTTCTCGTCCGACAACATCACCCAGGGCTACGACGAGACCCTGCGCGCCTACGCGGCCAACCAGATCGTGGGCAGGCAGGTGTGGTCCTTCTGGTGGGACTAGCGGCCCGGGACGGCGTCGGTGTCGGTGTCGAGGGCCGCGGCACGCGGGGCGGCCGCGAGGCGGAGTGCAAGTTCGGTCGGCGGGTGGGGCAGTCGGGCCACGTGCAGGCGCCGTACTTCCTGCGGGCCGCCGCGCGCGGGCAGGATGCGTACGCCGGGTGGCGCGGCGGGTACCGGCGCACTGGGTACGGTGGTGAGCCGCATCCCGCGGCCACGAGGTGCCGTTTCGCGAGCCAGTTTCGGGCCGTGTGCACGATCTCCGGCCGCTCGTCCAGCCCGGTCACCGTCCACTTCGCCTTCCGCCGCTACGACCCGTGGCTCGCGTAGGGCCAGTCCAAGACCGCCGACATCCTGTTCGCCGTGGAGACCACCGGTCGCTGGGCCGCCGACAACATCACCGCCAACGCGCTGATGCCCGGCACCGTCTACACAGGCCTCCGGCGCCACCGCGGGAGCGGCAGCGTCCCGGCCGAGTTCATCAAGACGGTCGTGCAGGGCGCAGCGACCGCCGTACTCCTCGCCACCTCACCCGCCCTAGAAGGCATCGGCGGCCGATACTTCGCCGACTGCAACGAGACCGTCGACCGCCACACCGTCACCCTGCACGGTGTGGCCCGCTACGCCGTGGACCCGGCGCATGCCCAGCGGCTGTGGCTGCTCTCCCGGGAACTGCTCGCGCAGACCGGCTGGCATCACGCAGGCGCACTCTTATTGCCGTGCACCCGTGATCGAAACCCCCGACAGGCCGACGAAGAGATCACATTCAAGTGGCACATATGAGACAGGGCAAAGAAGTTATCGGCTCGTTATAGACTCGGAGGTGCGGTGAAAATGTCAGCATTTTTGGGGGTAATACGAGCTCCCCGTCGGCGTTCCACGCCCCCGGGAAGGCGCCTGCGAATATCACGGGCCACGCCAGTTCTGTAACCCCTTGGGGCCATGCAATTTGCTCGAGTGCTGGGTAACTTCGGCCCGCATGACTGCTCATGCAGAACTGGCCCGTTACATGAAGACCCCGCCGCCCACCCCGTCCACTCCGACCCTCTCGACCTCGACGACGTACATCGACCGCCCCCACCCGGGTGACGGCCCCCTGCTGTGGCGCCTGGCCCGCGACTCCGGATCGCTGGACCTCAACTCGGCCTACAGCTACCTCCTCTGGTGCCGTGACTTCGCCGGCACCTCCGCGGTGGCCCGGGACTCGTCCGGGCGCGCCGTCGGATTCGTCAGCGGATACCTGCGGCCCGACAGCCCCGGAACCCTCCTCGTCTGGCAGGTCGCCGTCGACGAATCCGTCCGCGGCCTGGGAGTCGCCGGGGCCCTGCTCGACGGCCTCTCCGCCCGCGTGGCGGCAGAACACGGACTGAGCTCCCTGGAGGCCACCGTCTCCCCCGGGAACCTCGCCTCGGAGCGACTCTTCGCCTCGTACGCCGAACGGCACGGCGCCACGCTCACGCGTGAAGTGCTGTTCGCCGCCGAGGAGTTCCCTGAGGGCGGGCACGCCCCGGAGGTCCTGCACCGCATCGGGCCGCTCCACTTCTGATTCCGATCCCCTCCCGTTCCGGGCCGCCACCCCGAACATCTCGAACGCCCGAACACCCGAACGCCCCCACGCTCATTGGAGAGTTGCCTTGACCATGACCGAGCCGGTCCTGTCCGTATTCGAGACCGTCGAGTCCGAGGTGCGCAGCTACTGCCGCGCCTGGCCCGTCGTCTTCGAGCGCGCCACGGGAAGCCGGCTGTACGACGAACACGGACGCGGCTACCTTGACTTCTTCGCGGGCGCCGGGTCCCTGAACTACGGCCACAACAACCCCGTCCTCAAGCGGGCGCTGCTCGACTACCTGGAGCGGGACGGCATCACGCACGCGCTCGACATGGCGACGACCGCCAAGCGGGCCTTCCTCGAGACCTTCCGGTCCCACGTCCTCGAACCCCGCGCGCTGCCCTACAAGGTGATGTTCCCGGGGCCGACCGGGACCAACGCCGTCGAAGCGGCGCTCAAGCTGGCGCGGAAGGCCAAGGGCCGCGAGTCGGTCGTCTCCTTCACGAATGCCTTCCACGGCATGTCGCTCGGCTCCCTCGCGGTCACGGGCAACGCCTTCAAACGGGCCGGCGCCGGCATCCCGCTGGTCCACGGCACTCCGATGCCCTTCGACCACTACCTCGGCGGCCAGACCCCCGACTTCCTCTGGTTCGAGCGCCTGCTGGAGGACCAGGGTTCCGGCCTGAACCATCCGGCGGCGGTCATCGTCGAGACGATCCAGGGCGAGGGCGGGGTCAACGTGGCGCGCGCGGAATGGCTGCGCGCCCTCGCGGACCTGTGCCGCCGCCGCGACATGCTGCTGATCGTCGACGACATCCAGATGGGCTGTGGCCGGACCGGCGAGTTCTTCTCGTTCGAGGAGGCGGGCATCACTCCCGACATCGTCACCCTGTCCAAGTCCATCAGCGGCTACGGGCTCCCCATGTCCCTGTGCCTGTTCAGGCCCGAGCTGGACCTGTGGGAGCCGGGCGAGCACAACGGCACCTTCCGCGGCAACAACCCGGCCTTCGTCACCGCGACCGCGGCCCTGGAGACCTACTGGGGCGACAACACCCTGCGCGAGGAGACGCTCGTCCAGGGCGCGCGCATCGAGAGCGCGCTGCGCGAGCTGTGCGCCGAACACGGCCGGCTGGGTGCGACGTACCGGGGCCGCGGACTGGTCTGGGGCATCGAGTTCGCGCAGAAGGAGCGCGCCGCGGAGGTGTGCCGGAGGGCCTTCGGGCACGGCCTCCTCGTCGAGACCTCGGGCCCCGAGGGCGAGGTCGTGAAGCTGCTCCCGCCGCTCACCGTGACCGGCGACGAACTCGACGAGGGCCTCGGCATCCTGGCCCGCTCCGTCCGCGAAACCGCCTGACCGGCACCCGTACCACGCACCACGTACCACGTACGACGTACACACCACGAAGGGCACCACCATGATCGTCCGCTCGTTCCGGGACATCGAGGGAACCGACCGCCACGTCAGTGCGGCATCCGGCACCTGGGAGAGCAAGCGCATCGTCCTGGCCAGGGAACGCGTCGGCTTCTCGCTGCACGAGACCGTCCTGTACGCCGGCACCGAGACGTCCATGTGGTACGCGAACCACGTGGAGGCCGTGGTCTGCACGGAGGGGGAGGCCGAACTCACGGACGAGGAGACGGGCCGGACCTACACGATCACGCCGGGAACCATGTACCTCCTCGACGGCCACGAGCGGCACACGCTGCGCGTGAAGCAGGAGTTCCGCTGCCTGTGCGTCTTCAACCCGCCCGTGACCGGGCGGGAGGACCACGACGAGAACGGCGTGTACCCGCTGCTCACCGAACCCGACCAGCACAGCTGACGTACCCGAACACACAGAGAGGAGAGGCAGGCACCACCATGACCTACGCATCCACCCGCACTGTGAACGACCTGTATCCGACCCGGGGCTCCGAGGAGGTGCTCACCGGCCGCGTGGACCCCGTCATCTGGTCGGAGCCCGGCACGCCGGGCCCGATGTGGGCCCACGAGCTGGAGAGCTTCGAACGCGACGGCTTCCTGTCCGTGGACGAACTCATCACGCCCGACGAGGTGGACGTCTACCGGGACGAGATGGACCGGCTGCTCCGTGACCCGTCGACGCTGGCCGACGAGCGGTCCATCGTGGAGCCGAACTCCCGCGACGTACGCTCCGTCTTCGAAGTCCACCGGATCAGCGAGGTGTTCGCGGCGCTCGCCGCCGATCCGCGCGTCGTGGGGCGGGCGCGGCAGATCCTGGGCTCCGAGGTGTACGTGCACCAGTCCCGGATCAACGTGAAGCCCGGGTTCGGCGCCAGCGGCTTCTACTGGCACTCCGACTTCGAGACCTGGCACGCCGAAGACGGTCTGCCGCACATGCGCACCGTGTCGGTGTCCATCGCGCTGACGCCGAACCACACCACCAACGGCGGCCTGATGATCATGCCCGGCTCCCACCGGAGCTTCCTGGGCTGCGCGGGTGCGACGCCGAAGGACAACTACAAGAAGTCCCTCCAGATGCAGGACGCCGGAACCCCGTCGGACGAGGCGCTGACCAAGTTCGCCTCGGCCTGCGGCATCAAGCTCTTCACCGGCAAGGCGGGCTCGGCCACCTGGTTCGACTGCAACGCGATGCACGGCTCGGGCGACAACATCACGCCCTTCCCGCGCAGCAACGTCTTCCTGGTCTTCAACAGCGTCGAGAACCGGCCGTCGAAGCCCTTCGCCGCCCCGGTGCGCCGTCCCGGGTACATCGCGTCGCAGGACTTCACCCCCGTGGGCTGACGCGTCCGCAGGGGCTGACCCCCTCCACGACCGCCGTGCCGTGCCGTGCCGCGCGGCGCGGCGCGGCGCGGCGTCGCTTCGGGGCTCCCTGCGGGCGCCGTCAGGGTTCCTGTTGCATGGAGCGCAGTCGGTCGGCCACGTCGTAGACGCTCAGGCGCAGGGTGCGGATGTCGGTGATCAGGTCGCGCCAGGGTTCGAAGGTGGTGTCCACGTCGTGGCCGGAGGCCCTGATGTAAGCCACTGCCACGCCGAAGCCGAAGTACTCGTTCCTGGCCGGCAGGGGACGGAGCAGCACGATCTGCTCCAGCAGCGCCGCCGACCGCCAGTACGCGTCGGGCTCGTCGGTCGCCCACGCCGGGGTGTTCACGCGGTGCCGCGCGACCGCGGCCACCAGGCCGGAGTAGTCCAGCACCCCCAGCTCGTTGCCGAGGAGCTCCTCCTGCCGGTCCAGGAGCCAGCGGAGGTCGATGTGCAGCTGCAAGATCAGGCCGCCCGGTGTCCGCTCGCGGACGACGGCAGCCCGCCGAACTCACGGTCGAACGCCTCCGCGATGCCGGGCTGGCCGACCGCTTCGTGGAACGCGGCGGTCGCCCGGCCGAGGGCGAGCTGGTTCTCCTGCTCGATGGCCAGCTCCGCCAGATAGGCGCGCACGCTCATGCCGTGCGCGGCGGCCACCGCCGCGAACCGGTCCCGGGTCACCGAGTCGATCTTCACCGTCGTGTCTGCCATACCTCCGAGTATGCACGCATGAATACCCTCACGAATACCCTTCGGGGATTTCTCCGGCCCGGACGGCGTCCCGCACCGCCCGTCCGCCCCGCCCCGCCCCGTCGTCAGCCGCCGCCTCGCCAGATGTTGTCGAAGGCCGCATCCTCGATGGCGCGCCGTTGCCGTACGGACGCCAGCTCCACCAGCGCGTCGCTGACGGCGGCCAGTACGGTCGCGACGTCGTCGTCGGCCACGTCCGGGGCGTCCTCGCTCCGCTTTCCCCCGACCCCCACGGCCCCCGCGAGGGTGACGAGGACGGGTTCGTCCGCTGCCCAGCGGTCCGCGGCATGACGGCGGGCGGGCGAATCAGCCAGCACCAGCTGACCTGCCCGGAAGGAGATCCCCTGGCGGCGTTGCCGGACGAGCTGCCCGTCCGCCTCCAGCTCGGCCTGGTAGGCCACGGAGAGGCCGCGGCCCCGGCGCCACAGCCAGTCGGTGACCGACTCGTAGGGCTCCTCCCGAACGAGCGACGCGGCCGCCTGCTCCAGCAGGCGATCAGCCGGGGCGGTCCGGTGGCCCGGCACGATGTGATCCCCGTCCAGCCTGACGGCCTCGGCCGCGAGCAGGTCGATCACCTCGGCCCCGGCGAGCGCGAGCGACAGCTCCCCCTGTTCGACAGGGCTGCCGGACCCCGTGTCCATGGCAATGATCAACAAGTCCCGCGGTGTGGTCATCAAGGGCTCCTCTCAACCGTGCAGGCAGGTCGCCGGCCCATTATTGATCGACTCGGCCCCCGACCGTCGTGAGAATGCGCATGTGCGTCGGCCCGTTCGCCGCCCACTACGCCGCAAGGGCCCTCGCTCGCACGCGGAACCCTGTCTCAGCGGAACTCGTGGACCACCTGGATCTCGCCGACGATGTGGGCGTTGAACTCGTCCAGCTCCTCGGCCGGGACCCACAGCTCGAGGATCGTCCGTCCCCCGGCCTGCTGGACGGGGTAGCGGCTCAGGAACTCCGACTCGACCTCGAATCGGGTCACGAAGCCGACACCGCTGTGCTTCACGTTCCAGTCCCGCGCGATCTTGATCGCGTAGTCCTCGTTGAGGACCGGGTAGAAGATCGGCTGCTCGGGGAGGCGGGGCGGCCACGCACGCCGGTTCAGCTCACGCACCAGGTCCAGCTCCTTGGGGCCGGTGGGGCGCCACAGGGTCGTCGTCGCACGCTGGCTGGTCATGTGAACACTCTCTGAACGCGGGAGGCCCGCTGGTACGGCTGGTCGGAGACCCGGACGATACCGGCACCGGGAGCGCGACACCTACACGGTTTCCACCCTCCCCGGTCATCGCTGCGGCCGGCCGCTCGTGACGCGCCCCCTCTCGCGGTCGCGCCGTGAGGTCGAGGGTTAAGGTCGTAGCTGCTCATCACCACCGAGGAGGGGGCTCCGAGGATGTACGGGACAGTCACGGCGGTCAGCAGCAACGGCGCGTACTCGTTCACCAAGCCGAACCGGGACAGCATCACGCTGCTCGCCGGCCTCGGCGTGGAAGGCGACGTCCACGCGGGCGTGACGGTCAAGCACCGCTCGCGTGTCGCGCAGGACCCCACGCAGCCGAACCTGCGCCAGGTCCACCTCATCCACGAGGAGCTCTTCGCCGAGGTCGGTGCGGAGGGGTTCGAGGTGGCGCCGGGTGATCTCGGGGAGAACATCACCACCCGCGGAATCGATCTGCTCGGACTGCCCGTCGGCACGCTGCTGCACATCGGCGACCATGCCGTGCTGGAGGTGACCGGCCTGCGCAATCCCTGCCTGCAGATAGACAACTTCCAGGACGGACTGCTGAAGCAGGTCGTCGGCCGCGACGAGGCCGGGAACGTGGTGCGCAAGGCCGGAATCATGTGCGTCGTGAAGGAGGGCGGCTCCGTGCGCCCCGGCGACATGATCAAAGCGGAGCTTCCCAGTGGGCCGCACCGCCCCCTGGAGCGGGTGTGACCTCTCCCATGGGAGGGCCGTAGGGCCGTAGGACCGGCATCGGCCGCGCTCCGGCCCGGCCAGCAGATTACCCAGGCGGCCCTGGATCTCCATGGTCGGCCCCTCAAGGACGCGTGCACGTCCACCCCCGCCGCGGCGAGCGCTGCGGCGAACTCCGTCTTGCCCTCGGGCTGTTCCACCACCAGGCGGAAGCAGGCGACGAAGGCCTCGGCAGGCTCGGCGTCGGCGGCCGGCAGCGCGGTCCGGGCCGCCACGTCTTCCAGCCTGCGCACCATCACTGCCTCCAGGAGCGCCTCCTTGGTAGGGAAATGCCTGAAGAGCGTGCCGACCCCGACCCCGGCGGTTCGTGCGATCTCCTCGATCGGCACGCCGACGCCGCGGGTGGCGGCCCTGGAAGGGACGTGGCACCGGCGGCGAGGAGCGTCGCGGCGGCGAGGCTGCCCCAGAGCGCGGCCGAGCCGTGGGGTGCGAGGCCGGTGATGACCGCCGGGGAGACGGCGAGGCCGAAGCCCGTGGAGAGCTCGAAGCGGGCGAGGGTGCGTCCCAGGACGTGGGCCGGGGCGAGGACGGTGACGAGCGCGGTGGCGCTGCCGGCGTAGACGATCTCGCCGATGGTGCAGAGCACGGACACCGCCGCGACGGCCGGGGCACCCCAGCCGTGTCCCAGTGAGGTCGCCGCGAGGAAGCCGAGGTAGGACACGGTGAGTACCACGCCGGCGAGGGTCAGCACGTTCCGCCGCGAAAAGCGGGACATCAGGACCGTGACCGGCACCTGCAGGGTGACCACCAGCACCGTGTTGGCCACGAAGATGGCCGCCGACCACACCGGGGATGCGTGCAGCTGTGTCACCAGGACCAGAGGGAGCGCGATCTCGGGAACGTTGAGGCAGAACGCGTAGACCACGTTGGCGGCCAGCAGCGCGCGCATCCGGGGCGCGGGTCCGTCGTCTCCGCCCTCGGCCGGGGTGGCGGCCGGTTGGGCGCGCAGCCGGACCGACCACGCCAAGGCCGCCGCGGTGAGGTAGGCGAGCCCGGTGACGGCAGCCAGCGCCTGCAAGGCGGAGGTGCCGCCCGCAAGGCAGGCGGTGGCGAGGAGCGCGCCCGCGCCCATCCCGGCGTTGCGCAGGGCGCGGCCCGCCGCGAGAGCGGTGTCGCGTTCGCGGCCGTGGGCGACCGTGGCCACAAGCGCCGCGTGGGCGGCCGGCCATGCCTGGTTGCCGATGCTGAGGAAGAGCGCCGCCGTCGCGAACGGCCAGACGTGCCCGGCCGGGGTGGCCAACAACAGCGCCACACCCAGTACTCGTACCAGCATCGATGCCGCCACGACCGTGCTGCGTGCGCCCCGGTCCAGCCACCGGCCCACCGCGGGCATGCACACGAGGCCCGCGACGACGCCGGCCGTCATGGCGATGCCGGTGGCCGGCGCGGACAGCCTCAGCACCGTCACCCCGTAGAGCAGGAGAAACGGCCGCAGGAGACCGGTGCCGAGGGCGTCCACGAGCAGGGCGATGGCGTAGCGGGGGCCGCCGGAGCCGCGGACCAGGGCGCGGGGCCGGATCTTGGTGGTGGGTGTCATGGCGTCAACGTGCGTTCGGCAGTCGGGCCGGGCACGTGGGTTGACGGACATCGTCAACCGATGCCCTAGCCAACCGTCCGGTCAGTGATGATGACGGGGTGACGTTGAGGATCGACATCAGCGGACTGCCGTCCGAGCGACTGCGGTTCGCCGCCTCCCCGCTGGCCGAGCTGACCGCGATGCTGCACGTACTGGCCGAACCCGGACACCATCCGCACCTCGCCGGCTGGGCCGGGGACGTCTGGGCCGGGCTGCGGCCGGAGCTGGCGGAGCGCTTGCGGGAGGCGGAATTCCTCTGGCGTTCCTCACAAGCGGACTTCCTGATCCCCGCCCGGCCGCGGCCGTCCCTCGCGGAGGAGTTGGACGACGTGGACCGGATCGACGACGAAACGTACGTGACGGCCGCGCTCGTCACCACGTGCGGCAGCAGTCGCTTCTCTTCGGCCGGGCCGTCACCGTCACCGGCATCGCCGTCACCGGCATCGCCGTCGCCGTCGCCGTCGGCATCGCCGCTCACCGATGCGAGGGCGCGCGAGCGGGCCCTGGACCTGGCGCAGGCCCGCGGCGGCCGGCAGGAGGCCTTCGCGGAACGCCTGCTCGCGGACCCGGCCGCCGTGCGGGCTCGGGTGCGTCAGACCCTCGAACAGTGCGCCGAGGCCTTCTTCGACGCCGCCTGGGCGGGCGTCGCCGTGCGGCTCGCCACCGACCTGCGCCTGAAGAACGACCTGTTGAGACACCAGGGCATCGCGGCGGCGCTCGCCTCGGTCTCCGGAGCGGTCACCCTGGCACCGGACGGCGACTGCATCGTCGTGGACAAGCTGCAGGACAAGTCGACCGCCGCTCACGGCACCGGGGTCACCTTCATCCCCAGTGTCTTCGGCCGCCCGCACCTGGTGGCGGTGCACGCGCCCGGGTGGCATCCGGTGGTCCAGTACCCCGTGGCCGAGCCGAGTCCATCCGAGCCGGTCCCACTGGAGACGGTCTCTCTCCGGCTGGAGGCACTCGCCCATCCCGTACGGCTGCGGCTGCTGCGCACCCTGGCCCGCGGCCCGCACACCACCGGCGAGCTGGCCCACACCTGGGAACTCTCACCCCCGGAGGTGTCCCGCCATCTCGCCGTGCTGCGCCGGGCGGGCCTGCTCACGGCCCGACGGCACGGCCGTTACGTCCGCTACACCCTCAACCTGCCCGACCTGACGGCGCTGGGCACGGACCTGCTGGCGGCCGTACTGCGCTGAGTACTCAGGCCAGGGGGCTGGTGGCCATCTGGCCGGGCACGATGATCGAAGCCACGGTGCCGGCCCGGCCGCGTCCGACCCAGACCGGGGACCCTCCTTCGGCAACGTCGAAGGCGATGAGGTCCGCCTTCAGGTCGTCGTCGGTGCTCTTCTCGAACCAGCCGTCGCACAGGTCCTCGGTGTCCCGGTCCCCGCCGGATCCTCCCCATGGGGCCGCAGCCTGCCGGAAGCGGTGGAACGGCGCCGTCAGCGCCTCCCAGGCCTCCACGTCGGCGATGGCTCCCGTGGCGTCGCTGTCGGAGTGGAACCCGGCGGCTGCGATCGCCGCGTCCCCGATGTCGTCGTTCACCCCGATGCCCGCTTCCCAGACGACCACGGGGTCGTCGCTGACGCACAGGCGGGTCGCGGCGCACTCCCGTCCGTCGAACCGCTCGCCGCCATGCTCGTACGGGGCCTCGGTCCAGGCCGCCTCCACACGGTACGTGCCGGGGGGAATCCGGGCCACGATCTCGCGCCCCGCGTCCTCGGACCACGGAGAGTCCACGATCAGCCGACCGCTGGGAACGCGGATCGTGGTCACCTCCTCCACCTCGACCACCGTGACGGAGGTCAGCGGGTCGTCGGCACGGACCCCGAGGCATGCGCCTGGCACGAAGAGCGCCTGCAGGTACGCGCTGTCCTCCCGCCCGGCCACCAGCCGCGGATCCCCCACGCTTGCCATCCCACGCACCCCACGTTCCCGTAGACGAACTGCCCGGCCAGACGATAGGTGATGCCAGTGACAGCGGCCCCGCGTCACGTCTTTGTGGTCACGTTGATGCTCATGGCAGCCTCGGCGCGGCGCTCCGAGCCGCGGCGCAAAGAACCGGCGCTCCGGCGGCTGTACCCGTTCACGAGCCTTTGGGCGCTGCGCTTCTCGACCACCACGCACCCGCGCCTCTCGGTCGTGGGTCCCATCCTGGCGATCCGGGGCGTCGGCGAGTACACGCTTGCCGCATCCATCACGGACGAGGACACCGCCCAATTCACCACGGAGGCCGAGACCGTGGCGGCAGTCGTACGCCAACTGCCATCCACGCTCGGCCTGGTGACACTCGGCCGTTGACCGGTCTTGCTCCGGCGACTGGGTGCTTGTGACGCAGCCCACATGGCTCGGAGCGATGAGTTCGCCGATTGCGGTCGGTCAGATGGGGGACAGCATCGACGCGCGGAAGGCCCGGTCATGTCCCACGCACTCAGCACACCCGATCACATCGCCTCTACCGCCCCCGCCCCCGCCCCCGCATCGCGCCGCGGAGCACGGCCGGCTCTGCTCGCCGGCATGGCGGCGGGGCCGCTGTTCCTCGGCACCGGCATCGTCCAGGGCCTCGTGCGGGACGGGTTCGACTTCACCCGTAACGCGATCAGCCAGCTGGCTCTCGGCGAGGCGGGCTGGGTCCAGACCGTGAACTTCCTGCTCGCCGGTGCCCTGCTGATCGTGGGTGCGGCCGGCCTGCGCAGGGTGCTGGGCGGTGGGGCGGGCGGCACGTGGGGCCCGGTTCTGGTCGGTGTCTTCGGCCTCTCCTTCTGGGGCGCCGCGGCCTTGCCGGCCGACGCCGGGGCAGGCTTTCCCGTCGGTGCCCCGGACGCGACGACGATGAGCGGGCACGGTGCCGGCCACATGGTCGCCGGAATGGTGGGCTACCTCGCCCTGTGTGCCGCCTTCGTCGTCTTGGCCCGCCCGCTCGCCGCCCGGGGATACCGCAGCTGGGCCGTGTCCTCACGTCTCGCACCGGTCGCCGTCCTCGCCGGATTCATGGGCTCGGCCGCCTCCGTCCTGGCGTTCACCGCAGGCGCGTGCCTCGGCCTCGTCTGGCTGACCGCGGTGACGGCCCGCCTGGCCACCGCACCAGACCAGTGACACCGGCGGTGTAGTCGGGCATGCCTGCACGACTAAGCCCCAGCACACCCATCGGCCGCGCCAACAACCCCGGCGCCACCATGCAAGACGCTCGCCAACGCGCCGACAGCCATTCCTGGTACAACGGCGGAGGCGGTTTCGGCGGCACGGGTGGCTTCAGCCTCGGGTAAGGCTCCTCAGATCACGCTGCCCGCCGGCCAGAACCAGTGACGCTAGCGGACCCTGGGCCCCGGCCCGCCGGCCCAGCGGCGCAGCGCGGCAGCCGCCTGGTCGGCGTCGTTCGGACGCAGGCCGGCTATGGAGATGTGGTGGTTGGCATCGGGCACGTTGAGGAAGTAGGAGTCGGAGGTGCCGCTGCCCGGGGGGAGGGTTCCGCGACCGCTATGTCGTTCTCGCCGTTGACGAACACGAGCGAGCTGCGGTGGCGGCGCACCCAGCGGTCGATGTCCGCCATCGCCGAGGGCTGGAAGTGCAGGGGTACGTCCCGCGGCACGCGTAGAGGGCGTCGTCGGTGGTTGGGGCGGTGGGTGCGGATGCGGAGCCGCCCGTGGGCTGATGCATCCAGAACATCCTCGGCAGGCGCAGCACAGCGAGTGCGAAGGCGCGGTCCGCGCTGCCGATGGTGTGGAAGGTCTTCTTCTTGCCCTCGGCCCACCGGGCGTACCGTTCTGTCATCGCTTAGCGCCGTATCAGCGCCTCACGCTGGGCGGACTTGATCGCTGCGCGGCACTCGGTCGTGCCGACCTGTTCGAGGCGCGCGTCGTACGCGGAGTCGTCCCTGTCATCCGTGTTGTTGGGGGCGCAGTAGGCGACGGTACCGGCCACGTCTTCTGGATAGAAGCGACGGCGATAGACCGCCGTCATCCCGCCCTTGTTGCCGCCGGTGGAGATCCACGCGCCGCGATAGATCTTCTTGAGGGCGGTGATGAGGCGATGGTGGTCACTGGCCGCCTGCCAGGTGGTGAGCTTGGAGCATGCCGGGTCTTCCGGCCTGGACGTCCCGAAAAAGCCGCTGTTCGGTGGTGATCTGGTTGGCGTCCAACGACTCGGTCGGTTCGGTCAGGCGGTTCGGCGACGGTCCGAGGTCGTAGCCAATGGAGTAGAGCACCATGGGCTGCCGGGTCGATTTGTGCACCAGGGTCAGCCTCTGGTCCAAGGAACCTTGGCCGGCGTGGCGATGGTCGGTGGGCTGTCGGTAGCTGAGGTCGAGGACGACCTGCCCTGGGGCGGCGGGCCGTTCGCCAAGCACGCGCATTCCCGGGACGGCCTCGATCCGGGCGCGGATGTCTCCGTCCGCCGCTGTGCCAGCGCCGGCGCGCGGACAGGCCGGTGGCCGTCAGCACGGTCATCAGAAACAGAGCGAGCAGATGTCTTGTCGTGTTCTTCATACCCCCAGACAACCGGACGCGTTGGGACTGCGGATCCCCCAAGCGGGGAAGGCGTCTCCCTCTCATGGGGGGGGGGAGACAATCATGCGGCCGGGCCATTTCACTGGACCATGATGCGGTGATGAGCACAGACAGAGAACCATCGGAACACGAGGACCGGTGGGTCCTGAACCTCCGAGGCATGGCTGTCGCCAGGATCTGCATCGACTTTCGGCTGACGCTCACCCGGCACAGGGTGGGAGGTCGTGCTCGAAGCACCCGCTGAGCTCTCGGACGGATCGCTCCTCACCAACCCTGGCCTGCCTCTGACGCCGGAGTCCCCGGACGTGGCGGCGGCTCTCCCGCTGTTCGGGACGAAAGTGCTATCCGCGGTCGCGTGCAAGTCCGGGGCCCTGCGGATCGTGTTCGACAGTGGCATGCATCTGAATTGCTCGGCCGACCCGTCGCTCGAAGCCTGGCAGGTCAGCGGACCACAAGGATGGCGCTTCGTCTCGCTGCCGGGCGCAGACCTCGCAGTCGGGTCCCCCGCTGCAACGTGACTGGAGACGCGAAGACGCTCGGCCGGGAGGAGGTTCCGGCCGAGCGTCTTCGGTGTGGGTGTGCTGGGTGCTGGCTGCCGGGTGCTGGGTGCCGGGTGCTGGGTGCCGGGTGCTGGTGGGTTTAGTACCAGTGGTTGGCGGACCAGAAGTTCCAGGCGCCGACGGGGCTGCCGTAGCGCTCGTT
>NZ_JBVHWW010000045.1:19317-56780 GCF_055563995.1 Streptomyces sp. NPDC029164 | reverse complement strand
CGCCGGGGGGAAACCCCCCCGAACCGGTACCTCCGGTGGCAGGGGCCGCGCAGATCCAGCCTCGCCGGCGTTTGAGGCGCGGGGTCTGGGGCGGACCCCCGGCAGCGGCGCGGGCGCCGAACCGCTTCGTTCCGGGTGCGGCGCCGTTGCGGGGGCGCTGCCCCCGAACCCCCGCTCCTCAAACGCCGGAGGGGCTGAACTGGCCGGGCCGCGGAGGGGCTGGAATGTCCAGGGCGCTGAAGGGGCGCGCCGCAAGACGCAGGGGCAGGCGGCGGCGCGCCCCGCTTAAGGGGCCGGCGGGTGGTCGTGGAGGAGGCGCTGGAAGAGGCGATGGTCGCGCCAGGCGCCGTTGATGTGGAGGTAGCGCGGGGCGAGACCGTAGAACTCGAAGCCCGCCTTCGCCAGCACGCGCTGCGAGGCGAGGTTGTCGACCAGGGTCCCGGCTTCCACCCGGTGCAGGCCGAGCTCGTCGCGGGCGACCCGGCAGACCTCCTCCAGCGCCGCCGTCGCCAGACCCTTGCCGTGCCAGGCGGGGTCGACCCAGTAACCCACGCCGCCGCTGCACAGCGGCCCGTGGGCGATGGAGCCGAGGTTGATCGCGCCGACGGGCGCACCCGTGGCCGTCTCCACGAGGACGTACGGGACGATCCGCCCGGCGTCCCGCTCGGCGAGGATCCCCTCGATGCGCTCCCGCTGCCCCCGCTCCGTGTAGTACGCGTGCGTGCGGACCGGCTCCACGTGCGCCATGAACGCCCGGTTCCGCGCGAACGCCTCCGCCAGCCCCGCGGCGTCGCCGAGCTCGACGCCCCTCATCTCCACGCCGTCAATGATCATCCCGGCACGCTAGCCGAGCACCCCCCGGGCCGTCACCGCGTCGAGCGGAAGCTCCCCGTACTTGGCCTCGCCGCCCGCGTCCAGCGACAGCCGGTACCCCCGTTTGACCACGGTCTGGATGAGGTGCGGCGCCCCGAGCGCGGCCCGCAGCCGGGCCATCGCCGTCTCCACGGCGTGCTCGTCGCGGCCCGCGCCCGGCAGCACCCGCAGCAGTTCCGCGCGGGCCACCACCCAGCCCGGCCGCCGGGCCAGGGCCCGGAGCAGGGCCATTCCGGCCGGCGGCACCGGCCGCAACCGCGCGTCCAGCAGGACGGCGTGCCCGCGGATCTCCATGCGGTGCCCGGCCACCGGCAGCACCCGGGCCCGGCCCGGCAGTTCCTGGCAGAGCAGCTGCACGAGCGGGCCCAGCCGGAACCGTTCCGGCTGCACCGTGGCCACCCCGTGCGCCTGCAGCGGCAGCGCCGTCACCGGCCCCACGCACGCGGACACCAGCGGGCCCCGCAGCGCGTCCAGCACGGCCTCCCGTACGCCCCGCTCCTCGGCCCGGGACAGCAGGGAGGCCGCGGCCGGCGCCGAGGTGAAGCTGACGGCGTCCACCCCGCCGCCGACGATCGCGTCGAGCAGCCGGTCGAGCGGCCCGAGGTCCTCCGGTGCCATCCACCGGTACACGGGCACCACGACCACGTCGGCGCCGCCGGCCCGCAGCGCCTCGACGAAGCCGGGCAGGGGCTCCCCGTGCAGCTGGAGTGCGATCCGGCGGCCCGTCACCCCGGCCGTCAGGAGCCGTTCCAGTACCTCGGCGAGCGATTCCGACTCCGGGGACCAGCTCTCGACGAGCCCGGCGGCCCGGATGGCGCCCTTCACCTTCGGTCCGCGCGCCAGCAGTTCGGTGGCCCGCAGCCGCTCCAGCAGTTCCTCGCCGATGCCCCACCCGTCGGCCGCCTCGATCCAGCCCCGGAAGCCGATGGCGGTGGTGGCCACGACCACGTCCGGTGCGCAGCCGATGAGTTCCTCGGTGGCGGCGAGGAGTTCGCTGTCGTCGGCGAGCGGCACGATCCGCAGCGCCGGCGCGTGCAGCACCGCCGCTCCGCGCCGCCGCAGCAGCGCGATGAGTTCGTCCGCCCGCCGGGCAGCGGTGACCCCGACCGTGAAGCCCGCGAGCGGGCCGGTGTTCGTGTCGGTGTTCGTGTGGTCCATCGTGACCTGCCTACTGACGCATGGGGGCGGGGCGGAACGGGTGGACCGAGCCTGCCAACCCGGCATGTCGGACTCGGTTCACCCGTATTTCGCCCCGGTTACACCGACGTGAGCTGCGGTTTCGCTTCGGCCCCGAGGGCCGGGACGGCCGCGGCCGTCGGCCGGCGAAGGTATACCGCCCAGGTGACCGCGCAGCACAGGGCGTAGAAGCCGAGGAAGGTGACGAAGGCCGCCGTGCCGGAGCCGGAGCTGAGGAAGGCCTCCCGGAAGACGAGGTTGATGCCGAGTCCGCCGAGTGCGCCGACCGCCCCGATGAGGCCCATGGAGGCCCCGGAGAGCCGCCGCCCGTAGGCCGCCGCGGCCTCGCCGCTCATCCCGCGGGCCAGTGCCTTCGCCTGGAAGATGCCGGGGATCATCTTGTACGTCGATCCGTTGCCGAGCCCGCTCAGGACGAACAGCGCCACGAACCCGACGAGGAAGACGGGCAGCGAGGACCGGCCCGAGGCGAACACGACCACGCCGGTCGCCGCCGCCATCGCCACGAAGGTCCCCAGGGTGATCCGCGCCCCGCCGAACCGGTCCGCCAGTGCCCCGCCCACCGGCCGGATCAGCGATCCGAGCAGCGGTCCGACGAAGGTCAGCGAGGCCGCCTGCAGCGGGGTGCGGCCGAACTGTGTCTGGAGCACCAGGCCGAAGGCGAAGCTGTAGCCGATGAAGGACCCGAACGTCCCGATGTAGAGGAAGGACATGATCCAGGTGTGCGCGTCCCCCAGGGCCTCGCGGACGGCGCCGGTGTCGTTGCGCACGGGCGCCAGGTTGTCCATCCGTACGGCCGCCAGGACGGCCGCGAGGACGATCAGCGGGATGTAGGCGCCGAGCAGCAGCCGCGGGTGCGTGGCCCCGGCGGTGGCGATGACCAGCAGTCCGGCCAGCTGTACGACGGGCACGCCGATGTTGCCGCCGCCGGCGTTCAGGCCGAGCGCCCAGCCCTTCTGACGCAGCGGGAAGAAGGCGTTGATGTTGGTCATGGAGGAGGCGAAGTTGCCGCCGCCCACCCCGGTGAGGGCCGCGACGAGCAGGAAGGTCCCGTACGAGGTCCCGGGCTCCATCACCACCAGGGCGGCCACCGTCGGCGCGAGGAGCATCAGCGCGCTGAAGACGGTCCAGTTCCGGCCGCCGAAGCGGGCGACGGCGAAGGTGTACGGGACCCGTACCACGGCGCCGACGAGGGTGGCGGTCGCGATGAGGAAGAACTTCCCGGCCGGGTCGATCCCGTAGGCGGGGCCCATGAAGAGGACCATCACGGACCAGAGCGACCAGATGGAGAACCCGATGTGCTCGGAGAGCACGGAGTAGAGGAGGTTGCGGCGGGCGGTCCGCTCCCCGGTCTCCTTCCAGAAAGTCTCGTCCTCGGGATCCCACTGCTCGATCCAGCGGCCTCCCCTGCGCGGTGCGGTCGTACCGGTCATCACACGCCTCCACAGCTGTCGCGTCCGTGGTGACGACCGTAGGAAGGGCGCGTTTCGGCCCCGGTCCCCGCCGGATGACCGCCGGGAAACCTTGCTCTCACCCGCCGCCGGGTCCGTGTGTGAGCCGGGCCGGGAGGCGGCTCCCGGCCGGCTCCCGCAGCCACCCCCGCTCGGCGGCCAGCCCGGCGGCCGCGGCGCGCAGGGCGTCCAGGCCGGGGTGTGCGAAGCCGTCGCGCCACACCATGGACAGCGGGGACAGCGGCACCGGGTCGGTCAGCGGCCGTTTCACACAGCCGGGCATGTCGAGGAAGTCCACGGTGGCGAGGACCGGGTTGCCGGTCTTGACCATCACCCGGCGGAACTCCTCCTTGCCCATCGCCACCGGCGCGGGCGGCGCCATCAGGATCCCCCGCCCGGCGAACAGCTCGCGCGCCAGCCCGGTCCACTCCAGCGTCCGCGGGTTCCCGGCGCCCGCGTACACGGTCTCCCCGGCGAGCGCGTCCAGCGGTACGGTCTCCCGCGCGGCCAGCGGGTGTCCCTCGGGCAGCAGCACGGCGAGCGGCTCGTACCGTACGGGCGCCAGCGCGAGCGGCGCCCGCAGCGCGGGGTCCAGCCCGTCGGCGTACCCGAAGGAGACGTCGAGCCGGCCGGCGGCGATCTCGGCGGCGGCGTGGGTGAGGCCGCTCTCGAAGCGGGCCATCAGCTCGCACTCGGGGGCGAGTTCGCGGGCGCGTTCCAGCACGGTCCGGGGGGTGCTCGGCCCGTCGGTGTTGAGGTCGACGAGGAGCGGGCGGGGCGCGGTGAAGGCGGCGGCGAGTTCCTCGTGCGCGGCGAGCACGCGCCGGGCCAGCGGGAGCAGGCGCTGCCCGTCGGCGGTCAGCTCCACCTGCCGGGTGGTCCGCAGGAACAGCGTGGCGCCCAGGCTCTGTTCGAGCCGCCGGACATCGCGGCTGAGTGCCTGCTGGGCCACGTAGAGGCGGGCGGCGGCGCGGGTGAAGTGCAGCTCCTCGGCGGCCGCGACGAACCCGCGCAGCAGCCGGGGGTCGACATCGCGGGGAATCACCCCCGGAGACTAACAACAGATGACGGTGAATGGGCTCCGAACAGGTGTTGGACCGGGACGGGGGCCGGGCCCGAGGCTCTTCCCATGCCCGCCACGACCACGACCACCGCCCACGCGACCGTCTCCGGCACGGCCACCGCCCGCGCGACCGCCTCCCGCACCGCCGCGACGGCCGCGCGCACCCCGCTCATGACCGTCACCGGCAGCACCCTCGTCATCGCCGGACCGCCCGCCGGACGGCCCCCCGGCGCCGCCCGGCCGGCCCGCCCGCCCCAGGGGCCCTACCGCCGCCTGTTCGCCCGGCCCGGCACCCGGGGGTTCACCGCCGGAAACCTCCTCGCCCGGCTCCCCATGGGCATGTTCGGGGTCAGCGCGGTCATGATGATCGCCGGACAGCGCGGCTCGTACGCCCTCGCCGGCGCCGTCACGGCGACCGGGCTGGCCGCCACCGCCCTGGTCGCGCCCTGGACCGCCCGGCTGGTCGACCGCCACGGGCAGGCCCGGATCGCCGTACCGGCCACCCTGATCGCGGTCCTCGGCTCGCTCTCCCTGGTCGCGTGCGTCCGTACCGGGGCCCCCGCCTGGACCCTCTTCGCCTCGTACGCCGCGACCGCCACCACCCCCAACATCGGCGGCATGTCCCGCGCCCGCTGGACGCACCTGCTGCGCGACTCCCCGGCCGCGCACCACACGGCGATGTCCTTCGAACAGGCCGCCGACGAGCTGTGCTTCATGCTCGGACCCGTCCTGGCGGCCTTCCTGTGCGGCGCCGTCTTCCCCGAGGCGGGCACCCTCACCGGCGCGGCCCTGCTGCTCACCGGCATGCTCGTCTTCACCTCCTGCCGCGCCACCCAGCCCCCGGTGTCGGCCGCGCCCCGGCAGGGCTCACCGCTGCGTGCCCTCGGCCCGCTGCTGCCGCTCTTCGTCGTCACCGGCGTGGTCTTCGGCTCGATGGAGATCACCTCGATCGCCCACCTCGACGCCCGGGGTCTCGGCGCCTCCTCCGGTCTGATCCTGGCTCTGCAGGCCGCGGGGTCGTGCGCGGCCGGCCTGCTCTACGGCACCCTGCGCCCCCGCTCGCTGAAGGCCTGCGTCGGCGCCCTGGCCGTCCTCATGACCCTCCCCTGGGCCGCGGCGGCCACCGGCTCCCTGCCCGCGCTCGGCTGCGCCCTCCTCCTGGCCGGCATGGCCACGGCCCCGACGATGGTCACGGCGATGTCCCGGGTCCACGCCCTGACCCCCGAGGGACGCCTCAACGAGGGCATGACGCTCGCGGTCACCGCGATCTTCGCGGGCATCGCGGCCGGTTCGGCCGGCGCCGGCCTCGCGGTGGAGCACGTGGGTCCGACCGCCGCCTACGCGCTGCCGGCCGCGGCCGCGCTGATCGCGTCGGCGACCACCGCACCGGGACGATTCATGCGGCGGGCGAGTGATCGTTCCCGCGTGGTACGCACGGCCCCCGCTCATGATCCGCAATAACTGGGGGCGCCTTCCCCAGCGCCCTTCTCCTTTGCGGAGGAACACCCCTTGCCGTCTGCTTCCCGCTCCGTGCCCGCGGCCCTCGTCGTCGCCGCCGTGACCGCCACCTGTCTGGTTCCGGCCGTACCGGCCCTCGCCGACTCGTCGAGCATCCGGTTCTCCCAGCCGTACGTCCCCTCGATCGCGCCCGGCCGGACGGGCCGAGTGGTCATCGCGGCCGTCAACGGCTCGGACCCGGCCGCCAGCGGCACCTTCCGGATCGCCGCCCCGGACCGCACCACCTTCCCGGAGGCCCGCTTCTACTGGAACGGCCGGCGCGCGGCCAGCGCCTGCACGCGGTCGGCGGACGCCCGCCTGCTGACCTGCGACGCGGGGACCCGCGCCGGCTTCCGCTTCCCGGCGAACGCGCAGACCCAACTCGGCGTGACCGTACGGGTCGACGCGGACGCCCCGCAGGGCACGACGCTGACCGGCGGCGAGTGGGCGACGGGCACCTCCGCGTCCGCGCTGTTCGCCGTCGCCACCGCGGTGTCCGGCCCCAAGGGCGACAAGGGCGACAAGGGCGACGACGGCCACGACGGCCACGACGGAAAGCCCGGCCACCACGGCAAGCCCGGCCGCCCCGGCCCGAAGGGCGAGAAGGGCGACCCCGGCGAGCGCGGCGAGCAGGGCGAACGCGGCGACACCGGCCCGGCAGGACCGGAGGGTCCCGCCGGCCCGCAGGGCCCGCAAGGCGAACAGGGCGAACAGGGCGAACGGGGCGAGCAGGGCCCCGCCAACGGACCCAAGGGCGAACCCGGCCCGGCAGGCCCGCAGGGCCCCGTCGGCCCCCGCGGCCCGCAGGGACACAGGGGCGACGACGGCAAACCGGGCAAGCCGGGCCCGAAGGGGCACAAGGGCGACCAGGGCAAGCCGGGACCGCAAGGTCCGAGGGGCCACAAGGGCGACCACGGCAAGCCGGGCCCCAGGGGACCGCAGGGCCCGAAGGGCCACCAGGGGCCCAAGGGCAACCCGGGCAAGACCGGCCCTCAAGGCCCCCGGGGACCCCAGGGACCCCAGGGCCCGAAGGGCGACACCGGCAAGCCCGGCACCTGCACGAAGTGCGGCGGCCACCACGAGACCCCGAAGGCCAAGATCGTCTCCCCCGGCAAGGGCCTGCGGGTCCACTCCGGCCCTGCCACGCACCACGCGAAGACGGGCAAGCTCTACACCGGCACGGTGGTCCCCCTCCAGTGCAAGGTCAACGGCCAGAACGTCGACGGCAACTCGATCTGGTACAAGCTCGCCGACGGCTCCGGCTGGATCACCGCACGCTACGCCCTGAACCTCAACAAGGTGCCGTTCTGCTGACAGCGCCCCACCCGGCATGACAAAGGCCCCGCAGCCGAGAGGCCGCGGGGCCTTTGCCCACATGGGATGAGTGGAGATGGCGGGAATCGAACCCGCGTCCAACGGTGCAGAAGCAGGGCTTCTCCGAGCGCAGTCCGCTGCGCTTTTCTCAGCCCCGGAGATCACACGGACAAGTCTCCGACGGGCTCAGTCACTGTTTGGTTTCCCTCCAACCCCCGTGACCGGGGCTAGAGGTTTAGATCCCTAATTGACGCCAGGATCCGGACCGGGACCACTTCCGGGCTGACGCTCCTCACAGAGGCTTCAGCTCACTGTTATTAGGCAGCGAGGGTGAAGCGGGAGTTATCGCTCTTGGAGTTGGCGATTATTGTTTGCGACATGTGGTTAGCGAGATCATTGCCGCTTCCTCGGCTCGCTTCCCCTGCATCGACATCCGCTGTCGAAACCGATCATCCCCATGTTTCACGCTCTTCAATTGTGTACTGCTCAAGCCGCCCCCACCGCGAGCGGCGGGTGCTGACGCCATCGTACGCGAAGTGGACCACCGCGTGCCAGCAGGTTAAACGGTGCCCCGCTGCTTGCGGCGGATCGCCGAGATCGTGCGCTGGGTCTCTCGGGTGTCCTGCTTCTCCCGCATGGTCTGCCGCTTGTCGTACTCCTTCTTGCCCTTCGCCAGCGCGATCTCGACCTTCGCGCGGCCGTCCTTGAAGTACAGCGAGAGGGGCACGATCGTGTGACCCGTCTCCTCCGACTTGCGCTCCAGCTTGTCGATCTCCTCCCGGTGCATGAGGAGCTTGCGCTTGCGCCGGGCGCTGTGGTTGGTCCAGGTGCCCTGGCTGTACTCCGGCACGTGCACGTTGTAGAGCCACGCCTCGCGGCTCTCCACCGACACGAAGCCGTCCACCAGCGAGGCCCGGCCCTGGCGCATGGACTTGACCTCGGTCCCCGTGAGCACGAGTCCGCACTCGTAGGTGTCGAGGATCGTGTAGTCGTGCCGCGCCTTCTTGTTCTGGGCGATCAGCTTGCGCCCTTTTTCCTTAGCCATAGTGCGGTCATTTTCGCACTACGGACCCACCCCGAGGCCACCCAATACCGTGACGGCCCGTTCCTCGGCCCGCTCGCCCGCCGGCACGTCCGGGGTGATGCCGTCGCCGTCCAGGCTGCGGCCCGCCGGAGTGCGGTACGTGCCCACCGTCAGCTCGGCCACCGAACCGTCCGGGAGCTCGGTCGGCATCTGCACCGAACCCTTGCCGAAGGTCCGGCTGCCGACCGCCACCGCGCGGCCCCGGTCCTGGAGGGCGCCCGTCACCAGCTCGGCCGCGCTCATCGTGCCGCCGTCCACGAGGGCCACCAGCGGGCGGGTGGTGTCGCCGCCGGGGGCCGCGTACAGGACCCGCTGGTCCCCCCGTACGTCGTACGTCGCCACGAGCCCGCCGTCCAGGAAGGCGGAGGCGGCCGTGACCGCCTCGGTGACCAGTCCGCCCGGGTTGCCGCGCAGGTCGAGCATGACCCCGGCGCCGACCGGGGCCGCGCGGACGGCGGACCTGACGCGCTCGCCGGAGCCGCGGGTGAAGGAGGTGACCTTGATGACGGTGACGCCGTCCGGGCGCTGCCGGACGGTCACGGGCTCGGTGCGCAGCTGCTCGCGGCGGACGGTCTCGGTGAGGTCGGCGCCGTCCCGGCTGAGGTTCAGCACGACGGGGGTGCCGGCCGTGCCGCGCAGCAGGGAGACCACGTCGGCCACGGCCAGGCCGGTCACGGCGTGGCCGTCGACGCTCAGCAGCCGGTCCCCGGCGCGCAGTCCGGCCCGGGCGGCGGGGCTGCCGGGCTGGACCTTGTCGACCTTGATCACGCCGTCGTGGGCGCGTTCGGCCCAGACCCCGACGCCGGTCCAGTGGCCGTCGAGGCCCTCGGCGAAGGCGGCGTACTCGCCCTGGTCGTAGACGGTGCCCCAGCGGTCGCCGCTGCGGCTGACCACGTCCTGGGCGGCCTTCTTGCCGGATTTCCCCTCGGCGACGGCCTCGGCGGCGGCGCGCGCCACCGCGTCGCGGTCGGCGGTGCCCGTCGTGCGGGGTGCACCGGGGGCGGGGAGGTCCGCTCGGACCTCGGCGGCCGCGGCGCCGTCCTCCTGGTCCCAGCATCCGGTTAAGGCACCGGTGGCGACGGCGGCGAGGAAGGCCAACGTCAAAACGGCCCCGCGACGCAGGTCGCGGGGCCGGAGACAGAAGGCGGGCAGAGCCGGCATGGCGCCGAGTCTAGGACAAGCCCCGCTCCGGTACGGATGGTTGGCCGGACCGCTCGCGGGGCGCTTGTCACACCTTCAGGTACTTGCGCAGGGCGATGAAGGCGGCCATGGAGGGCATCAGGAGGCCGATGAAGAGGACGTACGGGAGCTTGGCCAGCACCGATCCCCAGCCCATGAAGTCGATCAGCTGGATCTTGTCGCGCAGTCCGACACCGTGGTCGATCACGAAGTACTGGCCGGAGACGAGCATGGCGCAGGCGAAGAGCGCGCCGATGAGCCCGGCGAAGGCGGCCTCCATGATGAAGGGCACCTGGATGTAGAAGCTGGAGGCGCCCACGAGCCGCATGATCCCCGTTTCCCGCCTGCGGCTGAACGCCGAGACGCGCACGGTGTTGACGATCAGCAGCAGCGCCACGATCAGCATGATCAGCATGATGCCGAGGGCGGCGTAGTTGAGGTAGTTGAGGATCCGGAACAGGTCGTCGATGGCCTGGCGCTGGTCGTCGACGGTGTGGATGCCGTCACGGCCCGCGAAGGCGGAGGTGACCACCTTGTACTTCTCCGGGTTCTTGAGCTTGACCCGGAAGGACTCCTGCATCTGGTCGGGCGTGATGGAGGAGGCCAGCGCGGTGTGGCCGTACTGCTCCTGGTAGTGCTTGTACGCCTCGTCCGCGGACTCGTAGGCCACGGACTTGACCAGGGACATCTGCTTGAGCTCGGACTCGATCTGCTTCTTCTGCTCGTCGGTCACGGCGCCCTTGCGGCAGGTGGCGACGCCGCCGGCGCCGCCTCCCGAGCCGTCCGGCTTGGCGGCGGCCTCGCCGGCCTCCTGGGCGTCCTGCTTGTTGCAGAGGTAGATCGAGACGTTGGCCTTGTCGTACCAGAAGCCCTTCATCCTGCTGACCTGCTCGCTCATGAGCAGGGAGCCGCCGAACAGGGCCAGTGACAGGGCCACGGAGATGATGACCGCGAAGGTCATGGTGAGATTGCGGCGGAGACCGACGCCGATCTCCGACATGACGAACTGGGCGCGCATGACTCTCAAGGGCCTTTCAGTGCTGGTAGCCGTAGACGCCGCGCGACTGGTCGCGTACGAGTCGGCCCTGTTCGAGTTCGATGACGCGCTTGCGCATCTGGTCCACGATCTGCTGGTCGTGCGTGGCCATGATCACGGTGGTGCCGGTCCGGTTGATCCGGTCCAGCAGCTTCATGATCCCGACGGAGGTCTGCGGGTCGAGGTTGCCCGTGGGCTCGTCCGCGATCAGCAGGGCGGGGCGGTTGACGAAGGCGCGGGCGATGGCCACGCGCTGCTGCTCACCGCCGGAGAGCTCGCCGGGCATCCGCTCCTCCTTGCCGCCCAGGCCCACCAGTTCGAGGACCTGCGGGACGGCCTTGCGGATCTCGCCCCTGGGCTTGCCGATGACCTCCTGGGCGAAGGCCACGTTCTCGGCCACCGTCTTGTTGGGCAGCAGGCGGAAGTCCTGGAAGACGGTCCCCAACTGGCGCCGCATCTGCGGGACCTTCCAGTTGGAGAGCTTGGCGAGGTCCTTGCCCAGGACGTGCACTTGGCCGTGGCTCGCCCGCTCCTCGCGCAGGATCAGCCGCAGGAAGGTGGACTTGCCGGAGCCGGAGGAGCCGACCAGGAAGACGAACTCGCCCTTCGCGATGTCGAGGGAGACTTCTCTCAGTGCGGGACGGCTCTGCTTCGGGTAGGACTTGGAGACACTGTCGAATCGGATCACGGGTGCACCACGGTCGCCGGGAGTAGGTGTGCGTGACCATACGCGAACGGGCGCGAGGTGTGGACCCGGCATCCGGACTTGCCCGTTTTATCCCGGGGTGCGGGCCGCTCCGGATCGTGATTGCCCGGACGGGCCGCGCCGAATGTCGGCGAAGCTGGCACAGTGGTAGGGGGAACGGTCTGGTTCCCCACGCCGTTATAGGCAACAGACAAGACCGAGGGGACGAGAGGAGGAGCGCATGACATATGACCGGCTCGTGTGCGCGAACTGCGCCGCACCCGTCAGCCAGGGCCGCTGCCCGGTGTGCCGGGCGAACCGGGAGCGCCTCCAGCAGGAGGGCCCCTTCTCCGGCCTCAATCCCGTGGCTCTCATCGTGCTCATGGTGATTCTCGTGGCAGCTCTGGTGCTGGTGGCCCAGCAGACCGCCTGACCGCGGTGCCCGCGGCCGCCGCGCCGCGTACCGATCACCACATGGAACGAGGGCCCGGACATCACCGATGTCCGGGCCCTCGTCCGCGTTCGTGGGGTCACTCGCTACGCGGTCTGCTCCTGCTGCTTGCGCCAGCGGATCCCGGCCTCCAGGAAGCCGTCGATCTCGCCGTCGAGCACCGCCTGCGGGTTGCCGACCTCGAACTCCGTCCGCAGGTCCTTGACCATCTGGTACGGGTGCAGGACGTAGGAGCGCATCTGGTTGCCCCAGGAGCTTCCGCCGTCCTTGAGGGCGTCCATCTTGTCCTTCTCCTCCTGGCGGCGCCGCTCGAGCAGCTTGGCCTGGAGGACGTTCATCGCGCTGGCCTTGTTCTGGATCTGCGAGCGCTCGTTCTGGCAGGACACCACGATGCCGGTCGGGAGGTGCGTGATGCGCACCGCCGAGTCGGTGGTGTTGACGCCCTGGCCACCGGGGCCGGAGGCGCGGTACACGTCGACGCGCAGCTCGGCCTCGTCGATCTCCACGTGGTCGCTGGTCTCGACGACCGGCAGCACCTCGACGCCCGCGAAGGAGGTCTGGCGGCGGCCCTGGTTGTCGAAGGGCGAGATCCGGACGAGGCGGTGGGTGCCCTGCTCGACCGAGAGGGTGCCGTAGGCGTACGGGGCCTTGACGACGAAGGTGGTCGACTTGATGCCGGCCTCTTCCGCGTACGAGGTCTCGTAGATCTCGGTGGAGTAGCCGTGCCGCTCGGCCCAGCGCAGGTACATGCGCTGGAGGCGCTCGGCGAAGTCGGAGGCGTCGACGCCGCCGGCCTCGGCACGGATGTTGACCAGGGCCTCGCGCTCGGCGTACTCGCCGGAGAGCAGGGTCCGGACCTCCATCTCGTCCAGCGCCTTGCGCACGGAGATCAGCTCCGCCTCGGCCTCGGCGAGGGTGTCCGCGTCGTCCATCTCCTGGGCGAGGTCGAACAGCACCGCGAGGTCGTCGATGCGCCCGCGCAGGGTCTCGGTCTTGCGGACTTCGGCCTGGAGGTGCGAAAGCTTGCTCGTGATCTTCTGAGCGGCCTCCGGGTCGTCCCACAGGGACGGCGCGGCGGCCTGCTCCTCAAGCACGGCGATATCTGCCCTCAGCTTGTCGAGGTCCAGGACGGCCTCGATCGACCCCATGGTCGAGGAGAGGGACTTCAGCTCTTCGGAAACATCGACGACTGCCACGGGTCCAGCGTAGCCGGTCCCCGGACAACGCCGTCCGGGCAGGCCGAATCACCCGTTCTGATGACGGCTCGCACGGGCGTACGCTCACGGTATGACCGTTCTCCTCGTCAAGCGCCGCCATGTGGACCACATGCGTGTCACGACGACGGGCTGTCTGCCGCCGGACCGTACCCAAGCCTGATCCACCCCGATCCGACTTGGTCCTGTACGCGGCTCACGCGGTCCCGGCACCATCCCTGCCGGCGGCCCACCTCCACCCGCGGCCCCCGCCACCTCTGGGGAACAGGACCCCGTGACATCCGAAACGGAGCCGTCATGCCGTCCGCGCACACTCTCCCGGTCCTGGACCTCTCCCAGGCCGACGACCCGGCCCAGCGGGCCGACTTCCTGAAGCAGCTGCACGCAGCGGCCAGGGACACCGGTTTCCTGCACCTGACCGGGCACGGCGTCACCGCCGCCGAGAGCGCCCGCATCCTGGAGCTGACCAGGGCCTTCTTCGCCCTCCCGGAGGCCGACCGGCTCACCGTGAGCAATCTGAACTCCCCGCACTTCCGCGGCTACACCCGGATCGGCCACGAGCTGACCGGCGGGGCCTCCGACTGGCGGGACCAGCTGGACGTGGGCGCGGAGCGCCCGGCGCCGGTGGTGGGGCCGGACGACCCGGCGTACCTGTGGCTGGAGGGCCCGAACCAGTGGCCCGCCGCGCTCCCGGAGCTCCGTACGGTGGTCCTGGACTGGCAGTCCCGCCTCGCGGCGGTGGCCCACCGGCTGCTCCGGGAGCTCCTCACCTCGATCGGCGCCCCGGCCGACTTCTTCGACGCGGCCTTCGCCGACCGGCCGCACCTGCACACGAAGCTGATCCGCTACCCCGGGTCCGCCCCGTCCGGCGCGGACCAGGGGGTCGGCGCGCACAAGGACTACGGCTTCCTGACCCTGCTCCTCCAGGACTCGGTGGGAGGCCTGCAGGTCGTGCGCGACGGCGGCTACCTCGACGTCCCGCCGCTCCCGGGGGCGTTCGTGGTCAACCTGGGCGAGCTGCTGGAGATCGCGACGGAGGGCTACCTGACGGCGACGGACCACCGGGTGGTGAGCCCGCCGGGGGCGGTGGAGCGGTACTCGGTGCCGTTCTTCTACAACCCGCGGCTGGACGCGGTCGTGGAGACCGTCCCGGGCGACTACCTGGCGTCGGCCCCCGGGGTCGCCCACGACGCGTCGAACCCGCTGCACGCCGAGTACGGGCGCAACGAGCTGAAGGGATGGGTCCGGGCCCACCCGGCCGTGGCGCGGCGCTGGCACCCGGAACTGGTCACGGCGTAGCCAAGGCTCCGCCCGGCCCTGGGGCGGAGCCCCGGTCTTGAAGCCTCGCCGGCGATTGAGGCGCGGAGCCCGGCGGGCGGCCCGCAGGGCTACGGCTTGCGGGGGACCGACTGCTTGCTGTCCTGGGGAGGCGGGGCGTCGTCGCCCGAGAAGGCCAGCCAGCCGCCCAGGCCGACCGCCGCGGCCAGCGCCACGGCCGACACGGACAGCACCAGCCGCCGCTTGCGGGCGGCCTCGGCCCGGTGCCGGGCGGAGCCCGGCCGGTGGCCGCCGGCCGGGCGCGGGACCCGCGCCGTGCCCAGCGCCCCGCCCGCCAGCTCGTCCGGCCCCGGCACCCGCATCGAGGTGTGGGTGTCCCGGTTGGAGTCCGTCGCGGACCCGGGGACCAGCGGGACCACGCCCCGGCGGCGGACCGGATCCGCGGCCGGCTCGTCCGAGGGCTCGGGGTCCGGGTCCGCGTCGTCCGGCTCGTCCACGTCCAGCGGCGGCATCCCGGCCAGCAGCGGCAGGAGGTCCCGCAGCCGTACGGAGAGCTCCGACGCCCGCAGCCGCGAGGCCGGCGCCTTCGCCAGGCACTGCACGATCAGCTGCCACAGCTCGTCGGGGATGCCGGGCAGCGGGACGACCGTCTCCGTCACGTGCCGCCGCAGCACCGCGCCCGGGTGGCCCCCGCCGAAGGGGGTGAAGCCGGCCAGGAGCTCGTACAGGACGGTGGCCAGGGCGTATATGTCCACGGCCGCCCGCGGGGGCAGGCCCTCCACGATCTCCGGCGCCAGGTAGTCCGGCGTGCCGATGATCCGGGTGGTGGGCGCCGAGGCCCGGCCCGCGGAGGCCCGCCGCGGGGTGTCGATCAGCTTGGCCACGCCGAAGTCGGTCAGCAGCGCCGGGTGCGCACCGCCCGGGCCGAGCGGGCCCTGCATGTCCAGCAGCACGTTCTCGGGCTTGACGTCGCGGTGGACGACCCCCGCCGCGTGCGCCGCGGCCAGCGCGTCGGCGACGTCCGCGACGATCGCCACGGCCGCCTCGGGGGCGAGCCTGCGCTCGCGGTCGAGGCGCGTGCGCAGGTCCGTACCGCGGACGAGGTCCATGACGAGGGCGAGGTCGTTGCCGTCCACGACGAGGTCACGGACGGAGACCACGTGCGGATGGTCCAGGCCGAGCAGCGCGCTGCGCTCCTGGACGAAGCGTCCGACCAGTTCCTGGTCGGACGCGAGGTCCTCGCGCAGCAGTTTGACGGCGACGGGCCCGTCAGGCCCCTCGCCCAGCCACACCGTGCCCGCGCTGCCGCGCCCCAGGATCTGGTGCGCGGTGTACCGGCTGCCGATCTTCCGTGCCACGACTGCTCCCTCAGCGGCTGGCGTACGCACCAAAGCTACGCGGCCGAGTGGGCGTTGGAGGCCAGCAGGGGCCCGGATTCGCGGCGACCTTCACTTCTGCGGGCGAAATCACCCCTCGGAAGTCGACAAATCCACGAAGTCGGCCCTACGGGCCCCGTCTCAGGACTTCGTGGAGCCGGAGGACGTGGAGCCCGCGGAGTCGCCGACCGTGCTCACCCAGTCGACGACGTCGGTGCCCCAGGTCCACAGCTGGTCCCACCAGCCGCGGCCGGTGCCGACCCACTCCTGGAGCGGGGTGAGCTCCCAGACCAGCCAGCCGGCCACGAAGAACAGCAGGATGACGACCAGGCAGCCCTTGAGGCAGCCGAGGCCGGGGATCCGCACCGGGTTGGCGCTGCGGCGGCGCGGCTCGCGCGGCTCCCGGGCCGGCCGCTGCGGCTGCGGAGCCTGCGGCTGCTGCGGCTGGGGCTGGCGGTACTGGGGCTGAGCCTGTTGCTGCTGGTACGGCTGGGGCTGGTGCTGCTGCGGCTGGTAGTGCTGCGGCGGCGGCTGAGGCGCGTACTGCTGCTGGGGCTGCTGCGGCTGGCGGTACTGCTGCTGGGGCTGCTGGTACTGCTGCTGGGGCGGCGGGCCCTGCCGGTACGGCTGCTGCTGCGGCTGGGGCCGGTGCTGCGGCGGCGGGGGCGCCTGCCGCTGCGGGCGGCGCCGCAGGGGGTCGTCGTTCGGGTCGAGGTACTGGACCTGCGTCTGCTCGTTGCGGTCGCGGGCGGCCCGCATCTGCGACTGCCACGGGTGCGGCTGGTCCGGCTGCTGTACGGGGGGCATGACCGAGGTCGGGTCGGCCCCGGGGGCCCCGGTGCTCGGCAGCACCGAGGTGGCGTCGGCCGCGCCGACCGGCGGCATGACGCTGGTCATGGCGTTCGGGTCGTAGGCCCCGAGCGGCGAGCCGGCGCCGGCGGGCAGCGCCTGGGTCGGGTCGGCGGCGCCCGGGGTCTCGGGGACCGGCGCCGGAGAGGGGTCGGGCGCGAGCAGCGCGCCCACGCCGAGCGCGGCCTCCACCTCGACGGCGGAGGAGTGCACGCCGATGCCGGCGGCGACCACGCGCAGGCCGCGGGCCAGGCTCACCGCGCTGGGGCGCTCGCTCGGTTCCTTGCGCAGGCAGCGCTCGACGACCGTCCACAGCGGCTCGGGCACGGTCGAGGGGCGCTGCGGCTCCTCGCTGAGGTGCCGGTGGAGCACTTCGAGGGCGGAGCCGCCGCCGAACGGCGGGCGGCCGGTGAGCAGCTCGTAGAGGAGGATGCCGGCGCCGTAGATGTCGACGGCGGAGGTCTGCGGGCGGCCCTCGGCGGACTCGGGCGCGACGTAGGCGGGGGTGCCGACGAACTCGTGGGTGCGGGTCAGGCCAGGGGAGTCCGCGAGGCGGGCGATGCCGAAGTCGGTGAGCATCGGCTTCATCCGGCCGCCGCGCTCGTCGAGCAGGACGTTGGCGGGCTTCAGGTCGCGGTGGACCACGCCGTCGGCGTGGCTGGCGGCGAGCGCGTCCGCGATCTGGGCGGTCAGCAGGCTCGCGGCGACGGGCGTGAAGGGGCCGTTCTCGCGGAGGTACTTGTGCAGGTCCGGACCGTCGATCAGGTCCATGACCAGGGCGAGCAGATCGCCCTCGACCACGAGGTCGCGGGTGCGCACGATGTTGGGGTGGGTCAGGCGCAGCAGGACCGAGCGCTCGCGCAGGAAGCGCATGACGATGTCGGGGTCCTGGGCCAGCTCCTCCTTGAGGACCTTGATGGCCACGGTCTCGCCGGGCTGTCCGGCGACGGCCGCCTCCGCGCCGGCGGCCTCCCTCTGGCGGGCACGCCAGACAGTGCCCGTGGCGCCGCGCCCGAGCGGCTCCTCGAGCAGGTATTTGCTGCCGACTGGCCGCACGTCTCGCGCTCCCCTGCTGTCGTCTGTTCGTGGTCGATCGGTGGTCGAGTGGTGGTCGATCCGCTGATTGGTTTTCCGGCCCACTCTAGGGGGTGTCCCCCGGGAAGACGCCGGTCGCCGGAGGTTGGTTGCCGCACATATGTACGGAGGGTGATGTTTGCGGGGTATGCCCGTGGCGTTTTTCCGTGCCTTTCCCCCGCTCGCCGTCCGTATCCGGTCGAGGTCCGTACCGGGCCGCGACCGATCAAGATCATTTCTTGGTGGGTGCCGGGCGTGTTGTCCGTGACAGGTGCGAGGATGCACCCGTACGGAACGGCACGGGACGGGAGCCCCGCCTTCCGGGCAGACCTGACCGGACGACGCGTCCGTGCCGGGCGGGGGGCGATCGGGCAGCCATGTCCCGGAATTCCCCCTGCCGGGCGCACACACCGCGCACCGCGCAGAAGGGACCGCTGACGGCGATGCAGATCCGGCTGACCGTCCTTGGGTCGCGCAGCGGCCACCAGACCGCGACCGCCCCCGCGAGCTGTGACGTGCTCGTCACGGCACCGGCCGGCACCGCGCTGGCCGCGGTCGCCTCCGGGCTCGCGGCGACCGTCGGCGGACCGGACACCGGGGGCACGGTCGTGCTCTACGCCGGTTCCGAGCGCCTCGACCTCCAGCGGCGGGTGCTGGGCGAGCCGCCGCTCGTGGACGGCGCGGTACTGGCCCTGCACGGGCCCGTGCCGGACGTGCTGCCCGAGGACGGCCTCGGCGCGCCCCAGCTGCACGTCGTCGCCGGACCCGACGCGGGCGGGGTGCACCTGCTGCACAGCGGGCAGATCCGGGTGGGCCGCTCCGCCGACGCCGACGTCCCGCTGGACGACCCCGACGTGTCCCGGCTGCACTGCGCGGTCACGGTGATCCGCGACGGGCGGGTCGCGGTGGCCGACCTGGACTCGACGAACGGCACCACGCTGGACGGCGTCCCCGTGGGCTCCCAGCCGGTCGCCCTGCCGCCGGGGGCGCTGCTGCGGGTCGGCGAGTCCACCCTGCGGCTCGCGCCCGCGGGCGCGACGCCCCCGCTGACCGTGACCCCGGACCAGGAGGGTCACCTCTCCGTGCCGCCCCCGGCGGGCGCCGCCGGCTGGTCGGGCGCCCCCGGTACGCCGGCCGGCGCGGCCGCCGGCGCGCCGTCGGGGCCGCACCCCGCACCCGGCCCCGGCCCGACGGGCACCGCCGGCCCCGCGCCGGACGGCTCCGGCGGAGCCGGACGCGTGACCGGGCCGCACGGACCGGCCGAAGCAGCCGGATGGGCCGGTTCCGGCGGGCCGGACACCGCGGGCGGAGCCGGGTGGACCACCGCCGGCCCGGCCGGCTCCGACGCGCTCCCGGGGCCGCGCCCCGGAACCCCCGCCGGACCACCGGACGCCTGCGGAGGGGCTGGTGACGGCCGCACGTCCGGCGGCGCGTCCGCCGCCTCCGCCGGCCGCCGCAAGGGACTCGGGGCCTGGGCCCGCAAGTGGGTGCGCGGGGAGGACCTCGCCGGGGCCGCGCCGGAGTCGGCGCCCACGGCCGCCGCCCCGGACCCCGACGACCCGGCCGCGCTGCTGCTGGCCGCGATGGGGCCCACCGAGCGCCTGTGGTCCCGTACGCCCGGACAGCCCGGTCACGCCCGGGCGCTGGAGGTGGGGCTCGGCGCCGGGAGCCGGGTGTCGCTGCCGGCCGTCGGCGCGCTCGGCGTCGCGGGCCCGCGGGCCCGGCTGGCCGGGGTGGCCCGCTGGGCGGTCGCCCAGCTGGCGGGGCTGCACGCGCCGGGGCAGCTGGAGATCGTGCTCGTCGCCACCGACCGGGCGCGCGGCCTCGCCGAGCGGCGGCGCGACTGGGGCTGGCTCGGCTGGCTGCCCCACGTACGGCCCGCGCACGGCCAGGACTGCCGGCTCCTCCTCGCGTACGACCGCGACCAGGCCGTCGCCCGCACCGGTGAGCTGACCCGGCGCCTGGACGACGGTCCCCTCGGCGTGCACTGGGCCGCCGCCGACGCCGGGCAGGTCCGGCGGGCCGCCGCCGTCTACGACGGCCCGTACACGCTCGTCGTGATCGACGGCGATCCCGGCGCGGGCGCGCTGCGCGACATCACCGGACGGCTCGCCTCGCACGGCCCGGCCGCCGGGATCCACGTGCTGGCGCTCGCCGAGGCCCCGGCCGCCACCGCCTCCTCGCCGGTCGCCGAGACGTACGAGGCCGCCTGCGCGGTCAATCCCGCCTTCCGGGACTGCGGCGCGGTCGCCCTGCTCAGCGGGGACGTGGCCACGGCCGTACGGACCTTCGAGGTCAGCGGCGGCCGGCCGGTCCCGTCCGGGGGCACCGCCACCGCCGACGCCGTGTCCGCGGCCTGGGCCGAGCGCTTCGCCCGGGCCCTGGCGCCCCTGCGCACCACCGACGGCTGCTCCGCGGCCCCGTACCGGTCGTCCGCCGCCACCCTGCCGGCAACCGCCCGGCTGCTGGACGAGCTGGGGCTGGCCCGGGCCACCCCGGCCTCCCTGATGGCCCGCTGGGCCGCCGCCACGGACCAGGGGCAGGGCACGGGCGGCCTCGCCGAGATCGTGCTGGGCAGCGGGCGGCGCGGCCCCGTCGGCACCGAGCTGGTCCACGACGGCCCGCACCTGCTCATCGAGGGGCCCGCCGGGAGCGGGCGGACGGAACTGCTGCGGGCGGTGGCCGCGTCGCTGTCCGCGGCCGCCCGGCCCGACCGCCTCGGGCTGCTCCTCCTCGACGGGGCCGGCGGCGAGCGCGGCGACGGGCTGCTGCCCTGCACCGAGCTCCCGCACGTCTCCGCCCACCTGGTCGCCTCCGACCCGCTGCGCATGCGGGAGTTCGCGCAGGCGCTGGGCGCGGAGCTGAAGCGCCGCGCCGAGCTGCTGGAGGGGCTGCCGTTCGCCGAGTGGCACGCCCGGCGCGAGGTCTCCGAACGGATGGTCTCGCCCCGCCAGCCCACCCCGGGCGAGCTGCGCGGCGACCTCGACCCGCAGCGCACGGGCACGCTCCGGCTGCGCGCCTCGACCACCCGTACGGATCCGCCGGCCGGGCCCAGTCCGCTGCCCCGCCTGGTGGTGCTGGTGGACGACCTCGACGCGCTGGTCGCGCCGGGCCTCGGCAGTACGGGCCGGCCCGCCGCCGGCTCGGTGGTGCGGGCGCTGGAGGCCGTCGCCCGCGAGGGCGCCCCGCTCGGCGTGCACCTGGTGGCCACCACCGCCCGCCCGGACCGCACGGCCGAAACCGGGCTGGCCCGGCTGACCGCCCTGCGCGTGGAACTCGACGCGCCCGACCAGCCGGGCCCCGGCCGCGGACTGCTCCGGCACGCGGACGGCCGCACGGTCCCGTTCCAGGCCGGCCGGGTCACCGGCCGGATCCCGCGGACGGCGACCTTGAGGCCGACCGTGGTCCCGGTGGAGTGGGAGCGGATGGGTGATCCGCCGGCCCGCCGCCCGGTGCGCGAACTGGGCAACGGACCGACCGACCTCGCGCTGCTGGCCAGCGCCCTGGACCGGGCCTCGCACCTGGTCTCGGCGATACCCGTGCTGTTCCCGCCCGCGCCCTGACGGGCCCCGAGGCTCAAGACCGCCCCCGCGACGCGGTATTGCGGGGGCGCGCGGGTCGGCGTAGACCTTGTGGTCCGGGACACACCACGGGCATCGGGGGCAGAACCATGCGCAGGCACGGAACGAGCCGTACGACACTCACCTGGACGGCGCTCGCCGCGGCGGGCGCGCTCGCGCTCAGCGCGTGCGGCGGCGGCACGGACGAGAAGACGGACCCGCCGAATGCCGCGGGACCGACCGGGCCCCAGGTGGAGTTACCGAAGCTGGACGGCGAGAAGCTGGAGGTCGCCGCGGTCTGGACGGGCCCCGAGCAGGCGAACTTCACGAAGGTCCTGAAGGAGTTCGAGAAGCGGACGGGGGCCACCGTGACCTTCGTCCCGGCCCAGGACCCCATCGTCACCTTCCTCGGTACGAAGATCGCGGGCGGTGCCCCGCCGGACGTCGCGCTGCTCCCGCAGGTCGGCGCGCTGGTCTCGGCCGTGCAGAACAAGTGGGCGCAGCCGGTGGGCCCGGAGGCCCAGGCGCAGCTGGACAAGAACTACTCGGCGGGCTGGAAGTCGCTCGGCGCGGTCGGCGGCACCCAGTACGGCGTGTACTACAAGGCCGCCAACAAGTCGCTGATCTGGTACAACGCGAAGGCCTTCGAGGCGGCCGGGGTCAAGCCCCCGACGACCTGGAAGGAGCTGATCACGGCGGCCGACACGCTGTCCGCCTCCGGTACGCCGGCCGTCTCGGTGGCGGGCGCGGACGGCTGGACCCTCACCGACTGGTTCGAGAACGTCTACCTCTCGCAGGCGGGCCCGGAGAAGTACGACCAGCTGGCCAAGCACCAGATCAAGTGGACGGACGACAGCGTCAAGCAGGCGCTGACGACGCTCGGCGAGCTGTTCGGGCGCAAGGACTTCCTGGCGGGCGGGCCGAGCGGGGCGTTGTCCACGGAGTTCCCGAAGTCGGTGACGCAGACGTTCACCGGCGGCGACCGGCCGGCGGCCGCGATGGTCTTCGAGGGTGACTTCGTGGCGGTGAACATCGCGCAGACCGACGCGAAGGTGGGCGAGGACGCCCTGGTCTTCCCCTTCCCGGCGGTCGGCGCGAAGGCCCCGGTGGTCTCGGGCGGTGACGTGGCGGTCGCGCTGAAGCCGTCGAAGGGCGCGCAGGCCCTGCTGACCTTCCTGGCCTCGGCGGACGCGGCGCAGATCCAGGCCCGCGAGGGCGGTTTCGTCTCCCCGAACAAGGCGGTGGACCCGGCCGCCTATCCGAACGACATCCAGCGGAACATCGCGAAGGCGCTGATCGCGGCGGGCGACGACTTCCGCTTCGACATGTCGGACCAGGCTCCGGCGGCCTTCGGCGGGACCCCGGGCGCGGGCGAGTGGAAGGCGCTCCAGGACTTCCTGGCGAATCCGTCGGACGTGGCGGGCACGCAGGCGAAACTGGAGGCGGACGCGGCCAAGGCCTACGGGAACTAGCCCCGTGAAGGCCTCGGTCAAGGCCGCCCGCGGGGGATTGTCCGCGGAGGCCCGGCGCCGCCGCCTGGTCGCGGCGGCGTTCCTCCTGCCGGCCCTCGTCCTGCTCGGCGCGCTCGTCGTGCACCCGATCGGCTACTCGCTCTACCGCAGCTTCTTCGACCGTTCGGGCGGCACGTTCGTCGGCGGCGACAACTACCGGGAGATCCTGAGCGACGACACCATCCGCACCGCCCTGAAGAACACGGCGGTGTGGGTGGTGCTCGCCCCGACCACGGCCACCGCCCTCGGTCTGATCTTCGCGGTGCTCACCGAACGGGTGCGGTGGGGCACGGCGTTCAAACTGCTGGTGTTCATGCCGATGGCGATCTCGATGCTGGCGGCGGGCATCATCTTCCGGCTCGTCTACGACCACGATCCCGACCGGGGCGTCGCCAACGCGGTCTGGGTCGGGGTCCACGACACCTTCGCGGAGTCCTCGGCCTTCCCCAAGGCCCGCCCGGGCCGGGACTCGCCGCTCGCCGACGCCGGCGGAGGCGCCTTCGTGACCCGCGACCCCGTCCGCGCGGGCACCCCGGTGCTGCTGCCGCTGGTCGGCGTGGCTCCGGAGTCCCTGCCCGAGGGCACGCGGGCGGCGAGGGCGGCGGACGCCGAGCCGGGGAAGGTCACCGGGACGGCCTGGCAGGACTTCACCCGCGGCGGGGGCGGCCGTACGAACGCGGTCGACCCGACCGAGTCGGCCTTCGCCGGGATGCGGATCGAGGCGGTCAAGAACGGCCGGGTGGTCGATTCGGCCACGGCCCGCGCCGACGGCACCTTCACCCTGTCCGCGAAGGCCGACGGGGCGCTGCTGCGGCTGCCCGCCGCCAACTTCCGGGAGGCGTACGCCGGGGTGCAGTGGCTCGGCCCGGCGCTGGTCACCCCGGCGGTGATCGGGGCGTACGTATGGATGTGGGCCGGTTTCGCGATGGTGCTGATCGGGGCCGGGCTGGCGGCCGTACCGCGCGAGCTGCTGGAGGCGGCGCGGGTGGACGGGGCCAACGAGTGGCAGGTGTTCCGCCGGATCACCGTGCCGCTGCTGGGGCCGGTCCTGGCGGTCGTGCTCGTCACCCTCGTCATCAACGTGATGAAGATCTTCGACCTGGTCTTCGTGATCGCGCCGGGCGCGGTCCAGGACGACGCGAACGTGCTCGCGCTGCAGCTGTACCGGACCTCCTTCGGCACCGACGCCGATCCGGGCCTGGGCAGTGCCATCGCCGTGCTGCTGCTGGTGCTGGTGATCCCGGTGATGCTCGTGAACATACGCAGGCTCCGGAAGGAGGGATCCCGATGAGTTCGTCCAAGCCCGAACGGACCGGGAGCACCGCGGGGGCCGGCAGGACCGCGGGCCGGCTGGCCGGGCGGGCCGCGGGCGGGGCGCTGCGGGTGTTCCTGGTCCTGGCCGCGCTCTTCTGGCTGCTGCCCACCCTCGGGCTGCTCATCTCCTCGTTCGTCGCCCCCACCGACCTCAACAAGGGCGGCTGGTGGCAGGTGCTGACGGCCCCCTCGCGGCTGACCGCCGGCAACTACGAGCGGCTGCTGGCCAACGACACCATCACCGGCTCGCTCCTGAACACGGTCGCGATCGCCGTGCCGACCACCCTGCTGGTCCTGGCCCTGGGCTCGTTCGCCGGATACGCCTTCGCCTGGCTGGAGTTCCCGGGCCGGGACTGGCTCTTCCTGATCGTCGTCGGGCTGCTCGTGGTCCCCGTACAGGTGGCGCTGATCCCCGTCTCCGAACTCTTCGGCTCCATCGGGCTGTTCGAGACCACGGCGGGAGTGGTCCTCTTCCACACCGCCTTCGGACTGCCCTTCGCCGTGTTCCTGCTGCGCAACTTCTTCGCGGAGATCCCGCGCGAGCTGCTGGAGGCGGCCCGCCTCGACGGGGCGGGTGAACTGCGGCTGTTCGCCCGGGTGGTGCTGCCGCTCGGCGGGCCGGCGATCGCCTCGCTCGGCATCTTCCAGTTCCTGTGGGTGTGGAACGACATGCTCGTGGCACTGGTCTTCGCGGACTCGGCGAACCCGCCGGTGACGGTCGCGCTCCAGCAGCAGGTACGGCAGTTCGGCAACAACATCGACGTGCTGGCGCCGGGCGCGTTCCTGTCGATGGTGGTCCCGCTCCTCGTCTTCTTCGCGTTCCAGCGGCAGTTCGTCACGGGGGTGATGGCCGGCGCGATCAAGTGATTGACGTGCGGCGTTGACACTGCGTAACCCGATTGCCACACGCTGCGTAACCCGAACGCCACGCCGGGGGTTGCTGGGCAATATGCCCGCGCCGACCCCTGGATGTGCCGTGCCCCGGTTCAGCGTCATCGTGCCCGCGTACAAGGTCCAGGCCTACCTCCAGGAGAGTCTGGACTCGGTCCTGACGCAGTCGTACCCGGATCTGGAACTGATCGCGGTCGACGACGCCTCCCCCGACGCCTGCGGTTCGATCATCGACGAGTACGCGGCACGTGACCCCCGGGTCACCGCCGTGCACCTGGCGCACAACCTGGGTCTGGGCCCGGCCCGCAACGCGGGTCTGGCCCGGGCCACCGGCGACTACCTGATCTTCCTCGACGGCGACGACACCCTCGCCCCCGGCGCCCTGCAGGCCATCACCGACCGGCTGAAGGCCACCGGCTCCCCCGACGTCCTCGTCTACGACTACGCGCGCACCTTCTGGTCGGGCGAGGTGGTGCGCAACCGCCTCGCGCACCGACTGTCCGAGGAGGGCCCGGCCAGCTTCCGGCTCGCCGACCGCCCGGCGCTGCTGGCCATGCTGATGGTGGTGTGGAACAAGGCCTACCGCCGCGAGTACGTGGAGCGCGAGGGCCTCGCCTTCCCGCCCGGCCTCTACGAGGACACCCCCTGGACCTACCCGGCGCTGCTGGCAGCGGAGTCCGTCGCCGTCCTTGACCGGGTCTGCGTCCACTACCGCCAGCGGCGCACCGGCTCGATCCTGACCACCACCAGCCGCCGCCACCTCGACATCTTCGACCAGTACGAGCGGGTCTTCGGCTATCTCGCCGGGCGCCCCGAGCTGGAGCGCTGGCGCCCCACCGTGCACCGCCGCATGGCCGAGCACTTCTGCGCCCTGTACGCCGACCCGCGCCGCCTCCCGCGCGCCGGCCGGGCCGAGTTCTTCAGCCGGGCCTCCGCCCTGCTGCGCCGCTACCGGGCCCCGGGCGGCAGGTCCGCGCTGCCGGTGTCCCTGTCGCGGACCGATCAGGTCCGGCACACCCTGATGCGGCTGGGCACCCGGCGCACCTACCGGCTGCTGTCCGCGCTGCGCTCGGCCGGGCTGGCACTGGGCCGCGCGGCCTCTGCCCTGTGGCAGGGCCTGCGCGAGACGGCCCGGCGCCTGCACTACCGGATCCAGCGCCTGCTCCCCCTGCGCCCGGAACTCGCGGTCTTCTCCGCGTACTGGCACGGCGGCTACGCCTGCAACCCGGCGGCGATCGAGGCCAAGCTGCGGGAACTGGCGCCCCGGATGCGGACGGCGTGGATCTGCGACCCGGCGCACGCCTCGACCCTGCCCCGGAAGACGACGGCGCTGCGCCCGGGCTCGGCGGCGTACTGGACCGCGCTGGCCCGGGCCACCTACCTGGTCACGAACGTCAACTTCGACCGCGCCCTGGTCAAGCGCCCCGGCCAGATCCTGGTGCAGACCCAGCACGGCACCCCGCTCAAGCGCGTCGGCATCGACCTCCAGGACCGCCCGGCGGCCACCCCGACGACCGACTTCGCGGGCCTGCTGCGCGGCGCCGACCAGTGGGACTACCTGCTCTCCGCGAACCGGCACTCCACCCTGGTCTGGGAGAAGGCCGTCCCGTCCTCCTACACGACCCTCGAATACGGCTACCCGCGCAACGACGTCTTCCACCGGGCGACCCGCGCGGACGTACTGGAACTGCGCGAACGGCTCGGCATCCCGGCGGGTTCGACGGCGATCCTGTACGCGCCCACCCACCGCGACTACCGGCGCAGCCGGCCGGAACACCTGGACTTCGAGCGGGTCCTGCGCGATCTGGGCCCGCAGTTCACGATCCTCGCCCGCACCCACCTCACGTACGCGGACGCCGACCGCGCGTGGGAGCCGCACCCGCGGCTGCTGGACGTCTCCTCCCACCCCTCGGTGGAGGAGCTCTGCCTCGCCTCGGACGCGCTCGTCACGGACTACTCGTCCCTGATGTTCGACTACGCGGCGCTGGACCGGCCGATCGTGATCCACGCGGACGACTGGGAGGCGTACGAGGCGGCCCGCGGCACCTACTTCGACCTGCGCTCGTGCCCGCCGGGTGCGATCGCCCGGACCCAGGACGAGCTGGTGGACATCTTCACCACGGGCCACTGGCAGGGCTCGCGCTCGGCGCAGCTGCGGGCGGCGTTCCGCGGACGGTTCTGCTCGTACGACGACGGCCACGCGGCGGAACGCGTGGTCCGGCGCGTCTTCCTGGGGCAGACGGCCCCGATCCCCGCGATCATCCCCCTGGCGGACCGCCACCCCACCCCTCCGGCCCCGACCCCGACCCCGACCCCGGTCCCGGTCCAGGAACCAACCCTGGCCCACCTCTGGCCGTAGGCTCCCGCGCCACCGCTGCGGGGGCTCCGCCCCCGAGCCCCCGCTCCTCAAACGCCGGAGGGGCTGGATTGTGCCGGCCTCGGCCAAATCCAGCGCCGCCGGCGTTTGAGGCGATCTTTCAGCCTCGCCGGCGTTTGAGGCGCGGGGTCTGGGGCGGAGCCCCGTATTTCAGCCTCGCCGGCGTTTGAGGCGCGGGGTCTGGGGCGGAGCCCCAGCAGGCCGCCCGCAGGGTCAGGCCGTGCGCAGCCCGGCCACGACCGATCGCGCGAGCTCGTCGAGATATCCGCCGGGGACGGAGTCCCCCACGACCACCTGCCGCCAGTACAGCGGCCCGATCGCCAGATCGAGCGCCCGATCCGGATCAACCCCCTCCGCCAGCTCGCCGCGCGAAACGGCCTCGCCGACGATGCCCGCGGCAACCCGTCGCTGCCCCTCCAGCAACGCCCCCCGCACCGCATCCGCGATCTCCGGGTTCCGCGCCGCCTCCACCAGCAGGTCGGGGATGACCGCCGACGCCACCGGGTGCCTCAGCACGTGGGACATGACCTCCAGCAGCGCCCGTACGTCCCCGTACAGCGACCCCGTCGCCGGCACCGGCAGGCCGTCCGCCGCGAAGGCCCCGATCAGGTCCAGCACCAGGTGCAGCTTGGACTTCCACCGCCGGTACACCGCGGTCTTGCCGACGCCCGCCCGCCGCGCGATGCCCTCGATGGACATCCGCGAGAACCCGACCGCGGCCAGTTCCTCCAGCACCGCCTCGCGGATCGCCTCGGTCACGTCCTCGCGCAGGACGGCGGCGCCCGCGGGGGCTCTACGGGCGGCGGGGGCAGGGGCGGGGGCGGCGGAGGGGTCCGTGGTCATGCACAGAGCATAGCTGCGCCCACGTCACGACGATACGGTTGCGTTCCGACGCAGCACGCCCTAACCTCGCCGTAGCGACGATACGGACCCGTCCCGACCTCGACAGCGACGTACTGACCCCCGTCGAAAGCGAACCCTGTGACCACCGCGACCGCATCCAAGACCGCGCCCGCGCACCCCGCGGACCTCGCCGACCTGGCCGCCGCCCACGGCCTCACCCTCAGCGGCGCCCGCCCCTCCCTCCCCCGCTACGTCGCGGAGCTCTGGAACCGCCGCCACTTCGTGGCCGCGTACGCCACCGCCCGCATGCAGGCCACGTACAGCACGGCCAAGCTCGGCCAGGTCTGGCACCTGGTCACCCCGCTGCTCAACGCGGCCGTCTACTACTTCGTCTTCGGCCTCGCGATGAAGGCCAGCAGCGGAGTGCCGGACTACCTCCCCTTCCTGATCACCGGCATCTTCGTCTGGGACTTCATCGGCAGCTCCGTCAACGCCGGCACCCGCGCCGTCCACAGCAACCTCGGCCTGGTCCGCGCCCTGCACTTCCCCCGCGCGAGCCTGCCCCTCTCCACCGTCGTCCAGCTCTTCCAGCAGCTGCTCGTCACCATGGGCGCCCTCGTCATCCTGCTGCTCGCCTTCGGCCAGACGCCCGGCCCGGCCTGGCTCCTGGCCGTCCCAGCGCTCCTGCTGATGGCCGTCTTCGCCGCCGGCTGCGCCATGATCATGGCCCGCATCGGCAGCAAGAGCCCCGACGTAAGCCAGCTGATGCCCTTCGTCCTGCGCACCTGGATGTACTCCTCGGGCGTCATGTGGTCCATCGACCAGATCCACAAGACGGGCGACCTGCCGCACTGGGTGCTGACCGTGCTCAAGCTCAACCCCGCGGCCGTCTACATCGACCTGATGCGCTTCGCGCTGATCGACAGCTTCGAGGCGCATTCGCTCCCGCACCACGTGTGGCCGATCGCCATCGGCTGGGCCCTGCTCGCCGGCGTCGGCGGCTTCATCTACTTCTGGAAGGCAGAGGAGGAGTACGGCCGTGGCTGACACCCGAGGACGGATCCCCACCGTGATCGCCGACGGGGTCCACGTCATCTACAAGGTCCACGGCAGCGGCAGCCGCACGGGCGGCGCCACCGCCGCCCTCAGCCGGGTCTTCTCCCGCAAGCCGGCCCCCGGCGTCCGCGAGGTGCACGCCGTCAAGGGCGTCACCTTCACCGCGTACAAGGGCGAGGCCATCGGCCTCATCGGCTCCAACGGCTCGGGCAAGTCCACCCTGCTGGCCGCCATCGCCGGTCTCCAGCCGGTGGCCCGCGGCCGGATCTTCTCGCACGGCCAGCCGTCCCTGCTGGGCGTGAACGCCGCCCTGATGAACGACCTGACGGGCGAGCGCAACGTCGTGCTCGGCGGCCTCGCGATGGGCATGTCCAAACAGCAGATCCACGAGCGCTACCGGGACATCGTCGACTTCTCCGGCATCAACGAGAAGGGCGACTTCATCTCCCTGCCGATGCGAACGTACTCCTCCGGCATGGGCGCCCGCCTGCGGTTCTCGATCGCCGCCGCCAAGGACCACGACGTACTCATGATCGACGAGGCCCTGGCCACCGGCGACGCGGCCTTCCAGCGGCGCAGCCAGGCCCGCATCGAGCAACTCCGCGAACAGGCCGGCACGGTCTTCCTCGTCAGCCACGGCATCAACACGGTCCGCGAGACCTGCGACCGCGCGATCTGGCTGGAGGCGGGCGTCCTGCGCATGGACGGCCCGTCCGCCGAAGTCTGCGACGCGTACGAGGCCTTCACCGCGGGCCGCTGAGTACAGCCCCGCCGGCGTTTGAGGCGCGGGGGTCTGGGGGCAGCGGCAACGGGCCGAGCCCGGGACCACTGGGTCCCGGGCCCGGCCCGTTCGGCTCAATTCGACCGATCAGCTGTGCGCGCGCAGCAGCGACCGCATCGTCCGCATCGCCACCGACAGATTCGCCAGGTCGAAGTCGTCCGACCCCCGGATCTCGTCCAGCGTCGTCCGCGCCCGCCCGATGATCGCCGCGTTCTTCTCCTCCCACGCCTTGAAGCGCTCCTCGGGAGTCGAACTGCCGTTGCCCACCGACAGCACGTCCGCCGTCAGCGCCGCGTGGGCCGCGAACAGGTCCTCGCGGATCGACGCACGGGCCATGGACTGCCAGCGGTCGGCCCGCGGCAGTTCGATGATCCGGTCCATCAGCTGGGTGATGTCCAGGCGGTCGGCGAGGTCGTAGTAGACCTCCGCGACCTCCAGGCAGCCGACACCCGTGCGGTCCGCGATCGCGACGACGTCGAGCGTCGGGAAGGCGGAGGAGAACCCGGCGACCTTGGCCGCCAGTTCCTCCGGGACGCCCTCGCCCGTCAGCTCGTCCATGATCGACCGGTACCACTCCAGGTCGGCGCCGCGCACCAGCTTCGGCAGCTCCGCCCAGACCTGCCCGACCCGCTCCGCGAAGAAGGCGATGGTCTCGGAGATCTGGAGCGGCTGCGGCCGGTTGTTCAGCAGCCAGCGGGTACCGCGCTCGACCAGGCGCCGCGAGTGCAGCCGCACCCGGGTCTGGACGTCGGCGGCGACCTTGTTGTCGAGCGCCTCCACCGCGTCCCAGACGTCGGCCAGGCCGAAGATCTCGCGGGCCGCGAGCTGCGCCCGGACGATCTCCTCCGTGGAGGCCCCGGTCTCCTCGCGCAGGCGGTGCAGGAAGGTCGAACCGCCGGTGTTGACGGTGTCGTTGACCAGGACGGTGGTGATGATCTCGCGGCGCAGCGCGTGCGCGTCGATCTGCTCGGCGAACTTCTCGCCCAGGGCGGCCGGGAAGTACGCGAAGAGCAGGCGGCGCAGGTACGGGTCGTCCGGCAGCCCGGTGGCGATGAGCTCGTCCGCCACCGTGATCTTGGTGTAGGCGAAGAGCACGGCCAGTTCCGGCTGGGTCAGGCCCTTGCCGCCGCTCAGCAGCTCGCGGATCTGGCGGTCCGTGGGCAGGAACTCCAGCCCGCGGTCCAGCAGTCCGGCGTTCTCCAGGCGGCGCATGTAGCGCTGCTGGGCGTGGAGCAGGCTCGGGGCCTGCGCGGCGCCGTTGGCGAGCGCCGTGTTCTGCGCGTAGTTGTTGCGCAGGACGAGGTGGCCCACCTCGTCGGTCATCTGGGCGAGCAGCTTGTTGCGCTGCTTGACGGTCATATCGCCGTCCGCGACGACCGCGTTGAGCAGGATCTTGATGTTCACCTCGTGGTCGGAGGTGTCCACGCCCGCGCTGTTGTCGATGGCGTCGGTGTTGACCTTGCCGCCCTCGCCGCCGGCGCCGGTCCGGGCGAACTCGATGCGGCCGAGCTGGGTCAGGCCCAGGTTGCCGCCCTCGCCGATGACCTTGGCCCGGACGTGGGAGCCGTTGACGCGGATGGAGTCGTTGGCCTTGTCGCCGACGTCCGCGTGCGTCTCGGCCGTCGCCTTGACGTACGTACCGATGCCGCCGTTCCACAGCAGGTCCACGGGGGCCTGCAGGATGGCCTGCATCAGGTCGGCGGGGGTCATCTTGGTGACGCCCGCCTCGATGCCGAGGGCCTCGCGGACGTGCGCGTTGACCGGGATGGACTTCGCGCTGCGCGGGTGGATGCCGCCGCCGGCGGAGAGCAGCGAGCTGTCGTAGTCGGCCCACGAGGAGCGCGGCAGCTCGAACAGGCGCCGGCGCTCCGCGTACGAGGTGGCCGCGTCCGGGGTCGGGTCGATGAAGATGTGCCGGTGGTCGAAGGCGGCGACCAGGCGGATGTGCTCGGAGAGCAGCATGCCGTTGCCGAAGACGTCACCGGACATGTCACCGACGCCGACGACGGTGAAGTCCTCGGTCTGGGTGTCGTGGCCGAGCTCGCGGAAGTGCCGCTTGACGGACTCCCACGCGCCGCGGGCGGTGATGCCCATGCCCTTGTGGTCGTAGCCGGCCGAGCCGCCCGAGGCGAAGGCGTCGCCGAGCCAGAAGCCGTAGGACTCCGCCACGCCGTTGGCGATGTCGGAGAAGGTCGCGGTGCCCTTGTCGGCGGCGACGACGAGGTAGGTGTCGTCCTCGTCGTGGCGGACCACGCCCTTCGGGGGCACGACCTCGCCGGCGACCATGTTGTCGGTGATGTCGAGCAGCGCCGAGATGAAGATCTTGTACGAGGCGATGCCCTCGGCGAGCCAGGCGTCGCGGTCCACCGACGGGTCGGGGAGGTTCTTGGCGACGAAGCCGCCCTTGGCGCCGACGGGCACGATGACGGTGTTCTTGACCATCTGCGCCTTGACCAGGCCGAGGATCTCCGTACGGAAGTCCTCGCGGCGGTCGGACCAGCGCAGGCCGCCTCGGGCGACCTTGCCGAAGCGCAGGTGGACGCCCTCGACGCGCGGGGAGTACACCCAGATCTCGAAGGCCGGTCGGGGCGCCGGGAGCTCCGGGATGGCCTGCGGGTCGAACTTCATCGACACGTAGGAGTGCTGCTCGCCCGCACCGGTGGTCTGGAAGAAGTTGGTCCGCAGCGTCGCCTTGATCAGGGTGAGGAAGGCCCGCAGGATACGGTCCTCGTCGAGCGAGGCGACCTGGTCCAGGGCCCCGTCCAGCTCCTCCAGCATGGCGTCGACGAGCTCGCTGCCGGCGGCCTGGCGGACGGGCGACATCCGGGCCTCGAAGAGCGAGACCAGCAGCCGGGTGGTGTGGACGTTGTTGCGGAGGGTGTCCTCCATGTAGTCCTGGCTGAAGGTGGAGCCGGCCTGGCGCAGGTACTTGGCGTACGCGCGCAGGACGACGGCCTGCCGCCAGGTGAGCCCGGCGCTCAGCACGAGGGTGTTGAAGTTGTCGTTCTCCGCGTCGCCCTGCCAGACCGCGGCGAAGGCGTCCTGGAAGCGCTCGCGGGCGTCGTCGCCGAGGTAGTTGGCGGCCGCCGCGTCACCGTGGCCGGTGGCCAGGGGCATCCGCAGGCCGAAGTCGTAGATCCACGCGCTGACCCGGTCCGAGCGGCGCAGCTCGTAGGGGCGCTCGTCGGTGACCTCGACGCCGAGGCGCTGCAGCACCGGCAGGACCGCGGAGAGCGAGACCTGCTCGCCGGTGCGGAAGATCTTGAACCGGCGCTCGCCGGGGGCGGCGCCCACCGGCTCGTACAGCGAGAGCGCGAACTTGCGGTCGCTGGCGGCGAGCCGCTCCAGGTGCATCAGGTCGGCGACGGCGGCGCGCGGCGAGTGGTCGGCCTTGTAGCCCTCGGCGAAGGAGGTGCCGTAACGGCGCAGCAGCTCCGCGGCGCGCTCCTCGCCGCACTCGGCGATCAGCGCTTCCTGGAAGCCGTCGGCCCAGGAGCGGGCGGCCTCGACGAGGCGGCCTTCGATGCGCTCGACGTCGCCGTCGGTCAGGCCGGGCAGCTCGGTGCCCTGCGGGACGCGGATGACGAAGTGGATGCGGGAGAGGATCGACTCGGTGTTCCAGGCGGTGAAGTCGACGCTGATGCCGCCGAGCTCCTCCTTCAGGATGTCCATGAGGCGCAGCCGGACGCCGGTGGTGAACCGGTCGCGCGGCAGGTAGACGAGGGCCGAGTAGTAGCGGCCGTACTCGTCCTGGCGCAGGTACAGCCGCAGCCGGCGGCGCTCCTGGAGGTACAGGACGGAGGTGACGATGGACTGGAGCTGGTCGACCGGGGTCTGGAACAGCTCGTCGCGCGGGTAGGTCTCCAGGATCTGCGTCAGGTCGCGGCCGTCGTGGCTGGACGGCGAGAAGCCGGCGCGGTCGAGGACCTCGGCGACCTTGCGGCGGACGACCGGGACGCGGCGCACGGACTCGGTGTACGCGGCGGAGGAGAACAGGCCGAGGAAGCGGCGCTCGCCCACGACGTTGCCGTCGGCGTCGAACTTCTTGACGCCCACGTAGTCGAGGTACGAGGGGCGGTGCACGGTGGAGCGGCTGTTGGCCTTGGTCAGCACCAGCAGGCGGTGCTCGCGGGCCTTGGCACGGGCGTCGGCCGGCAGCCGGTTGAAGGACGGCGAGACCGGGTGGCCGTCGTCCTTGCCACTGTGGTGCGGGTCGGAGCGCAGGATGCCGAGGCCGGTGCCGGGCACGGCGGCCAGGGAGTCGCCGTCGACGAGGTTGTACTCGCGGTAGCCGAGGAAGGTGAAGTGGTCGTCGGCGAGCCAGCGCAGCAGCTCACGGGCCTCTTCGAGCTCGTACTCGCGCAGGTCCGGGGCGGTGGGCTCCTCGGGCAGGCCCTCGGCGATGCGCAGCGCGGCGTCGCGCATCTTCTCCCAGTCCTCGACGGACTCGCGTACGTCGGACAGGACGCGCAGCAGGTCGGCGTTGATCTGCTTGAGGTCGGCGCGGTCGGTCTCGCGGTCGATCTCGACGTGGATCCAGGACTCGACGAGGGAGTCGTGGGGGCGCGAGGTGCGGGGGCCGTGCGCGTCGCAGTCGGGGCCGAGGATCTCGATCAGCTTGCCGGTGACGTCACGGCGGACCACGACCTGCGGGTGGATCACGACGTGGATGCCGCGGCCCTGGCGGGACAGCTCGTTCGTCACGGAGTCCACGAGGAAGGGCATGTCGTCGGTGACGACCTCGACGACGGAGTGGCTGGAGGTCCAGCCGTTCTCCTCGACCGTGGGGGTGTGCACGCGCACGTTCGCGGTGCCCTGCGGCCGGTTCTCGGCGAGCCGGTAGTGGGAGAGCGCGGCTCCGAACACGTCGACCGGGTCCCGGTCCGTGAGGTCCTCGGGTGCCGTGTGCAGGTAGTAGCGCTGGAGGTAGGAGAGCACCGCGTCCTGGTCTGGACGCTCTCCCTGCTCGGACCCAGTCGGAAGTAGCCCCCCGGCCGGGCTGTGCTCAGCTACCCGGGCCGCCCGTGCGAGCAGCTCGGCCTTTGCTTCGTCCAGCTTGGTCTGCATGTCCTCTGGCTCCTGTCGCGCGCCATTGCGTGACGTAGGTGAAGAAGGAAGAAGGAATGACATAGCGCCGCGAGGCGGGGTGTCCGTTCGGGATCGACGCTATGCCGTCGAGAGAGCCGACCGGGAGGGAATGAGCCAAGATCGGCTGGAGGTCCCGGTGGCGGGGATCAGCGAAGGCCCGGGCACGGTCGTGCGCCGGGCGCAGGCCGGAGGCTCCAGTGCCCCCGATGACTATCGCGCTGATCACGGGTACAAGGCTATCCCGACCTACCCCCAGGTCGTCATTCGCTGCATCTGTATAAATCTTGGGGTGAAACTTTGACAGTCTGGCCAGCGACGCGGCACGGCTGTCCGTGCAGCGTGCTTGTCCAGTCAGTATTCGGCCAGCTCGCGAGCTGTCAGTACGGCCTCGGCCAGGGTGTCCACGACCGGCACACCGGCTGATTCCAGACTGCTGCGACTGTGTGAACCGCCCGTGTAGAGCACCGCCCGGGCGCCGACGTGGGCGGCGGCCAGCGCGTCGTCCACGGCGTCTCCGATGAGGACCGTACGGTCGGCCGTCACACCCGTCCCGTCCAGGGCGGTCAGGTGGCGTACGAGGTGTCCCGCCTTCGACGTGTGCGAGGGGCCGGTCCGCCCGTCGACGCGCAGGAAGTGGTGGTCGATCCCGTGGGTCCGGACCAGGGGTACGAGCTTCTCGTGGGGCGCGAGGGACAGCAGGGACTGGGTGAGCCCGTCCCGCTGCCATTCCTGGAGCAGCTCGCGGGCGCCCTCGGCGAGCCCGGCGTCCTCGGCCGCGGCCCAATAGTGCCGGTGGAAGGCCTCGTCCATGACCACCCACTCCTCGTCGGTGGGCAGCCGTCCCATGAGGCGCTCGTAGAACTTCGGCACCGGTACGACGTACAGCTCGCGGTAGGTCTCCAGAGTGATCGGCGCGAGGCCGAGCTCGGCGAAGGAGGCGTTGGTCGCGACCATGACGGCGTCGATGTCGTGGAGGAGGGTGCCGTTCCAGTCCCAGACGATGTGCTTTTGGGTCACTTCAGCAACCCCGGGATCTCCTGCACGCCGAACCACAGCAGCTCGTGGTCCTCGGCTCCGTCGACGATGAACTGCGCGTCCCCGTCCCCGCCGTCGGCGGCGGGGAGGGCCTGCGCGGCGGCGGCCACGTCCTCGTCGGCGTCATCGGCGTCCACGTGCACGGCGGCGGCCACGGTGAGCCGTACGGCCCCCGCCAGGGTCACCTGGCCGAGGGTGGCCTCGTCGACCCCGGGGGTGGCGGTGGCGGCCTTGTCGTCGACGTCGAGGGCGACGACGACGCGGCGGCGCGGGGCGCCCGCGTCCGCGGCGAGCAGCCGCAGGGAGGCGGCCGCGGCCCGGTTCAGGGCCGCGTACTCCAGCTCCTCGATGTCGTCCGACACGTACCACTCGCGGAGCCCGGGGGTGACGGCGTACGCCCGCAGCGGGGCGGGGCCCAGCTCACCCGCCTTGTGCACCTCGGCGAGCCCGGGGAGGGTCAGGGGGACGTACACGCGCATGGCCGGCTGCTTTCGGTAGTCGGAAAACTCCCCCAGGATACGACTCCGAGGGTCCGCCAGGGTGACGGAGCCGGTACCCCTTCGAGGTGCCGGACCGGGACCGGCGGCCGTCAACCGCGTCCCCGTACGCGCTCGGTCCGGGCCCGGGGAGCGCCGGGCGCGCACTCGGATAGGTGAACCGGGGCGGCGGCCCGCCCGGCGGTGCGCGTGGTTGCGGAGCGTGTTCGGCGACCGTAGAAGATCCCCATCAAGTTACCGCCCGGTACCGCTCCGGGCCCGGCCTGTTCGGGGGCAGATCGCGATGGACACGACGACGCGCGGCACGATCGGCAACGACGGGAGCCGCCGCCCGGGGGGCCGCACCCGCACCCGGCCCGCCGGACGGCGCGACACGCGGCGCCCGGCAGGCCCCCCGCGCACGCTGCGGCTCGGCCCGCACCACTGGTTCGCCGAACACCTCCTGGCGGTCGTCAGCGGCCTCCGCCCGGTCCACTCGCTCCTGGGCCACACCGTCGGCCCCGCCTACCAGCAGCTGGTCACCCTGGCCCCCGCAGGCCCTCTCCGCGACCGGCTCCGCCCGGTCATCCGCCAGTGCGGCCGCTTCACCCCCGGCCCGGGCGTCATCGAAGCCTTCGCCCGCATCGCCACGGGCGACCGCCTCACCGCCATGGCCTTCCGCCTGGAACAGGGCCCAGACCTCCGCTGGCGCTGCGCCGCGGTGGAGATCCAGGGCCCCCTCCCCTGAGGCGCTGGCGCTGCGCCGCCAGGCCCCATCCAGCCCCGCCGGCGTTTGAGGCGCTCTTTCAGCCCCGCCGGCGTTTGAGGCGCGGAGTCCGGGGCGGAGCCCAGCAGCGGCGCCGCCCCGGCCACACGACGCGGCCGGGGCCGGACACCCATGGTGTCCGGCCCC
>NZ_JBVHWW010000045.1:0-19307 GCF_055563995.1 Streptomyces sp. NPDC029164 | reverse complement strand
GTGTTGGGGGGGGTGGGGGGGGGGGGGGGGGGGGGGGGGGGGGGGAGGACGGGCCTCTCCCCCTCAGCGAGGGGGGGGGGTGCGCCCCCCCCCCCCCCTCCCCCCCCCCCCGCCCGACCGCTCGACCCCGCAGGGGTCACTTCTTGCGGCGCCGCCCGCCGGCGGCCTTCGCCGCCTTGCGCCGCTCCGCCCGCGTCATCCCGTCGCCGTCGCCACCCGCGCCCTCGGACGCGAAGTCGCCCTCGACGACACCGCCCTCGCCGTCCACGGTCGGCGCCGAGAAGTGCAGCCGGTCCGGCCGCTGCGGAGCGTCCAGCCCCTTCGCCCGGATCTCCGGACGCCCGGCCCCGGCCGCCGCCGGCTCCTTCGTCAGCGAAGGCGCCGCGTCCTGCACCGGAAGCTCCTCGACCTGCTGCTCGACCTGGACCTCCAGGTTGAACAGGTAGCCGACGGACTCCTCCTTGATGCCCTCCTGCATGGCGTTGAACATGTCGAAGCCCTCGCGCTGGTACTCGACCAGCGGGTCCTTCTGGGCCATCGCCCGCAGGCCGATGCCCTCCTGCAGGTAGTCCATCTCGTACAGGTGCTCACGCCACTTGCGGTCGAGCACCGACAGGACCACGCGCCGCTCCAGCTCACGCATGATCTCGGAGCCGAGCGTCTTCTCGCGGGTCTCGTACTGCTCGTGGATGTCGTCCTTGACGGACTCCGCGATGAACTCGGCGGTGATGCCCGCGCGGTCGCCCGCGGCCTCCTCCAGCTCCTCGATGGTGACCTTCACCGGGTAGAGCTGCCGGAAGGCGCTCCACAGCCGCTCCAGGTCCCACTCCTCGGCGAAGCCCTCGACCGTCTCGGCCGCGATGTACGCGTCGATGGTGTCGTCCATCATGAAGCGGACCTGCTCCTGGAGGTCCTCGCCCTCCAGGACGCGGCGGCGCTCGGCGTAGATGACCTCGCGCTGGCTGTTGAGGACCTCGTCGTACTTCAGGACGTTCTTGCGCGTCTCGAAGTTCTGGGTCTCGACCTGCGACTGGGCCGACGCGATCGCGCGCGTCACCATCTTGTTCTCGATCGGCACGTCGTCCGGCACGTTCGCCATCGCCATGACGCGCTCGACCATCTGCGCCTTGAACAGGCGCATCAGGTCGTCGCCCAGAGACAGGTAGAAGCGGGACTCGCCCGGGTCGCCCTGTCGGCCGGAGCGGCCGCGCAGCTGGTTGTCGATGCGGCGCGACTCGTGGCGCTCGGTGCCCAGCACGTACAGCCCGCCGAGGTCCTTGACCTCCTCGAACTCGGCCTTCACGGCCGCCTCGGCCCGGGTGAGCGCCGCGGGGAGGGCGTGCGCCCACTCCTCGATGTGCTCCTCCGGGTCCAGGCCCTGCTGGCGCAGCTCGGCCTCGGCGAGGTCGTCCGGGTTGCCGCCGAGCTTGATGTCCGTACCGCGGCCGGCCATGTTCGTGGCGACGGTGACGGCGCCGCGGCGGCCGGCCTGGGCGACGATCGTCGCCTCACGGTCGTGCTGCTTGGCGTTGAGCACCTCGTGCGGGATGCCGCGCTTGGAGAGCTGCTGGGAGAGGTACTCGGACTTCTCGACCGACGTCGTACCGACGAGGATCGGCTGGCCCTTCTCGTGCTTCTCCGCGATGTCGTCGACGACGGCGGCGAACTTCGCGACCTCGGTCCGGTAGATCAGGTCCGGCTGGTCCTTGCGGACCATGTCGCGGTTGGTCGGGATCGGGACGACACCGAGCTTGTAGATCTGGTGGAACTCGGCGGCCTCGGTCATGGCCGTACCGGTCATGCCCGACAGCTTCGAGTAGAGGCGGAAGAAGTTCTGCAGGGTGATCGTGGCGAGGGTCTGGTTCTCGTCCTTGATGTCCACCCCTTCCTTCGCCTCGATCGCCTGGTGCATGCCCTCGTTGTAGCGGCGGCCGGCGAGGATACGGCCGGTGTGCTCGTCGACGATCATGACTTCGCCGTCGATGACGACGTAGTCCTTGTCGGCCTTGAAGAGCTCCTTGGCCTTGATCGCGTTGTTCAGGTAACCGACGAGCGGGGTGTTCACCGACTCGTAGAGGTTCTCGATGCCGAGCCAGTCCTCGACCTTGGCGACGCCGGTCTCGTGGATGGCGACGGTGCGCTTCTTCTCGTCGACCTCGTAGTCGCCGGTCTCCTCGATGCCCTTCAGCGGCTGGCCGGCCTCGCCCTTGGTCAGGCGGGTCACCAGCTTCGCGAAGTCGCCGTACCACTTCGTGGCCTGGTCGGCCGGGCCGGAGATGATCAGGGGGGTACGGGCCTCGTCGACGAGGATCGAGTCGACCTCGTCGACCACGGCGAAGTTGTGGCCGCGCTGGACGAGCTCGTCCTGGGACCACGCCATGTTGTCGCGCAGGTAGTCGAAGCCGAACTCGTTGTTCGTGCCGTAGGTGATGTCGCAGTTGTACTGCTCGCGGCGCTGCGCCGGCGACATGTTCGCCAGGATGCAGCCGACCTCCAGGCCGAGGAACTTGTGCACCCGGCCCATCAGCTCGGAGTCGCGCTCGGCGAGGTAGTCGTTCACCGTGATCAGGTGGACGCCCTTGCCGGACAGCGCGTTCAGGTACGCGGGCAGCGTGCCGACGAGGGTCTTGCCCTCACCGGTCTTCATCTCGGCAACGTAGCCGAGGTGCAGCGCCGCGCCACCCATGATCTGGACGTCGTAGTGCCGCTGGCCGAGGACGCGCTTGGCCGCCTCGCGTACGGTCGCGAAGGCCTCGGGCAGCAGGTCGTCCAGGCTCTCGCCGTCCTGGAAGCGCTGCTTGTACTCGTCCGTGAGTGCTCGCAACTCGGCGTCGGAGAGGTTGACGAAGTCCTCTTCGATGGAGTTGACCTGGTCCGCGATGCGGTGCAGTTTGCGCAGGATCTTGCCTTCGCCTGCACGCATGAGCTTGTTGAAGACGGACACCGAGGTTTGTCTCCTTGCCGGTCGGGCCTGGGCACTGTACGTACCGCGGGCACGGCAGGTGGGCCCCACCGCAACGGCCATCGTAAGCGAGGACGTGGCCACGTCGGGAGGTCCGCCGTTCCCGTGGGGGCACGGGTGCCCGGATTGAGAACGTACGGGGCACACGGAAGGTGCCGCATCCCCCGGGGGGATTCCCGAAAAGTGTTCGCTCCGGGCACCCCGGCGGCAGCAGAATCCGTTCATGGAGCCCATCACACTCACCACGGACCGGCTGGTATTGCGGCCTTTCGCCGCCGCCGACGAGGACGAGGTCCACGCGGCGGCTCAGGACCCGGACATCCAGCGCTGGACCCTGGTCCCCTCCCCGTACGAGCGTGCGCACGCGCACGCCTTCGTGAACGAGCTCGTGCCGAACGGCTGGCGCGAGGACACGGGCTACCCCTTCGCCGTCCGCCTCGGAGCCGGGGGCCCGCTGGTCGCGGCCGTCGGCGTGCACGTGCACGGCGCCGAGTCGTACGAGATCGGCTACTGGGCGGTGAAGGAACACCGCGGCCGGGGCTACACGACCGAGGCCGTGACGGCCGTCGCGCACTGGGCCTTCACCGCGCTCGGCGCCACCCGGCTCGAATGGCGCGCCGAGCTGGGCAACACGGGCTCGAAGGCCGTGGCCGAGAAGGCCGGCTTCCAGGTCGAGGGGGTTCTGCGCGCCGGCATCGAGCAGCGGGGCACCTCCCGCGACTGCTGGGTCGGCGCCCTGCTCCCCTCCGACCTCGGCCTGCCCTCCCGGCTGCCGTACCTGCCCGCTGTCAGTGGCCCCGCCTAGGGTGCGGGCATGACTGCGCTCTCCCTCTCCGCCGACGACGCCCGCCGGATCGCCCTGCGCGCACAGGGATTCCTCGGTGCGCCCGACCGCCGCGGAGGTGTGCGCGGGGTCCTGCGCCACCTGGGCGCCGTACAGCTGGACACCATCTCGGTGCTGGCCCGCTCGCACGAGCTCATCCCGTACGCACGCCTCGGCGCGGTCGGCCGCGAGACCGTGGAGCGGGCGTACTGGTCCGACCGTCACGCCTTCGAGTACTGGTCGCACGCGGCCTGCATCCTGCCGATCGAGGAATGGCCGCATTTCGCCTTCCGCCGCCGGGCCAACCGGGCGCGCGGCCACCGCTGGCACATCCTCCAGGACAAGGAGCACTCGACGCGGGCGGTCCTGGACCGGCTGACGTCCGACGGCCCGCTGACCTCCACCGAACTGGGCGGCGCGAAGAACGGCGGCGAGTGGTTCGAGTGGTCCGAGACCAAGATCGCGGTGGAGTGGCTCCTCGACACCGGCGCGGTGGTCTGCGGCGAGCGCCGCGGCTGGAAGCGGGTCTACGACCTGCCCGAGCGGGCCGTTCCGGACGCGCTGCTCCACGACGACCTGGACGACCGCGAGTGCATGCGCCGCCTGGTCGCCCTGGCCGGCCGGTCCCTGGGCGTCGGCACCCGCGCCGACATCGCGGACTATCACCGCCTCAAGGGGGATCAGTTCGACGCGGTGGTCGCCGACTCCGGGCTGGTCCCGGTCGAGGTCGAGGGCTGGGCCAAGCCCGCCTGGGCCGATCCCGCCGCCCTCGCGACGGCTCCCCGGGGCCGCCACCGCACGACGCTGCTGTCGCCCTTCGACTCCCTGGTCTGGGACCGCCCCCGCACGGAGCGGATCTTCGGCTTCACCCACCGCCTGGAGGCGTACGTCCCCAAGCCCAAGCGGATTCACGGGTACTTCGCGATGCCGCTGCTGGCGGGCGGCCGGCTCCAGGGCCGCGTGGACCCGGCCCGCGAGGGCCGCACGCTGGTCGCCCGGCAGCTCTCGCTGACCTCCCCGAAGGCGGCCGGCCCGATGGCGCGGGCCCTGCGGGAAGCGGCGGAGTGGGTCGGCTGCGAGGACGTACGGATCGAGCGCGCGGGCTCGCCCGCGGAGGCGGCGGCCGTCACGGCGGAGCTCGCCGCGCTCTCGTAGTGCCTTGTCAGCTGGTCTTGTCCGGGCCCGGTCGGTCCGGCTCAGCGGATTTCGAGGATCTTCTCGCGCATCGCGTAGACCACGGCCTCCATCCGGGAGTGCAGCTGCAGCTTCTCCAGGATGTTGCGGACGTGGTTCTTCACCGTGTTCTCGGAGATGAACAACTCCTTCGCGATGTCACGGTTGTTCATGCCGGTGGCCACCAGCTTGAGGACCTCCAGCTCCCGGTCCGTCAGCCTGGGCGCCGGCACGAGCCGGCGCTCGTCGGTGCGCTGGATCATCGACTTGAACTCGGTGAGCAGCTTGGACGCCATCGACGGGCTGATCTGGGACTGGCCGTCGGCGACCGCGCGGATCGCCGTGGCCACCTCGTCCGTCGAGATCTCCTTCAGGAGGTACCCGGTCGCGCCCGCCTTGATCGCGTCGTAGAGGTCCGCCTCCTCGTCGCTGATCGTCAGCATGATGATCTTCGCGGAGGGGGCCACCTCCTTGATCGAGGTGCACGCCTCGATCCCGCCGCGCCGGGGCATCCGCACGTCCATCAGCACGATGTCCGGCAGCAGGTCGGCCGCCTTGTCCACCGCCTCCGCGCCGTCCCCGGCCTCGCCGACGACCTGGATGTCCTCCTCCTGCGCGAGGACGATCTCCAGCCCCCGCCGGAAGAGTGCGTGGTCGTCGACCACGAGCACCCGGATCGGTTCCCCGGCCGGCGAGGCGCCGGACTCCGCCGACAGGTCCGCGCCACGGCAGCCCGCGCCGTCGTCCCCGCGCACCGGCCCGAAGCTGTCCGCCATCGTTCCTCCCCCTGCATGTGCTGAGCTGCTGGGCCAACCGGACACACACCGCGACCGGTTGACTGCCCGCCATGATTCCATGCCCGCGCCACGGCGCGGGGGGTCACCGAGGACCCGCCTGGCGCAATACCCGTCATGCAGGTGCCCCCGCGGAGACGCCGGAGCGTCTCCGCGGGGGCAACGAACGGCCGGTTCAGCCGCCGAGCGCGCCGCCGGCGCCGCCTCGCGGCTCCTCCGAGCTGGAGGCCCCGTCGGGGTTCACGTGGATGACGCCGTAGTCGTACGCGTGACGCCGGTAGACCACGCTGGGCAGCTTCGTCTCGGAGTCGACGAACAGATAGAAGTCGTGGCCCACCAGCTCCATCTCGTACAGAGCCTGGTCGAGCGACATGGGTGCGGCCGAGTGGGTCTTCTCGCGGACGATGAGCGGGCCTTCGCCCTGCACTTCGATGGATCCGATCCGGGTGATCGGAACCCCTTCCGCCTTCTCCTCGGTGACCACCTGGCCACTGCCGTTGAGCGACGCGACGCCCGGCACGACGTCGGCGACCTCCGCCGCCGAGAGCCGGCCGTTGCCACGGCGGGTGTAGCGCTTGTCGTGCTGCTTGCGCAGCCGGGCCTCCAGCTTGTCCTGAGCGAGGTCGAGCGCCGCGTACGGGTCGGCGGCGGCGGCCTCGGCCCGGATCACCGGGCCCCGCGAACGCAGGGTGATCTCCACGCGGTCGGAACGGTCGGCCTGACGCGGGTTGTGCTCCTTGGACACCTCGACGTCCAAGCTGATCACCTTGGCGTCGAGCTTCTGGATCCGCTCCGGATTCAGCTTCTCGGCCACGTGCTTGCGGAACCGCTCGGGCACTTCGGTCTTGCGGCCCTTGACGACGATGTCCACGCAGAACTCCGTTCCCGGATAGCTCCGCCCGACGGGGCGAAGCGTCTCCCTTTCGCACCAGACTCCGGTGAAGGCCGGAGCCTCGGACTTGGCGACTTTCACCTCCTCCTCCCCCATCGGCAAGATCGACACCCACCGACTTCGGAGTCGAGAGACAGCCTCCTGAGTTCCTTACAACCGAACATATCCCTCTATGACGGTTGTCGGCACCCGCTACCGGAATGTACTTCCAGTCAAGTGGCTGTTCCCTCGTACTACCTGCAACGATGGGCCTTCCCCGCCAGTTCCAAATCTATTCACGGGATTGTTGACCTGTACGCGTAGCAGGCCGGCGGGACACCGCCCCGGGGAGCCGGCCGAAGGAGTCCGCGGGCGCGGCGACCACCGCTGCCCGCAGTACGTCTCCCGGGCCCGTGGTGAGCCCGGCCGCGCGCACCGCCCGGGCCGCCTCCGCCAGCGTCGCCCCGGTGGTGATCAGGTCGTCCACGAGCACGATCTCGGCCCCGTCCGTCAGCCGCGCCCCGTCCCGGCACACCACCAGCGCCCCCGCGAGGTTCTCCCGGCGCTGCCGGGCCCCGAGACCCGCCTGGTCCGCCACCGCCCGCCGCAGCCGCAGTACGGGCGCCACGCGCGCGGGAACACCGGCCCGCCGCAGCCGTCCGGCGGCCGCCAGGGCGATCCTGCGCGCCGGATCGTGCCCGCGCGCCCGCACCTGCCGCCGCGCCGACGGCACCGGCACCAGGGCCACTTCCGGCGCGGGCGGGCCCGCACGGACCGGACCACCCGCCGGACCACCCGCCGGACCGCCCGCCAGGACGGCCGCCGCCAGGGCCTCGCCGAGCACCCCGGCCAACGGCAGTGCCCCGCGCTCCTTGTGAGCCAGCAGGAGGGCCCGTACGCCCCCCTCGTAGACGGCGGCGGCCCGCACCACCGGCAGGCCCCCGGGGCGCGGAGAAGGCCGCACCGGCTCCGCGCCGGCCCCGCTCAGCGCTTCCCGGCAGCCCGCGCACACCAGCACCCGGACCGCTCCGCAGCCGGCGCAGTCGACCGGCAGGACCAGCCCGGCCAGCTCCTGACACCACCCGCGCACCCCTCCACACTGACGGACCCCGACGGAGCCCGCCACCCCTGTGGACGGAGCCGCGGGCGAGCCCGCAGCCGCGCCTCAGCCGCCGCTCAGCCCGGGTACACCGGAGCCTTGCCGCCCACCGCCACCGTGCGCCACTGCGCGCCCGGAGGCAGGTACACGATCCCGTCCTCCGAGTACGCCACCACCGGCTTCGGCTTCGACTCGTCCTCCGAGGCCGCGGCCGCGACCGCGGACAGCCCGGCCGCCCCCGGCAGGCTCGCCGCGACCATCGAACCGTCCGCCAGCATGTAGCGGGCCTGCTGCACTCCGCGGCTCTCCCGGCCCACCACGAGCAGCCGCCCGTGCGGCGCCCAGCTCATCGTCGTCACGTCCGCCATCTGCGGGGCGGCCGGGCGCAGCTCGCGCACCGACACCGCCGAGGCATCGCCCTTGCCATCGGGCCGTTCGATCCGCCCGACGTACAGGTTCTTGCGGCCGCTCCTCTCCACGAGGAGCGCGATCCGCACCCCGTCGGAAGAGGCCTTCAGCGAGGCGATCCGCCCGCCGTCCAGCCCGGCCACCTGCACCTTCTCCGGGGTTCCGGCCCCGCCGGGCACCCGCCACAGCCCCGGGTGCTGCGGATCGGCGTCCGCGACCCACAGGTCGCCGGCCGCGTCCCAGCTGGGCGCCGTCAGTGTGCTGCCCTTGCCGACCGGCAGCGGTTGCGGCATGGGCCCGCCGCCCACCAGGGGCACCACGTACAGCCCGTGCCCGTCCTCGGAGACCACCGCCGCGCGCCGCTCGTCGTACGTGACGGCCGCCGAGCCGACCTTGAAGACGGGCGTCGTGGTCAGCGGCCCCGGCACCACCTCGGCCCGCTGCTGTTCCTCGCTGGTCACGTCCAGCTTCATCCGGACCAGGCGCTTCTGGTCGTCGACGAAGTACTGGTAGTCGGGAATCCGGGGCCGGTTGGCGATCGCGGCCGCGTTCAGCTCGGTCACCGAGCACAGCGAGGACGACTTGTCGTCGGAGCGCAGGATCTCGACCTGGTCGAGCCGGGAGCCCGTCAGGTCCTTCACCGTGTACAGGAGTTGGGTGGCCATCTTCTTGCACTGCGGCTGGGCGACGTTGTCGGCCTTGTCGTTGAGGGGCACCCGCAGCGTGTTCTGGCCGTCGTACGAAAGGGACTTGGTGCCCTCGCGCAGTTCCGTGCCCGTCGGGAAGCTGGACTCGACGACGGGGCCGAGCCACCTGGACGGCCCGGCGAGCAGCGACTGCACCGTCTGCGTGGTGGGGTCCATCCGCGAGTCCGGGTCGGTGCGCTGGCGCACGTAGACGGGGTCGGCGACGAGCGTGCCGCCCGCGAAGTAGTACTTGTTGACCGGCATGTAGATGCGCTGGAAGTCCGACTCGCTGAGCACGAGACCGTTGGGCGGCGACGAGATCCGCCACTGCTTGTCCTCGTCCTGGACGAGCTGGAGGTACTCCTCGTACTTCTCGCCGCCGGTCTGCGGCTGGTACGCGCTGCGCTCGTCCACGGTCGCGAGCTTCGTGCCGGTCACCTTCCAGCGCGGCCCGTCCGGGTCCTTCTCGCCGCGGATCGAGACCCGGTCCAGGCCGGACGAGAGCACGGTGACGGCGGAGCCGGGCTTCCAGCTCTTCGCGGCCTCCGCGGTGAGGTACTTCCGGGCGGTCTCCAGCTGCGGGTCGTCGCTGGTCATCGCCTCCAGGAAGCCGTCGACGATGTCGGCCGCGCTCGCCTTGTCGGCGGGCGGTACGCCGAACACCCGGACCTGGGAGTCGACGCCCTGCGAGGCCTGCACCGGGCGGATCTCGCCGTGGTCGGGCATGGAGGCGCAGCCGGCGAGCAGCAGCCCGGCCGCGCCGAAGGCGTACGCCCGCAGGGTGCGCAGCCGCCGGCCCCGCACCCGCGCGCCGCCCCCGGGCCGCGCGTTCTCGGGCTCAGCGTCCATCGGCTCGGTCCTCCTGTTGTGGCTGCTCGGCCGGGCGGGCCACCACCCGGGCCCCGTTCCCCGGCAGGGCCGTCGGGTCGGCGGGCACCGGCAGCGCTCCGGTGACCGGCGACCGCGGCGGTATCGGCGAGCGGTCGCCGGGGTCCGCGGCCGGGCGGTCCGCCGTACGGCCCGCGGCCTCGGCGGCGGCCCTGGCCCGGTTGGCCCGGGAGTCCTCGGGCTCCAGCGGGATGGGAGAGCCCCGCAGCGGCTCGTCGGCCGTGCGCGGCAGCGTCAGACGGAACTGCGAGCCGCCGCCCGGCTCGCCCCAGGCCTGGAGCCAGCCGCCGTGCAGCCGGGCGTCCTCGACGGCGATGGACAGGCCGAGGCCGGTCCCGCCGGTCGTGCGCGCCCGCGCCGGGTCGGCCCGCCAGAAGCGGTTGAAGACGCGGGTGGCCTCGCCGGGCTTCAGCCCGACGCCGTAGTCCCGTACGGCGACGGCGACGGCCCCGCCCGCGGACGCCAGCCGGACCACCACATCGCGGCCCTCGCCGTGTTCCACGGCGTTGACGACGAGGTTGCGCAGCACCCGCTCCACGCGCCGCGCGTCGGCCTCGGCGATGACCGGCTGGGTGTCGCCGAGGACCCGGATCCGCGTGCCCTTGTGCTCGGCGAGCGGCTCGGCCCCGTCGATGACACGGCGCACGACCTCGCGCAGGTCGATCGGCTCGGCCTCCAGGGCCGCGGCCCCGGCGTCGAAGCGGCTGATCTCCAGCAGGTCGGCGAGGAGCGACTCGAAGCGGTCCAGCTGGCCGGCGAGCAGCTCGGCCGAGCGCGCGGTGATCGGGTCGAAGTCCACCCGGGCGTCGTGGATGACGTCGGCCGCCATCCGTACCGTCGTCAGCGGGGTGCGCAGCTCGTGCGAGACGTCCGAGACGAACCGGCGCTGCATCCGCGACAGCTCCTCCAGCTGCTGGATCTTCAGCTGGAGGTTCTGCGCCATCTTGTTGAAGGCCTCGCCCAGACGCGCGATGTCGTCCTCGCCGGTGACCTTCATCCGCTCCTGGAGCCGCCCGGCCGAGAGCCGCTCGGCGATCCCGGCGGCCATCCGCACGGGGGTCACCACCTGCCGTACGACGAGCCAGGCGATGCCGCAGAGCAGGACGACGACGAACAGGCCCGCGGTCACGATGGTGACCTTGATCAGGTTGAGGGACTCCTGCTCCTGCGTGAGCGGGAAGAGGTAGTACAGGTCGTACGGGTCCCCGTTGATGTCGGTGAGCCGCTTGCCCACGACCAGCGCCGGCTCGGGGGCCTTGTCCCCGGACCCCGCGGTGTAGCGGATCTCGGAGAAGGTCTTGAAGGCCCCGGTGGCGTGGTTGACGGCCCGGCGCAGCTTGACGGGCACGCTGGCGGTCGGATCGACGTTGCCCGAGGCACGGGCGCCCTTGACGCCCTGCGTCCCGGGCAGGGTCTGCTCCCCGGTGCCGGCGCCGAGCGCGACGACCTCGAAGGCGGTCTGGCCGCCACTGGCCAGCTGCTTGACGAGGGAGTTCATCCAGGTGCTGGCGTCCCGGCCGACCTTGTTGTCGGTGGCATCGGGCCCGTCCACGGTCGCGGGGGCGTTCGCCTTCTCCTGCGCGACCGCGAACCCGCCCGCCGCCTGGCTCTGCGCCGCCTGCTCCTTGGCCTCCAGCAGCCCCCTGCTGACCTGGGCGATCACGACGACGCCCAGGGCGAGGACCACCGCCAGCGAGATCAGCAGGGTGGCGGCGACCACCCGGAGCTGGATGTTGCGGCGCCACAGCCGGACAGCCGGAACCAGCGGCCGGCGTACGAGGCGTACGCACAGCCGCAGCACCGGGCTGCCGGGCGCTCCGTCCTGGAACGGCCGGCCGGCCCAGAGGCTGCGCCAGCGGGAGCCGCCGCGGCCGCTGCCGGACGCGGCGGACTTGCCGGACTGCACCTCAGCTGGGTCCGGCCTTGTAGCCGACACCGCGCACCGTCACGACGATCTCGGGGCGCTCAGGGTCCTTCTCCACCTTGGAGCGCAGGCGCTGCACGTGCACGTTCACCAGCCGGGTGTCCGCGGCGTGCCGGTAGCCCCAGACCTGCTCCAGCAGCACCTCCCGGGTGAACACCTGCCAGGGCTTGCGCGCCAGGGCGACCAGCAGGTCGAACTCGAGCGGGGTCAGGGCGATGGAGGCACCGTCGCGCTTGACCGAGTGCCCGGCCACGTCGATGACCAGGTCACCGATGGCCAGCTGCTCGGGCGCGGGCTCCTCCGAACGGCGCAGACGGGCCCGGATGCGGGCCACCAGCTCCTTCGGCTTGAACGGCTTGACGATGTAGTCGTCGGCCCCGGACTCCAGGCCCACGACGACGTCCACCGTGTCGCTCTTGGCGGTGAGCATGACGATCGGCACACCGGACTCGGCCCTGATCAGCCTGCACACCTCTATGCCGTCCCGTCCGGGCAGCATGAGGTCGAGCAGTACCAGGTCCGGCTTCGCCTCCCGGAAGGCAGCAAGTGCCTTGTCACCGTCCGCTACGAACGACGGCTCAAAACCTTCTCCACGCAGCACAATGCCGAGCATCTCGGCCAGCGCGGTGTCGTCGTCGACGACAAGGACGCGTCCCTTCATGGTTGACATCATCCCATTAGCTAATCGTTACCCGGCGGTGAGCTGTCCCACAGCCAAAAGGGCTGGAAATCGCCCCTCCGACCTGTGTGGAGATCAGGTCGACCAGTCTGCCCCGGATCCGGGCGACAATTGAAGGTAAGGGCTGCCGGAGCTCCGGGGGGACGGCCAGGGTCACGGGGGCCTCACAATCCCCTACTCCGTTCGGGACCCCCACGTGGCACGATGGCAGCGACCAGCGCCCCCGCCGCAGTGCACGTGAAGGAGCGACGATGAACGACTCTCCGGGCTGGGCTACGCCCGGATCCTCTCCGTCCGACGGCGATCGGCCGGGAACCCCCGCCGACCAGCCGGGCACCGACGGCGGCGCGCAGCAGCCCGACCGGCCCGCCGGCGACCCCAAGTGGTCCGCCGAGCAGCCGCCGCCCGGCCAGTGGTCGAGCCCGGGCACGCCCGAAGCCCCGCCGACACCGCCGCAGCCGGCCACAGGAGGCTGGGGACAGCCCCAGAACACCCCGTACGGAGCCCAGAACGGCCCCCAGTACGGCTACCCGGGCGGACCCGGCCAGTGGGGCGGCCCCGCGGCCGCCAAGCCCGGTGTGATCCCCCTGCGCCCCCTGGGCCTGGGCGAGATCCTCGACGGCGCGGTCGCCACCATGCGCACGCACTGGCGCTCGGTGCTGCCCATCACCCTGGTCGTGGCCACGGTCGTCCAGGTGATCGGCGTCTTCGTGCAGAGGTACATGCTGCAGGACCTCGTCCTCGCGCCGAGCGAGGACGTCACGGCCGAGCAGCTGGTCGACAGCCTCGGCAGCAGCCTCGGGGCGTCGGCGGTGACCGAGTTCATCCAGGTGCTCGGCACCATCGTGGTCACCGCGATGCTCACCATGGTCTTCAGCCGGGCGGTGCTCGGCCAGAACTCCTCGGTCTCCGCCGCCTGGCGCGACGCCCGCCCCCAGCTGCTGCGCCTGGTCGGGCTCACCCTGCTGCTGGCACTCGGCGCCCTCCTGATGGGTGCCGTACTGGTCCTGCCCGGCGTCCTCGCCGACAACATCGGCCTGATCGTCCTCGGCTTCGTCGTCTGGCTCCCCCTCCTCGTCTGGCTGGGGATCAGGTTCAGCCTGGCCTCGCCCGCCCTGATGCTGGAGAAGAGCACCGTCTTCAAGGCCTTCGCCCGCTCCTCGAAGCTGGTCAAGGGCGCCTGGTGGCGCGTCTTCGGCATCACGCTCCTCACCGGCTTCATCGCCTTCGTGCTCGCGGCGATCATCGTCACCCCGTTCCAGCTGATCGGCGCCCTGGCCTTCGGCGGTGGATTCGACGCCCTGCAGGACGGCAGCGCGGCGACCTCCTGGGGCCTGCTGATCTTCTCCGCCATCGGCCTGATCATCGCGCAGACCATCGTCATGCCGTTCCAGTCCGGCGTCACCGTCCTCCTCTACGTCGACCAGCGCATCCGGCGCGAGGGCCTCGACCTGGAGCTCGCCCGGGCGGCCGGCGTCGAGAACTACGGGTGATGCCCGCGGAGGTCCCGCCGGTGACGACACCGCGCGAAGCCGCCCGCGAGGCGGCCGAGCGCGAGCTGTCCAAGCCGATGTACCACGAGAACGACCCGAGCCTGCCCGACCGCGCGATCCGCGCGTTCTTCGACTGGCTCGACGACCTGTTCGGCGCCGCCTCCGGGGCAACCCCCGGAGGCCCCGTCGGCCTGATCGCCGTCGTCCTCCTGGTCGTCCTGGCCGCCGCCGCCCTGTGGTGGCGCCTGGGCTCCCCCCGCAGAACCACCACCACCCCGGGCACCCTCTTCGACGACGGCATCCGCGGCGCCGCCGACCACCGCAAGGCCGCCGACGCCCACGCCGCCGCCGGCCGGTGGACCGAAGCCGTCCAGGAACGCATGCGCGCCGTCGTCCGCTCCCTGGAGGAACGCACCCTCCTGGACCCCCGCCCGGGCCGCACCGCCGACGAGGCGGCCGCCGAGGCCGCCGTCTCCCTCCCCGCCCACGCCGAGGACCTCCGCGCCGCCGCCCGCACCTTCGACGAGGTCACCTACGGCGGCCGCACCGCCGACGCCGACACCTACGCCCGCCTCCGCACCCTCGACCTCACCCTCACCACCACCAAGCCCCTCCTGACGGGACCCACCCCATGACGCCCCCGACCGGCCCCACCCCGGCCAATGACGGGCCCATGACCACCGGAACACCGTGGCAACCCCCCCAGGGCAGGTCCGAAAGTCCACAGAGCGGTTCAGGCGAGGGCCCCGAGGCCAGCCCTTCCGACCCCCCGGGCGGTCCCGGCGGAGCCGGAAGCGCACCGGAACGATCCCCACAGAACCCCAACCACACCCAGCCCGAGCCATCCGACCCCCCGGGCTGTCCCGGCGGAGCCGGAGGCGCGCCGGAACGATCCCCGCAGAACCCCGACCACACCCAGCCCGGGCCATCCGACCCCCCGGGCGGTTTCGGCGGGGCCGGGTGTGTGTCGGGGCGATCCCCGCAGGGCGCCGAACGCACTTCCGCCAGACTCTCCGACCCCTCGTCACGTTCGGCGTCCGAGGAGACGTCCCGGCGCGCGCCCGGCCCCGCCGGAACCGCCCCCACCCACCACGGCCCCGGCACGGGCAGCCCCACCACCGGCCCCGGCGCAGACGGCCTCGCCACAGGCGGCCCCGGCACAGACGGCCCCAGCGCAGACGGCCTCGCCACAGATGGCCCCAGCACATGCGGCCCCGGCACGGACGGCCCCCGCGGCAAAGCGAACCGCACCCGCCGAGCCCTCCGCATCCTCGCCACCCTGGCCGTCCTCGCCACCGGCGTCACCATCCTGGCCGCCCTCAACTCCGGCACCCGCCACGGCTACCTCGACCCCCGCTCCGCCGACCCCCTCGGCAGCCGCGCCGTCGCCGAGCTCCTCAAGGACCGCGGCGTGACCACCCGCGTCGTCACCACCGCCGCCGAGGCCGCCGAGGCCACCGGCCCCCGCACCACCCTCCTGGTCACCGACCCCGACCGGCTCGGCACGACCCAGCGCCGCACCATCCGTTCGGCCATCGACCTCTCCGGCGGCCGCACCGTCCTGCTCGCCCCCGGCAGCCACGGCCTCGCCGACCTCTCCCCCGGCGTCCGCACCCAGGGCGACGCCACCACGAAAACCCCGGCCCCCGGCCCCGACTGCACCCTGCCCGCCGCGACCTCCGCCGGCCGCGCGGCGACCGGCGGCGGCCTGCGCTACACCACCACCCTCCCGGGAGCCACCGCCTGCTACCCCAGCGGCGGCCACCCCACCCTGCTCACCCTCCCGGCAGGGACCGGCGGCGACACCGTTCTCCTCGGATCCGAGACGATCCTCCTCAACGAGAGCCTCGCCGAGGAGGGCAACGCCTCCCTCGCGCTCCAACTCCTCGGCTCCCGCCCGGACCTCGTCTGGTACATGCCGTCCCTCGCGGACTCCGACCCGGACGCCGGCGCCGGCGAGGACAAGAGCCTCTTCGAACTGGTCCCGGACGGCTGGTCCTGGGCCCTGCTCCAGCTCTTCCTCGCCGCCGTCCTCGCAGCCCTGTGGCGCGCCCGCCGGCTCGGCCCCCTCGTCACCGAGAAGCTGCCCGTCGTCATCCGCGCCTCCGAGGCCACCGAGGGCCGCGCCCGCCTGTACCGCAAGGCCGGAGCCCGCGACCGCGCCGCCACCGTGCTGCGCGCCGCCACCCGCGAACGCCTCGCCGCCCTCACCGGCGTACCGCACAGCCGGGCCCACGACCCCGCCACCCTCGCCCCGGCGGTCTCCGCGCGCCTCAAGGACGGCACGCGGGACGGCACGCGGGACGTCACCGCCCTCCTCTTCGGCCCCACCCCCTCCGACGACGCGGCACTCGTCGCGCTCGCCGACCACCTCGACGCCCTCGAAAGAGAGGTCCGTACGTCATGACGTACCCGGCCACCGAGTCCGCGGCTGTGACCGCGGACAGCGCCCGCGCTTCCCTCGAAGCGCTCCGCACCGAGATCGGCAAGGCCGTGGTCGGCCAGGACTCGGCCGTCACCGGTCTCGTCGTCGCGCTCCTGTGCCGCGGCCACGTCCTCCTCGAAGGCGTCCCCGGCGTCGCGAAGACCCTTCTCGTACGGGCCCTCGCCGCTTCCCTCGAACTCGACACCAAACGCGTCCAGTTCACGCCCGACCTGATGCCGAGCGATGTGACCGGCTCCCTCGTCTACGACGCCCGCACCGCCGAGTTCTCCTTCCAGAACGGCCCGGTCTTCACCAACCTCCTCCTCGCGGACGAGATCAACCGCACGCCCCCGAAGACCCAGTCCTCCCTCCTGGAGGCGATGGAGGAACGCCAGGTCACGGTCGACGGCACCCCGCGCAAGCTCCCCGAGCCCTTCCTGGTCGCCGCCACCATGAACCCGGTCGAGTACGAGGGCACGTACCCGCTGCCGGAAGCCCAACTGGACCGCTTCCTCCTGAAGCTGACGGTCCCTCTGCCCTCCCGCGAGGAAGAGATCGGCGTCCTGACCCGCCACGCCGCCGGCTTCAACCCCCGCGACCTGCACGCCGCCGGCGTCCGCCCGGTCGCCGGCCCGGCCCAGCTCGAAGCGGCCCGCGAGGCCGTCGCCAAGGTCTCCGTGTCCCCCGAGATCGCCGGGTACGTCGTCGACATCTGCCGCGCCACCCGCGAATCGCCCTCGCTCACCCTCGGCGTCTCACCCCGCGGCGCGACCGCCCTGCTGGCCACCGCCCGCGCCTGGGCCTGGCTCACCGGCCGCGACTACGTCACCCCCGACGACGTCAAGGCCCTCTCCCTGCCGACCCTGCGCCACCGCGTCCAGCTGCGCCCGGAAGCGGAGATGGAGGGAGTCACCGCCGACGCCGTCATCACGGCGATCCTCTCCCACGTCCCCGTCCCCCGCTGATGGCCCTCACCGGACGCGCCGCCCTGCTGGCGGCCCTCGGCAGCATTCCGGTCGGCGTCCTCGAACCGAGCTGGACGGGGATGCTCGCGGTCAACGGCCCGATCGCCCTGGCCTGCGCGGTCGACTACGCGCTGGCGGCGCCGGTCCGCGGCCTCGTGCTGGCCCGCTCGGGAGACACCTCGGTCCGCCTCGGCGAACCGGCGGACGTCCACCTCACCGTCACCAACCCCGGCAGCCGCACGCTACGGGCCCGCGTCCGCGACGCCTGGCCCCCGAGCAGCTGGCTCCCGGGCACGGAGTCCGCCGCCTCCCGCCACGAGGTGGTCGTCCCCGCGGGCGAACGCCGCCGGCTGACCACCCGTCTGCTCCCTACCCGCCGCGGCGACCGCCGCGCGGACCGCGTCACGATCCGCTCGTACGGGCCCCTGGGCCTGTGGGCCCGCCAGGGCTCACAGGAGTCCCCCTGGACGGTCCGGGTCCTGCCGCCCTTCAGCAGCCGCAAGCACCTTCCGTCCCGGCTGGCCCGGCTGCGCGAACTGGACGGCCGTACCAGCGTCCTGACGCGCGGTGAGGGCACCGAGTTCGCCAGCCTCCGCGACTACGTCCCCGGTGACGACACCCGCTCCATCGACTGGCGGGCCACCGCCCGCCAGCAGAAGGTGGCCGTCCGCACCTGGCGCCCCGAACGCGACCGGCACATCCTCATCTGCCTCGACACCGGCCGCACCTCGGCGGGCCGCGTCGGCGACGCCCCCCGCCTGGACTCCGCGATGGACGCCGCCCTGCTCCTCGCCGCCCTGGCCACCCGCGCCGGCGACCGCGTCGACCTGCTGGCCCACGACCGCCGTCCCCGCGCCCAGGTCCAGGGACGCGCGGCGGCCGACATCCTCCCGTCCTTCGTCAACGCGATGGCCTCCCTCGAACCCGAACTGGTCGAGACGGACGCCCGCACCCTGGTCTCCACCATCCTCCGCAGCGCCCCGCGCCGGTCCCTGGTGGTCCTTCTGACGAGCCTGGACGCGGCCCCGATCGAAGAGGGCCTGCTTCCGCTGCTCCCCCAGCTCACGCAACGCCACACGGTTCTGCTGGCGTCGGTCGCCGACCCGCACGTCGCGGAGATGACGGAGTCCCGCGGCAGCGTGGACGCGGTCTACGAAGCCGCGGCCGGCACGCAAGCCCAGGCCCAGCGCCGCCGCACCGCCGACCAGCTCTCCCGCCACGGCGTCCACGTGGTCGACGCCACCCCGGACACCCTGCCCCCAGCCCTGGCCGACGCCTACCTGTCTCTCAAGGCCGCCGGCCGCCTGTAGGAGTGCCCTAGTACTGCCAGCGCGGCTGGCTGCCGTCCAGCCGGCAGTGGATCAGGCGACCGTTCCCCGCGTGCGTGGACCGCCCCAGGTCGGCTTTCCGGCAGAACTGGCCCGCGTTGTAGCAGTTCCCGGCGTTGGAGACGATCTCGCACTCGGCCGTCGCCTGCCGGCTCGGCGCCTTCGTCGTGGGCGGAGCCGCCGACTTCGTCGCCTGCGTCGCGGCCGGCTTCGGATCGGCCGAGCGGGTCACCACCGGAACCGACGGGCTCGGCAAGGCCGCAGGAGAGGCGGAGGGCGTGGGTGTCGGTGATGGCGACGGCGACTCGGAAGGCTGCGCCGACGTCTGCGAAGGGACGGCCGACGCCGAGGAGGCGACCGGCGGCAGGGATACGGCCGGGCCGTCACCCTCCGCAGGACCACACGCGACGGAGACACCCGCCACCAGCAACCCGACCAGCACCCGCTGGACGAGCCCTCTCGTACGTCTTCCGTCCCGCTCGTGACTGCCGCTGGCTCTGCGCACCTGTACCCCCACCCGAAGCGTTCGAAGGAGGCACATCATATGAACGGATGTCCGCCCCCGAGGGGTTTCGCCCGAATCGGAACCTAGGCACCTGTTCGCGATCTCCATCGCCCGGCCCCGAAGGCGGCACGGTCATCGGGCCATCATCCACGACGGTCAGGATGCCGGAGTCGAGCACGATTCTCTCCGGAACGCAGAAAAGCCCCGCACCGAGCCCGAAGGCTTGGTGCGGGGCTTTCCCACAATGATTGTTCGGCGGCGTCCTACTCTCCCACAGGGTCCCC
>NZ_JBVHWW010000044.1:0-59686 GCF_055563995.1 Streptomyces sp. NPDC029164 | reverse complement strand
CCCCTCCCCCCCCCTCCCTCCCCCCCCCCCCCCCCCCACCCCCCCCCCCCCCCCCCCCCCCCCCCCCCCCCCCCCCCCCCCCCCCCCCCCCCCCCCCCCCACGGCTCAGGACCGGCTGACGCGGCCGACGCGCCACCCGCGGAACCGGTAGCGGAAAAGGTGCGCGCGACCACCCGCTGAAATGCGGTATCGTTCTCATGCGCGTTCGGCCAGGGGAAACCCCAGGTCAGCGGGCATCGGGACGTGGCGCAGCTTGGTAGCGCACTTGACTGGGGGTCAAGGGGTCGCAGGTTCAAATCCTGTCGTCCCGACTATGCGGAAACGCAGGTCGGAGGCCGTTCTCTCATTCACGAGAGGGCGGCCTTTCGTACGTCCGCCTGCCTGGCGGTGGGGCAGCCATGCCGGGCGGCCTGCGCACGCCCTCGCTCCAGGACGATCATCAGGGCTGCGAAGCCGGGGCAGCGACCAGGCACCGGCGGCAGCAGTTCCGGTTCCCAGCCTTCGAGGCGGGCGGTTCCGTCACGCCCCGTGTGCAGCCGTAGCGGGGCCACGCGCCCACGGTAGCCCTGGCAGGCGGTGCGGTCGCCGCGGTGAACGGGTGGTGTGGTGCCAGCGGTTGGTTGCCAGGTCACGGGATTCAGTGGCGTGACGGGGTGCGTCCGGGCGGGGCCACGCCCGGCGTCCGGTGACACCGTGCCCGCCGCCTCGCCGGGCGGGCACGGTGTTCTCGTGCCCGCCTAGTGCGGACGCACCAGCACCGGGTGCCGGGGCTGGGTGCCCGGGGTGGGGGTGGGGGCGGGCTGTCTGGTCAGGTTGGCGCTGATCATCGCGGCCGCGCGGCCCACGGCCTCGCCGAGCGGGGCGATCTGTTTGCCGTCCAGGGCGGAGGCCGCGACCGCCGCCACCACCTGGCCCGACGTGGAGAACACCGGCGCCGCCACGCACGACAGCGTGCTCACGCACTGGCCGTACTCGAAGGCGAGGCCCCGCTCCTGGGCCCGGCTGACCTCGCGGGTCCACGTCGGCTGCGTCCAGCCCCTGGGCAGCTCGGCCGCCGGGCTGGACGCCGCGAGGATCAGCTCCGCCGCGCTCCCGGGCGGCAGGACGACGCCGGAGCGCAGCGGGAAGACCTCGTCCACCTCGCCGCGCATGCCCCCGACGATGATCGTGTGCCCCGCCTCGGGCACCGACAGGCTGAGGCTCAGCCCGCCGCTGACGGCCGCGAGCTCGCGCAGCGGCCGGGCCGAGGCCGCGCGCAGCAGGCGCGCGGGGTGCCAGGCCTGTCCCAGCCGGAACGTTCGCGGCCCGAGGCGGTAGCGGCCCGCGCGGCTCTGCACCGCGCCGAGTGCGACCAGCTGCCCCAGGAGCCGGTGGGCGGTGGCTTTCGGCAGTTCGGCGTCGGTGGCCAGGCGGGTCAGGCCGACCTCCTCGCCGTGTGCGAGCACCTCCATGAGGGCGAACGCCCCCTCCAGTACACCTCGCCCCTCTGTGCCGGATCTGGCCATGAGAGGTTCCCCCTTTCGCACGGAACCCATCGGTCGGATGGGCCCGTAACTCCCCGTTCGTCCCGGCTCATCAGCAAGAACGGAGTTGCCGCCCTCCACTTCCGCCGGTCCGTTGAACGGACCCGATCATTGCCCGTGTGTTGAGAACGCGCCAGTGTGTTGTCGCCCGGGGACGAAACGTTCCGGTGCCCCACAGGTCACGGGGTGTTCGTCCCACAGCAACGAAACAAGGAGGATCCCGATGAGCGCGATCAAGACCAGCGCCAAGCAGTTCAAGTACGTCATGGGTGCCATGACCGCCGTCTTCTTCGGCACCTGCTCTGCCAGCTGACGCTGTTTCGGGGGGTGGGGGCGGCATATCGCCCCCACCCCTTCTTCTTGACGCCTTAGGGAGGCACGCGTGCTGGAAACCGGTGTCCGGCAGGTCCGGGTGGCGATGGCCATGGTCTTCGGCCGGCGGCTGAACGTCCGGGCCGTCGAGCGGCTGGTCGCCGACGCCCTCGCCACGCTGGAGGAGTTCGGCTCGCTCGGTGACGACGTCGACGAACTGGCCGACGGACCGTTCGCCGACCCGGACGAGCGCCGCGACCTGCAGAACCGCGCACTCCAGCGGACCGTCGACAGACTCGCCAAGCGCTCCCCCTTCTACCGGGAACGGCTCGCCGGCATCGACCTCGCCGGGCTGACCACCGAGACGTTCACCCGGATCCCGGTGACCCGCAAGGCCGACCTGATCGAGCGCCCCGCCGACTTCCTGTGCGGCACCCCCTACCTGGCGACCCAGACGACCGGCACCACCGGCCGCCCCGTGCAGATGTGGCTCTCCCGCTACGAGATGGAGCTCTGGCCCGCGCTCATCGCCCTGTCCGTGCTGCTGCGCGGCGACATCCGCCCCGGCGACCGGATGCAGATCAACCTCAGCTCCCGGGCAACGGCCGCCGTCCAGGAGGACGTCGAGGTGTGCCGGATGGTCAACGCCTCGTGCCACGTGGTCGGCCAGGTCCCGCCGGAGGAGTCCGTCGAGCACCTGCTCGGCCGCAACGGCACCCGGCCCACCCTGCTCACCGGCAACCCCAGCTACCTGGCCCGGATGCTCACCGCCGCACGCCAACGCGGTCACGGACCGGACGACTTCGGCCTGCGGGCGATCTACGCCGGCGGGGAGATCGTGTCCCCGGCCTTCGCCGAGGCCCTGCGCGAGACCTTCGGGGCCGAGACCATCGGCGACAACTTCGGCATGACCGAACTGCTGCCCGTCGGCGGCCGCACGTGCAGCCGGCGCCACCTCCACATCGACCCCAACATGGGGTACACCGAGGTGCTCGACCCGGAGACGGGCGAGCCGGCCGGGCCCGGACAGCTCGGGGAGCTGACCGTGACCCCGTACTACCCGTACCGGGAGTGCATGCCGGTCCTGCGCTACAACACCGGCGACGTGGTCCGCACCCTGGTCGGCGAACCGGACTGCGAACTCGCGGCCGTGCCCGCCGTTTCCCAGATCCTCGGCAAGGCGGGCACGCTGCTGCGCACCGCCGATGCCGTCGTGACGCCGCGCGAGATCGTGGAGGCGCTGGACGGCACCCCCGGAATGCCCTGGCCGCTGCGATACCGGGCCGAGGTCGCCGACGGCCGGCTCCACGTGGAGGTCGCCACCCGCAACGCCGGCGCGGCCGAGGTGACCGAGCGGCTGCTGGTCCGGGGCATCGACGCGCGCGTCACGGTCCTGCCGCTGGACGACGAGGAGGCCGCCCGCCGCTTCCCCCTCCGCTGTGACCTGTTGGAGCACACCTTCACCCGGAGCCACGCATGACGGTCTTCTTCCAGATCGCGGCCACCGCCGTCCTGGCGCTCGCGGTCGTCGTCGGCGCGATCGCCTACTTCCGCGCCGTACGCGCCGCGAGGCCGCCCGTCGGCGTCTTCAACGGCCGGGACATCTTCATGATGATGGGCTTCGTCCTGGCGCTGCCGTACGTCTACCTCGCCCTCCCCGGCGCCGTCCTCCCGGCCGTGCTCGCCCTCGTCTTCGCGGGCGGACTGTCCGTCGGCTACCAGCCCCTCATCGGCAACGGCCGGCTGCGCTGGGCGCTGATATCCGTACTGATCGCGAGCGTGCTCGTCACCCACCTGGCCTTCGGCGAGACCGCGGCGCCCTACTGGGTGGCGAACAGCTGCGTCGTGGGACTGGTCGTGGTCTCCGCCACCAACCTCAACGTCCAGGGCGGCATGCGCCTGAAGAACGTCGCGTGGTTCCTGCTCGCCCTCGCCGTCTACGACGCCTTCTTCGCCTGGGTCGTACCGCTGACCCAGGAGCTCGCCGCGGCCGTCCAGGGGTATCCGTACGCCCCGGCCGCCGGCCTGCGCCTCGGCGAGGACCTCGGCGCCGTCGTCGGCATGGGCGATCTGCTGGCCTACGCCCTCTTCACCACCACCGCCTACAAGGCGTACGCGAAGCCGGGCCTGCGCACCGGGATCGCCCTCGTGGTGCTCTTCGGGGCCGTGGCGCCCGTCGCCGCCCTGCACCTGATCGCCGCCGCCACCGGTGACGCTCCTGGCCTCATCCCCGCCCAGGTGTTCTTCGGCCCGGCCGCCTTCGCCGGCTACCTGTTCCTGCGCCGGCGCGGCCCCGAGCGGCGCATGGCCGACGTCCCGTTCCGCGGGAACAGCCGGGCGGCCGTGCGGCAGGCCCCGGTGCGCGCCGCCGAAGCCCACCCCGTGGGCAGGGCCTGACCGGCCCCAGGCCCGCGAAGACCGCCCGGACAGGGCCTGACCGGCCCCACGACCGCCCGGGCCCCGCGGGAGCACGACCTCGCGCGCGGCCCGGGCACCCATCGGACGGCCGTGCGCCCCGGCGCCCGCTAGCCTGGGATTGCAGTACGCACGCACGCACGATCGGAGCAGTGCGGTGGATCCTGGGACGGGCCCGCCGTGAGGCCGGCGGACGCCGTCACTCCCAGTGGCGCCGAATGGCTGCTGGCCTCCGGCGAACGCGGCAACCCGGCGACGCGTCTGGACCGGCGCCGCCCGGACGGCGCGCCCTGGTCGCGGGGCAACCACGTACGGCCCCTGGTCCACGGAGCCGCGTACTTCGCGGAGCTGCTGGCGGAGATCCGCGCGCTGCGCGCGGGCGACCTGCTGCTGTTCACCGACTGGCGCGGCGATCCCGACGAGCGCCTCGACGGGCCCGGCACGGAGATCGGCACGGTCCTGTGCCGGGCGGCCGAGCGCGGGGTCGTCGTGAAGGGGCTGCTCTGGCGCTCCCACCTGGACAGCCTGCAGTTCAGCGAGGCGGAGAACCGCCACCTCGGCGAGGAGATCGAGGAGGCCGGCGGCGAGTGCCTGCTCGACATGCGGGTGCGGCCCGGCGGCTCCCACCACCAGAAGATGGTGGTGCTGCGCCACCCCGGCCGCCCCGGGCTGGACGTCGCCTACGTCGGAGGCATCGACCTCTGCCACAACCGCAACGACGACGCCGCGCACCGCGGCGACCGCCAGTCGGCGCCGCTGGCCGCCGCCTACGGGCCGCACCCGCCGTGGCACGACGTCCAGCTCGCCCTGCGCGGGCCGGCCGTCGGCGACCTCGAGGCCGTCTTCCGCGAGCGGTGGGAGGACCCGGCACCGCTCAGCCGCAGCCCGCTCACCCGCCTGCGGTCGCTGGCGCACCGGGAGGACAGCAGCGCGGACCGGCTGCCCCCGCAGACCGCCGATCCGGCGCCCTGCGGCACGCACACCGTCCAGGTGCTGCGGACCTATCCGAACCGGCTGCTCGGCGGCTACCCCTTCGCCCCCGACGGCGAGCGCAGCATCGCCCGCGCCTACGACAAGGCACTGCGGCGGGCCCGGGCACTGATCTACTTGGAGGACCAGTACCTGTGGTCCCCGCGCGTGGCGGCCTTCTTCGCCCGGGCGCTGCGCCGGCATCCCGGGCTGCGGCTGATCGGCGTCATCCCCACGGTCCCCGAGCAGGACGGCCGCCTCACCGGGCCGATGAACCTGATCGGGCGGATCGACGCCCTGGCGGAACTGCGCCGCGCCGGCGGCGGGCGCGTCGCGCTGTACGGCCTGGAGAACCACGCCGGGACCCCGGTCTACGTGCACGCCAAGGTGTGCGTGATCGACGACGTGTGGGCCTCCGTCGGCTCCGACAACATCAACCTCCGCTCGTGGACCCACGACTCCGAACTCGGCTGCGCCGTGTACGACGAGACCCCGGACCCCCGGCAGCCGCGCGACCCCGCCGGCCTCGGCGAAGGCGCGCGCGCCTTCGCCCGCGACCTGCGCCTGCAGCTCATGCGCGAGCACCTGGACGCGCCGGCCCCGTCGGAAGACCCGGGCACCCCGGACGCGGCGGGCCGCGACGCGGCGGACGCGCTGTGCGATCCGGCGGCCGCGTTCGAGGCCTTCGCGGCGTCGGCCGCCGCGCTGGACGCCTGGCACGCGGGCGGCCGCCGCGGTCCCCGGCCGCCGGGCCGGCTGCGCCGCTACGTTCCGCCGGACCTGCCCGCCGCGCAGCGGCTGCTCGCGGCTCCGCTGAACCGGCTCCTGGTCGACCCGGACGGCCGCCCGATGAGGATGCGGCGCCGCAACACCTTCTGAGGTCAAACCGCCCCAACCAGGGACACCTTTACGTCACATAGCGCACGTTCCCGGCCCCGGCGGGTACCGCCTGAGGGGCCGGAGCGGCGTCGGGTTAGCATATGAGCACCGCCTAGCTCGAAAGATAATCCTGTGACTGTCAATGAGGACTCGTTCACCAGCTGGAAGAACCGCGAGGAGATCGCGGAGTCGATGATCCCGATCATCGGGAAGCTGCACCGGGAGCGGGACGTCACGGTCCTGGTCCACAGCCGCTCCCTGGTGAACAAGTCGGTGGTCAGCATTCTGAAGACCCACCGGTTCGCCCGCCAGATCGCCGGTGAGGAGCTCTCGGTCACCGAGACGCTGCCGTTCCTGCAGGCGCTCACCACCCTTGACCTCGGCCCGTCGCAGATCGACATCGCCCTGCTCGCCGAGGCGTACAAGAGTGACGACCGCGGCCTGTCGGTGGAGGAGTTCACCGCCTCGGCCGTCGTCGGCGCCACCGGTGAGAACAAGATCGAGCGCGGCGACGGCCGCGACGTCGTCCTCTACGGCTTCGGCCGCATCGGCCGCCTCGTCGCCCGCCTGCTCATCGAGAAGGCCGGCTCCGGCAACGGCCTGCGCCTGCGTGCCATCGTCGTCCGCGGCGGCGGCGAGCAGGACCTGGTCAAGCGCGCCTCCCTGCTGCGCCGCGACTCCATCCACGGCCAGTTCCAGGGCACCATCACCGTGGACGAGGCGACGAGCACGATCATCGCCAACGGCAACAGCATCAAGGTGATCTACGCCAACGACCCCTCCGAGGTCGACTACACGGCGTACGGCATCAAGGACGCCATCCTCATCGACAACACGGGCAAGTGGCGGGACCGCGAGGGCCTGTCGAACCACCTGCGCCCCGGCATCGACAAGGTCGTCCTGACCGCCCCGGGCAAGGGCGACGTCCCGAACATCGTCCACGGCGTCAACCACGACACCATCAAGCCGGACGAGCAGATCCTGTCCTGCGCCTCCTGCACCACCAACGCGATCGTCCCGCCGCTGAAGGCCATGGACGACGAGTACGGTGTCCTGCGCGGTCACGTGGAGACCGTCCACTCGTTCACGAACGACCAGAACCTGCTGGACAACTACCACAAGGCCGACCGCCGCGGCCGTTCGGCGCCGCTGAACATGGTGATCACCGAGACCGGTGCCGCCTCCGCCGTCGCCAAGGCGCTGCCCCACCTCAAGGCGCCGATCACCGGCAGCTCGATCCGCGTCCCCGTCCCGGACGTCTCGATCGCCATCCTCAGCCTGCGCCTGGGCCGCGAGACCACCCGCGAGGAAGTCCTCGACTACCTCCGCGACGTCTCCCTGCACTCGCCGCTCAAGCGCCAGATCGACTTCACGACGGCCCCCGACGCGGTCTCCATGGACTTCGTCGGCTCGCGCCACGCGTCGATCGTGGACGCCGGTGCCACCAAGGTCGACGGCGACAACGCCATCCTCTACCTCTGGTACGACAACGAGTTCGGCTACTCCTGCCAGGTCATCCGCGTGGTCCAGCACGTGTCCGGCGTGGAGTACCCGACCTACCCGGTCCCGGCGGTCTGATCCACGCCCACCGCTCCACCGCTCCACCGCTGTTCTCGTCGGGCCCGGCCGTCAGGCCGGGCCCGACGTGCTTCCCACCCGTACGGGCCGGCGCAGCAGGTAGGCGGCCGCGCCCGAGACGAGCACGGCCATGCAGGCGATGAACACGAGCCCGGCACCCTCCAGGCCGAGCGGGTCGGCCAGCAGTCCCACGCCGATCACCGGCACCGAGATGCCCGCGTACGCCACCACGAACAGCGTCGAGATCACGGCCGCGCGCCGGTCCGGCGGCGAGGCCGCGGCCACCGCGGACAGCGCCCCGCGGAACGCCAGGCCCTGCCCGGCGCCGCCGACGAGCGCACTCGCCACCACCAGCGCCAGCTGGTCCCACACCAGGGCGCCCGCGAGCAGGGCCAGTCCGGCGAGGAGCCCGGCGCAGCCCAGCGGCAGTGAGCGCCCCACCCCGACCTTGCCGACCGCCAGCTGTCCGGCGGTCGAGGCGAAGAAGGCCAGGGCGACGACCGCCCCGCTCACGGCCCGGTTGTGCACGTCCAGGGACTGGGCGAGGAACGCGGGGCTGACCGAGGTGAACACCCCGAACAGGGCGAAGCCCACGAACGCGGCGGTCGCCGCGGGCGCGAACACCGCCCGCACCTGCGGGGGCAGGCCGGGCCGCTGCGGCCGTACGGTGCGCAGCGGCCGCAGCTCCGTCACGGTCTCCGGCAGCCCCAGCAGGACGCCGGCCGAGGCCGCCACCAGGACGAGGTGCACGGCGAAGGTCAGGTAGAGGGGCCAGGGGGCGTACTGCGAGAGCACGCCGGCGAGCAGCGGACCGCAGCCCAGCCCGCCCATGTTGGCGGCCGTCGCCACGAGCGTGGCCCGCGAGGTGCCGCCGCGGGGTGCCAGCTCCATCACGTACGCCGTCGCCGCGCCGGTGAACAGCCCGGCGGACAGCCCCGACAGCAGCCGTCCCGCGTACAGCCAGCCCATGCCGGTGGCACACAGGAAACAGACGGCGCTGGCCGCCGCGAAGCCCAGGCCGGCCAGCAGCACCGGCCGCCGGCCCACGGCGTCCGAGGCGTTGCCCGCCAGCAGCAGTACGCCGATCACCCCGAAGGCGTACACGGCGTACACCACGGTCACCATCAGCTCGGAGAACCCGAACTTCTCCTGGTAGAGGCCGTAGAGGGGGGTCGGCAGCGTGGTGCCGGCCATGCACACGGCGAAGACCGCCCCGCCGAGCAGGCACGGGCGCCACGCGCGGAGATCACCGTCCATGCCGCCGACGGTAACCCGGCGGCCGCGGCCCGGCGCGCCGGGCGGGGACCGCCCGTCAGGGTCGGCCGGCGTGGAGCTCCAGTGGCCCGGTGCCCGTTGCGCGGGCGGTCAGGCAGGCGCTGATCTGGCGCCGCAGGGCGGGTTTGACCAGGCCCGACAGCTCCGCGGGCGCGACGGTGCGCCACTGGAGGAGTTCGGTGTGGTCGAGGCGGATCCGGGCGAGCACGGTGGCGTCGAGGACGCCGCCGTCGTAGAGGAAGCGGATGCGCGCCGGACGGCCGGGCTTGTGCGACCAGTTCACGGCGAGCAGCCGTCCCGGCGCGAGGTCGAGGCCCAGTTCCTCGTGGACCTCGCGCCGGGCGGCGGCGCGCGGGGTCTCGCCGAGGTCGCTGTCGATGCCGCCGCCGGGCAGGTTCCAGCGGTCGCTGCGGCCGTACGCGGGCTGGACCAGCAGGACCCGGCCGTCGGCGGCGGTGAACAGCACGCTCGCGGCGGTCACCGCCTTGGGCCGGCTGGCCCGGTGGCTGGCCGCGTCGAGGGTGCCGGAGTGTTCCAGGGCGAGGCGCCGGGCCGGGTCGAGGCCGGCCGGGGAGCCCGGCTGCGGCACGCCGTCGACGAGGTGGGCGAAGGAGCCGGTGTGCAGGGCGGCCAGGCCGGCGCGCAGCCGGGGCGCGACGCGGGCCGGCAGGGCCTCGCAGGCCTCCTCCGGCCGGAGCCAGCGCGCCTCGGTGCCCCCGCCGTCCCGGAAGGAGAGCGCCGCAGCCTCTTCCGGGGTCAGCGGCCCGACGAGGTGGACGTGGACGACCAGGGCGCGGCCGAGGGCCCCGGGCGGCCGGGAGTCCACCGCCAACAGCCGGCCGACGGGCACATGCAGGTCGAGATCCTCCCGCAGCGCGCGGGCCAGACCCCGCTCCGCGGTCTCGGCGGCCTCGGCCGTGCCGCCCGGAAGCTCCGGATCCGCCGTGTCCGAGGTGGTCAGTACGAGGACCCGCCCGCGGGTGTCGAGCACGATCCCGGTGACGGCCACGAGTGGGGCCGGCCGGGCGGCGTGGTACGCGCGCACGGCGTCGGGGGTGGGGCGGTCGGGCACGGAGGGCTCCTGGGCGTCGGGTCGTCAGGTCGTCGGGTCGTCAGGTCGTCGGGTCGTCATGACGTCAGGTCGTCGTGACGTCAGGTCGTCGTGACGTCAGGTTGTCGTGACGCCGGCGACAGGGCGTCGGCAGCACTATGCCGGGCTCCCGCCGGCGACCCGGCGCCGACATGCGGCTCAGGCGCGGGCCAGCAGCAGGCCGCCCATGGTGACCATGGTCGCCGCGACGAGCCCGTCCATGATCCGCCAGGCCGAGGGCCGGGCGAGCAGGCTGCTCAGCAGGCGGGCCCCGTACCCCAGGCTGGTGAACCAGGTCAGGCTGGCGAGGACGGCCCCGATGCCGAAGGCCCAGCGCAGGTCGCCGCGGTCGGCGGCGAGGGAGCCGACGAGCAGGACGGTGTCGAGGTACACGTGCGGGTTGAGCCAGGTCATGGCCAGACAGGTCAGTACCGCCCCGCGGGCGGATCCGGCGGCGGCCCCCTCCGTCGTGAGGGCGGCGCCCGGGGTGGGACGCAGCACCCGGCGGGCGGCCAGGACTCCGTAGCAGACCAGGAAGGCGCCGCCGGCCAGGCCGACGGCGGTCAGGGCGGCCGGCCAGGCGGTGACGAAGGCGCCGACGCCGGCGACACCGAGGGCGATGAGGGCCGCGTCGGAGAGGGCGCAGATGGCGACCACGGCGAGGACCGCGTGGCGGCGCGCGCCCTGGCGCAGGACGAAGGCGTTCTGCGCGCCGATGGCGACGATGAGGGAGAAGCCGGTGCCGAAGCCGGCCAGGGCCGCGGTCAGGGTGCCGTGTGTCATGTCGTCGACCGTAGGCAGCGCAGACCGTTCAGTACAGCTAATGATTTTTACGTACCATTAACGCTCGTGATGGATGAGCTTCCTCTGGACCAGGTCCGCACGCTGCTCGCGGTGGTGGACGAGGGCACCTTCGACGCGGCGGCCGCCGCCCTGCACGTGACCCCCTCCGCGGTCAGCCAGCGGGTGAAGGCGTTGGAGCAGCGGACCGGGCGGGTGCTGCTGATGCGGACGAAACCGGTGCGGGCGACGGAATCGGGGGAAGTGGTGGTCCGCTTCGCCCGGCAGCTGGCCCGGCTGGAGCGGGACGCGCGCTCCGAGCTGGGCATGGCCGACGGGACGGGCCCGGTGCGGCTCCCGATCGCGGTGAACGCGGACTCCCTGGCCACCTGGTTCCTGCCGGCGCTGACCCGGGTGCCGCAGGACCCGCCGGTCTGCGTCGAACTGCACCGCGAGGACGAGTCGCACACGACGGCGCTGCTGCGGGAGGGGCAGGTGATGGCGGCGGTGACCTCCTCACCGGACCCGGTGGCGGGGTGCAGCGTACGGCTGCTGGGCCTTGCGCGGTACCTGCCGACGGCCAGCCCCCGGTTCGCGGCCCGGTACCTGACGGGCGCGCCGGAGCGGGACCTGCGGGAGGCGCCGACCATCGTGTTCGACCGGAAGGACGACCTCCAGGACGCCTTCGTCCGGTCGCTGACAGGGGACGCGGCGGCCGGGGCGGGCACGGTCCGGCACTACATTCCGACCTCCGAGGGGTTCCGGGACGCGGTGGTCGCGGGACTGGGCTGGGGGCTGGTGCCGGAGCAGCAGGCGGGCCCGCTGGTGCGGACGGGGGAGCTGGTGCTGCTGGAGCCCCTGCGGCCGTTGGACGTACCGCTGTACTGGCAACAGTGGAAGCTCGACTCGCCGGCCCTGTCCACGGTGGCCCAGGTCATCGCGGCGGCGGCCCGGGAGGCCCTGCGCAGCCCCTCGCACCGAGGGCTCTAAGCTGCGGGACCATGGAGTCCTACACGATCGGACAGGCGGCCCGGCTGCTCGGCGTCAGCGTCGACACGGCCCGTCGCTGGGCGGACGCGGACCGGTTCCCCACCCGCCGGGAGGGCACGCGGCGGATGGTGGACGGCCCGGACCTGGCCGCGTTCTGCGTCGAGGTCGCGCAGGAGGCCGGCGAGGGCGGGGACGCCCCGTACACCTCGGCGCGCAACGCCTTCCCGGGGATCGTGACCGGGGTGAAGCTGGGCACGGTCGACGCGCAGGTGGAGATCCAGGCGGGACCGCACCGCATCGTCTCGCTGCTGACGCGCGAGGCGGTGGAGGAGCTCGGGCTGGAGGTGGGCGCGCGGGCCACGGCACGGGTGAAGTCGACGAGCGTGTTCATCGACCGGGTCTGAGCCCTGGTGGGGGACGTGCCGGAGGCGATGGCACACTGGCCGGTGATCCGCCGAAGGGGAGTACGTCCTTGTCCATGTTCAGCAACCTGCGCCGGGCCGTGCGCCGCAGCTACCGGCGGGCCGTCGACCTCAGCCACCCCGCCCGCTCCCCGCTCGGCAGCGCGGTGGTCAACTGCATCTTCTACCGCGACGGCGTGCGCCAGGAGGACTGCGCCGAGGTCGAGGAGGCGCTGCGCCGGGTCCGCAAGGCGGGCGACGGCTTCGTCTGGATCGGCCTGCACGAGCCGTCGCAGTCCGAGCTCGCCGGGCTCGCCGAGCTCTTCGGCCTGCACCCCCTCGCGGTCGAGGACGCCGTGAACGCGCACCAGCGCCCGAAGGTGGAGCGGTACGACGACACGCTGTTCTCCGTCTTCAAGACCGTGCGGTACGTGGAGCACGAGGAGCTGACCGCGACCAGCGAGGTGGTGGACACCGGCGAGCTGATGGCCTTCACCGGCCACGACTTCGTCATCACCATCCGGCACGGCGGCCGCGGCACCCTCGGCCCGGTCCGCGAGGAGCTGGAAGCCTCCCCCGAACAGCTGGCGAAGGGGCCCGCGGCGGTCCTGCACGCCATGGCCGACCACGTGGTCGACGACTACGTGGCCGTGACGGACGCCGTGCAGAACGACATAGACGCCGTCGAGACGGCGGTGTTCAGCGAGAGCGGCGGCCGCGGCGACGCCGGCCGGATCTACCAGCTCAAGCGCGAACTCCTGGAGCTACGGCGGGCGGTGGCGCCGCTGGGCCGCCCCCTGGAGCAGCTGGCCACGCAGCCGATACCGGTCATCCCGCCGGAGATCCGGGCGTACTTCCGGGACGTGGCCGACCATCTGACCCGGGCCACCGAGCAGATCAGCGCCTACGACAACCTGCTCGACTCCATCCTCCAGGCGCACCTCGCGCAGGTGACCGTCGGCCAGAACGAGGACATGCGCAAGATCACGGCGTGGGCGGCCATCGTCGCCGTCCCGACCATGGTCTGCGGGGTCTACGGCATGAACTTCGACCACATGCCCGAACTGCACTGGACCTACGGCTATCCCCTCGTCCTCGGCGTCATGGCCCTGGCCTGCTTCGTCATCCACCGGGGCTTCCGGCGCAACGGCTGGCTCTGACCCGGGAAAACCCTGCGGGGGCGGGCGTGGGCGCCGAGTAGGGTCCGCCTGTCACTGATCGTCAACAGCGAACGGGCGGCGGCGGAGCGGTGGCGGGCGGGGCAGCGGGAGAGGCGGAATCGGGCGGAGCGGAATCGGGCGCGGCGGCCGACGGGCTCACCGGCGAGCGGGTCCGGCTGGAGCCGCTCGCCCACCGGCACCACGACGGACTGTGCGAGGCGGTCCGGGACGGGCGGCTGTGGGACCTATGCGCGACGGATGGATCCGCGACAGCGCGGTCTACAGCATCACCCGGCCCGAACGGCCGGACGCCAAGCGGGAATTGACGGCCCGTCTCGCGCATCGGGGCTGACACGGCGGGGCGATCGCCCTGTGGCGCACGGGTCTTGAGCTGTCGTCAGCTCTGGTAGTAAAGTTTCCTAACGAAATCGGGACGCCTCAACTACCCCACGGAGGCCTTGTGTTCACCCCCCACCGCAAGATGCTCGCGATCGGCGCACTGCTCGGCAGCGCGCTGCTCGCCGTCCCCGTCGCCGCCCACGCCACCGCGACCACCGCGGCCCCCGCCCCCACGGCGGAGACCGCGGCGGCAGCGGCCGCGGGACTCGACGATCCGGCGAAGAAGGAGATCGCCATGAAGATCGTCTCCAGCGCGGAGAACTCCTCGCTGGACTGGAAGGCGCAGTACAAGTACATCGAGGACATAGGCGACGGCCGCGGCTACACGGCCGGCATCATCGGCTTCTGCTCCGGCACCGGCGACATGCTCGACCTCGTCGAGTACTACACACAGGTCAAGCCGGGCAACGTCCTCGCCACGTACCTGCCCGCCCTGCGCAGGGTCGACGGCACCGACTCGCACGCCGGCCTCGACCCCAACTTCACCAAGGACTGGGTGAAGGCCGCCCAGGATGCCGAGTTCAAGAAGGCCCAGGACCGCGAGCGCGACAGGGTCTACTTCAACCCGTCCGTGCAGCAGGGCAAGTCCGACGGGATCGGCGTGCTCGGCCAGTTCATCTACTACGACGCCATCGTCATGCACGGTGACGGCACCGACTCCACCAGCTTCCGCAGCATCCGGGGGCGCGCCCTGTCCAAGGCCAAGCCCCCGTCCCAGGGTGGCAACGAGACCGCGTACCTCAACGCCTTCCTCGACGCCCGGGTCTGGGCCATGAAGCAGGAGGAGGCACACAGCGACACCAGCCGGGTCGACACCGCCCAGCGGGTCTTCCTCAAGAAGGGCAATCTGAACCTCAACACCCCGCTCGACTGGAAGGTCTACGGGGACTCCTTCCACATCGGCTGACGTCCGCCGCGGCCCGGCTCCGGACCCTCCTCCCGGCGACCCGGGCCGCGGTGTCGCGGTGCGGTAACGATGTGGCTAACGATCGAGGTGGCTGCCGGGGCGTCAAGTAGGCGCGCGGCGGGGAGTTTTCGGACATTCAAGGACATGAGGTCACTCCTGTGCTCTCTAGTCGCAACCTCGGTGCCGGAAATCGTCCGGTCCAGCCGATTTGGCTTCGCGTCAACTGGCTTGACCGTGACGTAAGGGGGGCATAAGTTCTGCCCCGGCTTGCTCCAGCAGGACGGGCCGACCAACCGTCCTCTGGGGGGACCCATGAACTACTACGTAGACGTTCTGAAGAAGTACGTCGTCTTCTCGGGCCGCGCCCGTCGCCAGGAATTCTGGATGTTCTTCCTGTGCAACCTGGCCGTCTCGATCGTCATCGGGATCATCGACACCGTCATCGGTGCCAACAGCATCCTCTCCGGCCTGTACAGCCTGGCGATCCTGCTGCCGACCCTCGGTCTCGCGGTCCGTCGTCTGCACGACACGGACAAGTCCGCCTGGTGGCTGCTGCTCTACCTCATCCCGTTCCTCGGCTGGATCGCCCTGATCGTCATCTGGGCCCTCGAGGGCAACGCGCAGCCGAACAAGTACGGCCCCAACCCGAAGGTCCTCGCGGCCTGACCCGGCCCGTAGGCCTGTACGCCTGAGCGCCGCCCCGGCTGGGAACAGCCGGGACGGCGCTTTTGCCGTTCCGGGGGGCCGGGGCGTGACACGCGTCTCCCGGACTGGCGGCAGGGGGGCTGTCCAGACCGGCCCGATCACGAGATATCTTGATGTCGAGCAATGTTGCAGACGAGAGACGCAGACTGTGGAGCGGAGCATCCGGTGACTGACTCGACCATCATCTACACGCACACTGACGAGGCCCCGGCCCTCGCGACGTATTCCTTCCTGCCTGTGATCCAGGCGTACGCGTCGACGGCCGGTGTGAATGTCGAGACCCGTGACATCTCCCTGGCCGGTCGGATCATCGCCAGCTTCCCCGAGCACCTGGAGGAGAGCCAGCGGATCGCCGACGCCCTCCACGAGCTCGGTGAGCTGGCGAAGACCCCCGAGGCCAACATCATCAAGCTGCCCAACATCTCGGCGTCGATCCCGCAGCTCAAGGCCGCGGTCGCCGAGCTCCAGGGCCAGGGCTACGCCCTCCCGGACTACCCGGACGACCCGAAGACCGACGAGGAGCGCGAGACCCGCGCCCGCTACGACAAGGTCAAGGGCAGCGCCGTCAACCCGGTCCTGCGCGAGGGCAACTCCGACCGCCGCGCCCCCGCCTCGGTGAAGAACTACGCCAAGGCCCACCCGCACCGCATGGGCGCCTGGACCCCCGAGTCGAAGACGAACGTCGCCACCATGGGCGCGAACGACTTCCGCTCCACCGAGAAGTCCGCCGTGATCGCCGAGGCCGGCACGCTCCGCATCGAGCACGTCGCCGCCGACGGCGCCACCACCGTGCTGCGCGACTCCGTACCGGTCCTCGCCGGTGAGGTCGTGGACGCGTCCGTCCTGCACGTCGACGCCCTGCGCACCTTCCTGAACGACCAGATCGAGCGTGCCAAGGCCGAGGGCGTGCTGTTCTCCGTGCACCTCAAGGCCACGATGATGAAGGTCTCCGACCCGATCGTCTTCGGCCACGTGGTCCGCGCCTTCCTCCCGAAGACCTTCGCCCGCTACGGCGAGACCCTCGCCGCCGCCGGCCTGTCGCCCAACGACGGCCTCGGCGCCATCCTGAACGGCCTGGGCGCGCTGCCCGACGGCGACGCGATCAAGGCGTCCGTCGACGCCGAGATCGCCGAGGGCCCGGCCCTGGCGATGGTCGACTCCGACAAGGGCATCACCAACCTGCACGTCCCGTCCGACGTCATCGTCGACGCCTCCATGCCGGCCATGATCCGCACCTCCGGCCACATGTGGGGCCCGGACGGCGCCGAGGCCGACACCCTCGCCGTCCTCCCGGACAGCAGCTACGCGGGCGTCTACCAGGTCGTCGTCGACGACTGCCGCGCCCACGGCGCCTTCGACCCGTCCACGATGGGCTCGGTGCCGAACGTCGGCCTCATGGCCCAGAAGGCCGAGGAGTACGGCAGCCACGACAAGACCTTCGAGATCGCCGCCGCGGGCACCGTCCGCGTCGTCGACGCCGCGGGCAACACGGTCCTGGAGCAGGAGGTCGCCGCCGGCGACATCTTCCGTGCCTGCCAGACCAAGGACCTGCCGATCCAGGACTGGGTCAAGCTCGCCGTCACCCGCGCCCGCGCCACCGGCGTCCCGGCCGTGTTCTGGCTGGACGAGGACCGCGCGCACGACGCGCAGCTGATCGCCAAGGTCAAGACGTACCTCGCCGAGCACGACACCGAGGGTCTGACCATCGAGATCCTCTCCCCGGTCAAGGCCACCGCGTACTCCCTGGAGCGCATCCGCCGCGGCGAGGACACCATCTCGGTGACCGGCAACGTGCTGCGCGACTACCTGACCGACCTGTTCCCGATCCTGGAGCTGGGCACCAGCGCCAAGATGCTGTCGGTCGTCCCGCTGATGAACGGCGGGGGCCTCTTCGAGACGGGCGCCGGCGGCTCCGCCCCGAAGCACGTCCAGCAGCTGGTCAAGGAGAACTACCTGCGCTGGGACTCCCTCGGTGAGTTCCTCGCGCTCGCCGTCTCCTTCGAGCACCTCGCCACCACCACCGGAAACGCCCGCGCCCAGGTGCTGGCCGACACGCTGGACCGGGCGACCGGCTCCTTCCTCAACGAGGACAAGTCGCCGAGCCGCAAGCTGGGCGGCATCGACAACCGCGGCAGCCACTTCTACCTCGCCCTGTACTGGGCGCAGGAGCTGGCCCGGCAGACCGACGACCCGAAGCTGGCGGCGGCCTTCGACCCGCTGGCCAAGACGCTGGCCGAGTCCGAGGAGAAGATCGTCGGTGAGCTGATCGCGGTGCAGGGCTCCCCGGCCGACATCGGCGGGTACTACCAGCCCGACGCCACGAAGGCCGCGGCGATCATGCGCCCGTCGGCGACCTTCAACCAGGCGATCGCGACCCTGGGCTGACCCCAGCCCCAGGCGGTCGTACCTGTTCCGCCCCGGCCGGCATCGCGCCCGGCCGGGGCGGACCCGTATCCCGGACCCGTATCCCGGACCCGTATCCCGGACCCGGTGGCCGGGGAGGTGGCCCTGCGCTAGCGTTCGCGCTCTGTGACCTGGAGGGGGAGCTGTGGGACGTCGCTCCGACACGTCGTGCGCCGGCATCGGATGCCTGGGGCTCCTGCTCGTGGTGTTCGTCCTGCCCACGGTCGGATACCTGCTGGCCGTGCCGCTCGTACTGCCCGATCTGCTGGCGGAGCAGACACCGCCCCAGCAGATGCACGGCTTCGGGCAGTACCTCGTCGCCTACGCCATTCCGGCCGTCGTGGCCCTCGTCCTGGCGTTCTTCGCGAGCCGCCGCCGGGCCAACGCGCGGTGGCTGGTCCCGGCCCGGGCGGCGGGCCTGCTCGCCCTGGTGGCCGCGGCGCTGTGGTGGACGGAGAGCAAGGTCGGCGACCACCCGGTGTGGAACGTCCGTGCCACGGCCGAGAGCCTGGCCGCCGGGCTCGTGGCGCTCGCCTTCGTCGTCGCGGTCCGCCGGTGGGACGCCTCGCGGGCCGGCCGGCCCGCCCCCGCGTCCACGCGCCGGCCGGCCCCGGGGGAGATCTGGCTGGCCATGGTGCCGCTGCGCGAGGATCCGGCGCGGCAGCTGCGCCACTACTGCGTGGTGTTGGCGGCCCACGCCGATCACGCCGAGGTCGCCCAGATCACCAGCAAGGACAAGGACGGGCGCTCCGACCACATCCGGATGCCGAACGACGGATGGGACAAGCACTCCGGCCGCGACCACTGGGTGGAGAGCGGCCTGCCGCCGCGCCGTGTCGACTACCGGATGTTCCTCACCTCGCGCCCTCAAGGGCGCTGCCCGGCCCCGGTGTGGCGCGCGCTCGGCCGGCAGTTCGGCTGACGGCGGGGCCGCGGAGCGGGTCAGAGGTGGTGGATCCGTTCCTGGTCGAACGCCAGCGGGGACCGGCCGGCGGCCAGGATCCGCAGCCCCGGGGCCACGGACAGCAGGTTCCGCAGCCAGGCCAGGGCGTCCGGGCCGAGCTGTTCGGCGCCGTCCAGGACGAGCAGCATGTCCCGTTCGGCCAGCCACGAGGCGGCGTTCGCCGTTCCGCGGGGCAGGGCGGGCACGCCGGGTAAGCAGCCCGGCTCGGCCCTCGGCCCGGCCCTCGGCCCGGCCGTCAGCTCCGCCGTGAGTTCGCGGAGGCCGTAGCCGCCGTGGAGCGGGTCCATGGCGACGACCGCCACCCCGTCGCAGAAGTTGGACGCGAGGCGTCGCGCGATCTCCCGCACGAGCAGGCTCCGCGGCTCGCGCAGGCCCCCCGCCACGGTGAGCACCCGCCCCCGCCGGACGGCGGTGAGCAGGCGGGACATCTCGGCGGAGGTCGCCGGAAGCGTTCCGGTCGAGCGGGATTCCCTCATCGGCACGATGCCCCCCATTGCATGCGTGACCAAGTGCGGCAAGAGGGTTCGTTCGAGCCGCGTGACGACGATTATGCGCCACTTGCGCCGTAAGACCAGGGGAATGTCGCATTCCGGTGAGGGGGTCTTCAGCCCCGCAGGTCAGGCCCACGTGGGGCGGTGCGGAGCCGGCGGCAGCAGCCTGCCCCGGCCCGGCGGATTCGGCGTCACGGCGCCCGCCGCCACGGCCGGGCGGTGCGCGTGGTGGCGCTTCAGGTCCTCCTCCCGGTAGCGCCGTGTCCGCGCGTGCCAGACGGCGATCCCCGCGATCCACTGCTTCAGCTCGTCCACGTGGCGGTCGAGGGCCGCGCGGGCCTCCGCGTCCAGCCCGTGGTCCGCGTACATGACGGGCAGTTCGTTGGCCACCACGTGCTCGAACTGCTTCATCCGCGCGGTCATCAGGTCGTTCACGACCCGCAGCGCGGCCGGGTAGTCGCAGTCGAAGAAGTTCTCCACGACGATCAGCAGGTTGTGCAGCTCGCCCTCGTACTCCGCCTCCTTCTGGTACGAGTACACGTCGTTCATGACGGCCGAGTAGTCGAAGGCCGCCGCCTGCAGGGACTGCAGGGCCGAACTCCCGTAGACCTCCTCCGGAACCACGTCCATGTGCGCCATCCGCGCCAGCGAGATCGTCATCGGCGACCCGAAGGTCACCCGCCGCATCTCCAGGTAGTCCACCGGGTCCGGGACCCGGTTGGCCGCCTGGTTGTCCAGCTCCCACAGCCAGCTGTCCAGCACCTGGTCCATGGCCGACCGGAACATCTCCCGGCCGCGCCGCCCCATCGGCGCCGCCGTGCGCCGCCACAAGTCGGCCAGCCCCCGCTCCATCGCGTTGACCGGAGCCGGCGGCGCGGACACGTCGAGCGGCATGCAGGCGCGCAGCCGCCGCGTCTGCGCCCTGGCGGCGGCCAGGGACCGGGTGGCGCCGAAGAGCAGCGGAAAGCTGTCGTCGGCGTACGTGCCCCAGCTCAGCCAGCCCGCGCTGATGTCCAGCGCCTGCGCCGAGCACCTCGGGTCGATGCCCGCCGAGCACAGCGCGAAGTCGTACCCGCGCGCCTTCTCCTCCCACCAGATGCCCTCGTCCAGGATGCCCATCGCCCGGTTCCACTCGATGAGCCGCTCCCGGGCGCCCGCCAGGTGCGGGCTCAGCACGTTCCGGTACGGCAGATAGAACTCCGGGATCACCGAAGGACCCACCGGATGCGGGACGTTGGAGTGCCGGCGCACCCGCCGCGCGCCGCCGGTCAGGCCCAGCAGTGCCTTGACGTTGGCGCCGGTGGTGCCCAGCCCGGAGGGGCCGGGCAGCCACCCGGGCAACCCCGCGTCCGTGCGGTCCGGGCGGCTCTTCATGTACCGGCTGGAGCGCATGTGCCACTCGTGGCCGCCGGACTGCCAGTCCTGGAGTCCGCGCGCGTAGGTGAGGACCGCGAGGATCCCGTCCGGGCCGAGGCCCTTCTCGGCGAAGAGCACGGGCAGTTCGGTGAAGAAGGTGCTCTCGAACTGCTGGAGCCGGGAGGTGATCATGTTGTTCAGCTGGTCGGCGGCCTCCTGGGTGGTGCAGCCGAAGAACCGCTCCAGGACCAGCACCCCGTTGCTGAGCTCCCCCTCCTTCCCGATCTCCCGCTCGTACGAGAACAGGTCGTTGCGGAAGTGGACCGCGTCGGCGAAGCAGTCGCGCAGCACGCGCAGCGCCCGCTCCCCGGAGACGGACGCGGGCACCTCCACGCCCACCGCGTGCTCGACGATCCCCGCCGACCAGGGCGCGCCGCCCACCTTGCGGCGCTGTTCCACGTACTCCATCGGGTTCGACACCCTGCCGATGTTGATGTTGTCGAGCTCCCAGAGCGACTCGTCGAGCAGATCGCGGGTGCTGAGGGTGAAGCGCGCGATCCAGTCGGCCGAGTGGCCCGGTACCGTACGCCGCCACAGGTCGGCGAGGCCGGCCTCGACCGGATTGGCGGGCTCGGGCATCGTGGCGCGCGGATCGGCGGGCATGAACGGCGTGAGCCGCTCCAGGGCGGCCCGCCCCGCGGCCCGGTCACCGGTGCGCTTGAACCGCTCCAGGAACCAGTCGTCGAAGAAGAACACCCACACGTACCAGTCGGTGACGAGCGAGAGCATCGGGCCGTCGCACTCGGGGTGGGTGTAGGCGCACAGCAGCGCGTAGTCGTGCGCCTCCAGGTCGGCCGGGCCCCACACGCCCGAGCCGTCCAGCATCCCCCGGTCCGCGGCCCACGCGCGGGTGTGCGTCCGGGCCTCCTCCAGATGGGGGTTGAGGCGGGCGGGGTGCGGGAGGTAGAACTCGGGCAGCTCGAAGGGCTGCCCCGAAGCGCCCTCCTGCGGGTCGCCCTCCCGCGGGTCGCTCTCCTGCCGAGCGGTCATGACGAGGCCCCTCAGTCGTCGAATCGGGAGATCTCTACGTTCTCCAGCACCCCGACGGCGTCGGGCACCAGGATCGCCGCGGAGTAGTAGGCGGTGACCAGGTAGGAGATGATCGCCTGCTCGTTGATGTTCATGAACCGCACGGACAGGCCCGGCTGGTACTCGTCGGGCAGGGCCACCGGGTGCAGCCCGATGACGCCCTCGTTGTCCTCTCCGGTGCGCAGGACGAGGATCGAGCTGGTCCGCTCCGGCGTCACCGGGATCTTGTTGCAGGGCAGCATCGGCACCCCCCGCCAGGACGGGACCCGATGGCCCTGGAAGTCCACGCTGTCCGGGTACAGACCGCGCCGGCTGCACTCGCGGCCGAAGGCGGCGATCGTGCGCGGGTGGGCGAGGAAGTACTGCGACCCGCGGCGCCGGCTGAGGAGTTCGTCCATGTCGTCGGGGGTGGGCGGACCGGTCCGGGCGTAGACGCGCTGCTCGTAGTCGGCGTTGTGCAGCAGCCCGAACTCCGCGTTGTTGATCAGCTCGCTCTCCTGACGCTCCCTCAATGCCTCGATGGTCAGCCGGAGTTGCTGCTCCGACTGGTTCATCGGCTTGTTGTAGAGGTCGGCGACCCTGGAGTGCACCCGCAGCACGGTCTGCGCGACGCTCAGCTCGTACTCGCGCGGGTCCAGGTCGTAGTCCACGTACGTGCCGGGCAGCATCACCTCGCCCGTGTGGCCGGCGGACAGGTCCACCGCGTCACTGCCCCGGCGGCCGACGCGCTCGGCCTCCAGGTAGGCCTCGGCGTGCCGGCGCAGCGCGGCGGAACTGGTCAGCGCCGCGTCCCAGTCACCCCGGTTGAAGGTCATCGTCACCACGTCCGTCTGCGCCCGCGCGGTGAACTCCCAGCGGGCGTCGGGCAGCGGGTGGTGGCCGAAGTGGTCGCCGTCGCTCAGTACGTCCAGGCTCGCCTCGTCCCCGTAGGCGCCGGTGCCGAGCCGTTCGATCCGCCCGTGGGCGATGAGGAAGATCTTGTCGACGGGCTCGCCGCGCCGGACGATGACGTCACCCTTGCGGAACTCCTCCTTCACGAACCGGTCGGCGATGGCCTTGACCACCTGGTCGTCGGGGAAGTTCCGGAGCATGCCGAGCTCGCGCAGCATCGGCGGGATGACGCGGAGTTCGGTCCCGGTCTTCACGAAGGTGATGCGCCCGTCGCCGAGGGTGTAGCTCACGGTGCGGTTGACCCGGTACGTGCCGCCGCCGGTCTGCACCCACGGCAGGATCCTCAGCAGCCAGCGCGAGCTGATCCCCTGCATCTGCGGCGCGGACTTGGTCGTGGTGGCCAGATTCCGGGCGGCCTCGGTGCTCAGGCTCTGCCGGGCGGCGGCGGTCAGGTGCTCGGCGCTCGCTTCGGTGCTGGGGTCGACGGACATGGCGGGCCTTCCTCTCGGTCGGTCTTCCTGGGAGTGGCGCGGGTGCCGTGCGCGACGGTGGGGTGTGCTGCCGGTCCGTGCTCCCTCCGGGGCCGAGCGGGGGTGGTGTACGGGAGTGACCGGAAGGGACGGTCCCGCTCCGTGCGATCTGCTGTGCTCCCGTACGCCAGGGCCACGCGGTGTGACCGTGCGCCACCCGGCGCACACGTCTAGTTAGGGGCAGGACGGCCTCACCCGGTACATGCGTCCCGGTCCCTCCGTGTTGAATGTCCGACCGCGTTGAATGGATGGACACGTGTACGAGCTGGGCGGTTCTGATGGCCAAGCGTGAACCCAACGGACGACTCCGCACCCTCCTCACCGACGCGCGCTGGAGCGGGCAGGACTTCGCGCGCGCCGTCAACGGCGTCGCCGCCGAGGCCGGCCTCACCCTGCGTTACGACCGCACCTCCATCTCCCACTGGCTGGCCGGCACCCGGCCTCCCGCGCACGTCGTCGCCCTCGCCGCCGAGGCCCTCAGCCGGCGCACCGGACGGCGCGTCAGCCCGGCCGACACCGGACTCGCGCGGCCGGCCGGCGCCGCCCGGACGCGCGAGCACAACGGCCGCGTCCCGCGCGGCGGGGACGTCCTCGCGCCGGACCTCTCGGCCGGCCTCTCGGGGGTGGCCGCAGGGGTCTGCGGGGGCGCCCCGGGTGCCGGCGGCGCCGGCATCGAGGCGGCGGCCCTGCTGGGCGAGGTCCCGGTCTACTCCTCCGCCTGGCGGCCCGCCGGCTGGCCGCCGCCGGAAGCGGCCGGGGCGCCCGCCCGGCCGGCCGGCCGGATCGGGCCGCACCACGTGGAGGCCGCCGAGGCCGTGCTGCCGGTCTTCCGCAACGCCGACATGATGTTCGGCAGCGGCCTGGCCCGGCCCGCCCTGACCCGCTACCTCGCCACCACCGTGGCGCCCTGGCTGCGCGCCGACGCCGCGCCCGCGGTACGGCACCGGCTGGTGGGCTGCGCCGCACGGCTCGCGTACACGGCGGGCTTCCTGTGCTTCGACGGCAACCAGCAGGGCGTGGCCCAGGCGTACTACCGGGCGGGCCTGCGGCTCGGCCAGGAGGCGGGCGACCCGCAGTGCTGGGCGCCCGTCCTGCGCGCCATGAGCGTCCAGGCCCACCACCTGGGCCACCGCAAGCAGGCCTGGGAGCTGGCGGAGGCGGCCGCCCGGGAGGCCGGGCGGCTGCCCACCCTGCAGGCCGCCTTCGTCACCGGGCAGTTGGCGGTCGCCGAGGCCGGCTGTGGCGACCGGCGGGCGGCGGTGGCCCGGCTGGGCGAGGCGGAACGGCTGCTGGAGCGCTCGGCCGGGCAGCGGGCCGCCATCGGCGACTACCATCACGCGGCGCTCGCCCACCAGCAGGCCGAGGCGCTGGCGGCCCTCGGGGACGCGCGCGGCGCGATCGCCGCGCTCGGCACCTCCCTGCGGCACCGGCCCCCCGGCGAGCGCCGCGCACGGGCCATCACCCTGGCGAGGCTCGCCGAACTCCACCTGGGCCAGGGCCATCTGGAACGGGCCTGCGCCACCTGGCACGAGATGCTGGACGGGGTGCCCCAGCTGGACTCGGCACGGGTGAACGACGCCGTGGGCCGGCTGCGCGGCCGCCTCCAGACCGTCGGCGGCAACCGCACCGCGCGGGCACTGCTGGCCCGGGTCCGCGGACTCGGCTGAGGACGCTCCGTTCCGGCGTCAGTGCCTCCGGGTCAGTAGGGTCGGGTCGACCGCACCGACTGGAGGGGGAGGGGCCCGTGGGGACCCATCGGCAGACCGTGGTGGACCTGGACGCCTCGGCGGAGGAGGCCGCCGCCCGCGGCGAGCACGGCAAGGGGTGGCTGGAGGAGGAGGGGTTCATCCGCCCGGTGCCGTGGCGGGGCGAGGTGGTGTACCTGGCCGGTCCACGCTGGCGGGAGGCCGTCGACCTGGTCCACTGGGACTGGCGCGCCCGGATCAAGGGGCTGGAGGAGGAGCCCGGCGACGAACTGCGCGTCGTCGTGGGCCGTACGGTCTTCTACGCCGGCCAGGGCGATGCCCCTTCCGCGCTCTGCCCCCACTGCCGGAACGCCGCCCCCGACTGGCCGGGCGAGGCCCTCGACGCCTGGTACACCACGGGCGCCGCCTCTCTCGACTGCCCGGCCTGCACCCACCGCGCTCCGCTCGCGGACTGGAACTGGACCGACGACTACTTCGCCTTCGGCCACCTCGGCTTCCAGTTCGACGACTGGCCGCCCCTCCACCCGCGCTTCACCGCAGCCTTCGCCCGGGAACTGGGCCACCGGATCCGGCTGGTCAGCGGCAAGATCTGAACGAGCGTCCGGGATCCCGGCCCGCCGTGGCCAGGCCAGGCCAGGCCGGGTGGGGCGGGGCGGCTGCTGCTACGGTGTGCCGCCGCTCGCGGGGCCGTGGTAGCGGGGGCTCGTGGCGTGCCACTCCTTCGCCCCGCCCATCCAGTTCCAGATCCCCTCCAGGAAACGGCCCAGCGCGGGCGAACCGAGGGCGGCCAGCGCGGCCGACTCCGCCTCGACGGCGTGCATCACCTCGTCGTGGATCGCGGCCGTCCGGTTCACCGCCTCCTGGAGCGAGCAGTGTTCCTCGGCCTCGATCAGGCGGGGGAGGCTGGTGTCGCCCGGATCCTCCCGGGCCATCGAATACAGGTCGTTGAGCAGGCAGGTGGCGACGCCCGCGTACATGTACGTGCGCCGCACCCGTGCGTCCGCGAACTCGTGCGCGGGGACCTCGTACCCGCCGACCGGATCGGTGAGGACCATGCAGGGGAAGAAGCCGTTCTCGTACCGGTGGAGCAGGTACTCCCAGACCGGCGGCCGGCGGGCGGACGTCCGCCACTCGGCCTCGTGGTTGTACCCGACGAACATCACCGCCAACTGGTAGCGCAGCCGGGTCACCTGGGTGGGCGAGGCGAACTCGGCGAGGTGGTCCAGCGCGGAGCGGAAGGCGCGCACCACGGGCTCGGCGGCCACCTGGTCCTCGAACTGCCGCTCGTAGCGCGGCGGCAGCCGCACCGGGTCGACCACGGCGTGCGCGAGCGCCGTGCGCAGGCCGATCAACCGTGGGTCGGCGTCCTCCCCGGCGTCGGCCCAGTGGTCGTCGACGGCCCACTCGGAGAGCCCGCACCGGGCGGCCGCGAGCAGCCGGTCGGCATCGTCGCAGTCCGGGTGCGCGAGCATCATCAGCCGGCCGAACCGGCACGAGCGCAGCATGTCGAGGCGCCCGGCGTAGATCCCGATCTCGTCGGCCCACCGGACGAGTTCCTCGTTCACCGCGTCGGCCAGCGCCGGGTCGTCCCGCACGGCGTCGGGGCAGTACAGCGGGGGGATGACGATCCCCGAGCCGGTCCGGGTCCCCTCGGTCCGGGGCCTCTCGGTCCGGGTGTCGCCCGTACGCGTTCCCGTACGAGGACCCGTACGCGTACTCGTACGGGCGCCCGGACCGGCCGGACCGGGATCGGCGCGCGGGGGAGCGGCGCCGAGCCCGCTCCGGCCGCCGAGCAGCCGGCTCAGGACCTCCGCCGGATCGGCGGGCGCGGCGCCGGGTCGGCCCGGGGCGTGAGCGGGGGCGCGGTCCATGGCTCCTCCTGTCATGGCTCCTCCTGCGGGTCGGCACACCCACCCATGGAGCGGGGGCGGCCCCAGACCCCGGTAGATCCCGTGCCCCGCGCGCCCGTTGAAGATCCGGCGGCGTTGAAAACCTGCACGGATGTACGCACGCCCGGGAGTTCGCACAGGCGTGCAGGCCTTCAACCGCCGGGGATTTTCAACAGCCCCCGGGCCGGGGCCGCTACCGCGTCCGGCGCCCCGCGCCCCACGGTGAGCGTGCAGCACGCTCCGCGTGGACCGACGCAGGGAGGAACCCCGCATGACCGCAGAGGCGCAGCCACTCCTGGACCCCGCAGACGAACGGCAGCTGAGCCTGAGCACGGCCGCGGCCCGCAATCTCGCGACGACCACCAAGTCCGTGCCCCAGATGCAGGGCATCAGCTCGCGCTGGCTGCTGCGCATGCTGCCCTGGGTGGACCTGGGCGCCGGCACCTACCGCGTCAACCGCCGGCTGACCCACGCCGTCGGGCGCGGCCGGGTCTCCTTCGTCCAGGCCGGCGCGGACGACGTACGCATCCTCGCCCCCACCCTCACCGAGCTGCCCGTCCTCAAGGGCTACGCCGACTCGGCCGTACTGGAGGAGCTGGCCCGGCGCTTCGTCAAACGCGACCTGCGGGCCGGAGACGTCCTCGTCGACGCGGGCGCCCCCGTCGCCGAGGTGTTCATCATCGCCCACGGCCGCGTCGAGAAGAGGGTGTCGGGCAAGTACGGCGGCAGCGAACTCCTCGGCGTGGTCGCCGACGGGGACCAGCTCGGCGACGACGCCCTCGGCCAGGCCGAACCGCGCTGGGCGTACGCCGTCCGGGCCGCCACCGCGGGCACCGTCATGGTGCTGCGGTGGAGCGCCTTCCAGGAGGTACTGGGCCGCGCGGACAGCCTGCGGACCCACCTGGAGCAGTACGTCGAGAACGGCAGGCGGCCCGTCAACCGGCGGGGCGAGGCCGATATCGAGCTCGCCTCCGGCCACGCGGGCGAGGCCCGGCTGCCCGCCACCTTCGTCGACTACGAGCTGCAGCCGCGCGAGTACGAGCTGAGCCTGGCCCAGACCGTGCTGCGGATCCACACCCGGGTCGCCGACCTCTACAACGAGCCGATGAACCAGTTCGAGCAGCAACTGCGCCTGACCGTGCAGGCGATGCGCGAACGCGAGGAGTCCGAACTGCTCAACAACCGGCAGTTCGGCCTCCTCCACAACGCCGACTACGGACAGCGCATCAGCACCTGGTCCGGCCCGCCCACCCCCGACGACATGGACGACCTGCTCAGCATGCGCCGGGGGACCGCCTTCTTCCTCGCGCATCCCAAGGCCGTCGCCGCCTTCCTCCGCGAGTGCAACAAGCGCGGCCTCGCCCTCGACACCGTGGAGGTGCACGGCAAACAGGTGCCCGCCTGGCGCGGGGTCCCGCTGCTGCCCTGCGGGAAGATCCCGGTCGTGGGCGGCCACACCAGCTCGATCCTGGCCCTGCGCACGGGGGAGGACAACGGAGGCGTCATCGGTCTGCGTCCGGCCGCGATCCCCGAGCAGATCGAACCGGGCCTCAACGTCCGCTGCATGGGCATCGACCAGAAGTCGGTCATGTCCTACCTGGTCAGCTCCTACCACTCGGTGGCGATCCTGGTCCCGGACGCCATCGGGATCCTGGAGAACGCCGACATCGCCGCCCCCCGCTCCGACTGACCCGGCCGCCCGCGTCGGCGCGGCGCGTAGTTCCGGTGGTCCGGGTGACGTAGGTGCCCGGCCCCGGGCACCTGGGAACGGTTGTCCGCACGCCGGTAATCGGCTCTACTGCTGTGCAGCCCCCGCTCGGGGCATATGCGCGGGAGGGACCAGCATGACAGCGGACCGGCGAACGGAGCACGGGACGGGGCACGGGAGGGGTCGCGGGAGGCGGCGCCCGGCCCGCACGGCCGGCACGGCCGGCGCGCCCGGCGCGCCCGGCCCGTCCGGCCTGTCCGGCGTGCCCCGGCCCGTGTCACACCGCCGCCGGCCGGCCTTCCGCGGCCGAAGACCGCTGCTCGCCCTGCTGCTGTCCGCCTTCCTCCTGGTCGGCGTCTGCGCGGCCACCGGCATCGCCTGGGACCCCTTCGACGGGGCGTCCGTACAAGGCGGTTCGGTCCCGCCCGTCGACGCCCCCCCGGCCGCCGGGCCCGCCGGCGGAGCCACGGCCGCCACCGGCCCGGCCACCCCGTCACCGGCGGGGACCCCCGCGCCCACCAAGGGCGCGGCCGGCGAGGGCAACCCCGGGGGCGCCGTGGACACCGGCGCCGAGCGCCCCTCCGGCGCCCTGCCCTTCGACATGCCGCAGCCGGCCGCCCTGCGCTCCGGCGAAGCGGGCAAGAAGCTGGTGTTCGCCCACTACTTCACCCCGTACCCGCTCTCCCTCGACAACGCGAGCGCGGTCAACGACTACTACACCCGCAACTATCTCGACCCCGACGGCGAGAGCGGGAAGCACGGCAAGTACGGCGGCCTGCTGCGCGACCGGCCGCTGCCCGTGGTGCCGAAGAGCGGCGACTGGGAGTACGCCAACCTCCAGCAGGAGGTGCGCACGGCCCGCGCGGCGGGCATCGACGGCTTCACCCTCGACCTGCTCTCCCTCTCCGGCAAGAACTGGGACCGCTCCAACCTGCTGATGGCCGCGGCCCGTTCGGTGGACCCGGCATTCAAGATCATGCTGATGCCGGACATGACCTCGCTGAAGACCGACGACCCCCGCGAGCTCGCGAAGGCGATCGCCACGCTCGCCGACGCCCCCGCCGCGCACCGGCTCCCCGACGGCCGGCTCGTCGTCTCTCCCTTCAAGGCGGAGGCGAAGGGCGTGGCCTGGTGGACCGAGGTGATCGCCGCCCTCAAGTCCGAACACGGCATCCGTACCGCCTTCGTCCCGCTCTTCCTCGACTTCGGCGCCCACAGCGGCGAGTTCGCCCCGATCAGCCACGGGTTCTCCGAGTGGGGCAGCCGAAGCTACGTCGGCCAGGAGAGCTCCACGCGCGACGTGCAGCGGGCCCACGGCATGGGCAAGATCTGGATGCAGCCCGTGTCGGTCCAGGACGCCCGCCCCAACCAGGGCATCTACGACGAGGCCGGCAACACCGCGACCCTCCGCTCCACCTGGACGCACGCCATCGAGGACGGCGCGGACTGGGTGCAGCTCACCACCTGGAACGACTACTCGGAGGGCAGCCAGTTCGCACCCTCCCTGCACAACGGGCACGCCTACCTGGACCTGAGCGCGTACTACCTCACCCGCTTCAAGACGGGCAGCTGGCCGAAGATCGTCCGGGACACCCTGTACCTCACCGCGCGCACCCAGTTCGCGAACGCCGACCCGACGGGCGACCAGTCGCTGCTGATGTCGGTGCGCAAGGGCAGCGCCCCGCCCCGGGACACGGTGGAGGTGCTCAGCTTCCTCTCCGGGCCCGCCGTCGTCCGTACGACCGTCGGCTCCGTGAAGGGCAGCCACGAGGCCCCCGCCGGCATTCACTCCCGGCTGCTCCCGCTGAAGGCGGGCACCAGCTCGGCGCAGACCGTCCGCGACGGCAAGGCCACGGCGAAGGTCGGCCTCCCGTACCGGGTGGACCCCACGGTGGAGGTCCAGGACCTCCAGTACTACGCGGCGACGAGCGGCCGCGAACCGTAGCCACATCCAGCCCCTCCGGCGTTTGAAGCGGGGCCTGGGGCGGAGCCCCAGGGGCCCGCGGGGCGGCGCGGCCCGCGCGGTGGCGCTCTTCCGGCCTCGGCGGCCGCCGGGAGATGATCCGGGCGACACCCGCGCCGCACACCCGGAGGTCGCATGCCCGAGCCGACACGCTCAGCCCCATTCCCCGCCGAGCCGCCCGCAGGGCACCCCGCAGGGTTCCCCGGCGGGCCCGCCCTGTTCCGCCTCGACCCCCGCGTCGCCCACCTGAACCACGGCTCCTTCGGAGCCGTCCCCATCCCCGTCCAGGAGACCCAGGCCGAGCTCCGCGCCGAGGCCCACGCCGACCCCGACGCCTTCTTCCTCTCCGTCCCGGACCGCCTCGCCGCGGCCCGCGCCCGGATCGCCGCGCACCTGGCCGCCGACCCCGACGGGCTCGCCTTCGTCTCCAACGCCACCGAAGGCGCCAACCTCGCCCTCGACGCCGTCCCGCTCGCCGACGGCGACGAGATCCTGGTGACCGACCACGGCTACGGCACCGTCGTCGCGGCCGCGGCCCGCCGCGCCCCGGTCACCACCGTCGCCCTGGATCCCCGCCTGCCCGACGAGGACGCCGTACGCGAGACCGTGCTGGCCGCGCTGACGCCCCGTACGCGGGTGGCCGTGCTCGACCACGTCAGCTCGCCGACCGCCCGGATCATCGCCTCGCCCCGGCTCCTCGCCGACCTGCGGGAACGCGGGGTCACCACCGTCGTCGACGGCGCGCACGCCCCCGGCATGCTCGCAGACCCCCTCGCCGGCGGCGCCGACTTCTGGTTCGGCAACCTCCACAAGTGGGGCTACGCGCCCTCCGGCACCGCGATCCTCGCCGTCGCCCCGCAGCACCGCCCACGCGTCCGCGCGCTCGTACCGTCCTGGGAGGACCACCACGGCTTCCCGCGCTCCGTCGAGAACCGCGCCACCGCCGACTACACCGGCTGGCTCGCCGCCCCCGACGGACTGGACCTGATCGAACGCCTCGACGCGGCCAAGGTGCGGGCCCACAACAGCGCCCTGGCCGCCCACGGCGCGGCGCTGCTCGCCGACCTGCCCGGGCTCACGCCCCTCCCGCACACCGACGGCCTCGCCATGCGCGCCCTGCTGCTGCCGCCCGGCGTCGCCGAGACCCCGGACCGCGCCCGCGCCCTGCGCGAGGAGCTCGCGGCGCGACTGCGCGTCCGCGTGCTGATCTGGCCCCGGCCGGGCGGCGGCGGCATCCGCGTCTGCGGGCAGATCTACAACCGGCCCCAGGAGTACGCCCGGCTCGCCGCCGCCCTGCCCGAGTACCTCGCGCGGGGCGTCAGCCGCGCCTGAGCAGGTACGTGTCCATGATCCAGCCCTTGCGGGCGCGGGCCTCGGTGCGCAGCTCCTCGATCCGCCCGGCGACCTCCGCCAGCTTGCCCGAGACCAGGATCTCGTCCGGGGTGCCCACGTAGGCCCCCCAGTAGATGGAGAGGTCCTGGTCCAGGTGGGCGGTGAAGGCGTGCCGCGCGTCCAGCATCACGACCACGTCGTCCACGTCGTCCGGCCAGCCCTCGGCGAGCCGGCGCCCGGTGGTGATCTGAACCGGGCGGCCCACCCGGTTCAGATGGGTCCGGTGCCGCGCCAGCAGCGCGGAGATGCTGCTGATGCCCGGCACGACCTCGTGCTCAAAGGCCACCCGGCCGTGCTCCAGCACCTCGTCGAGGATCGCGAGCGTGGAGTCGTAGAGGGAGGGATCGCCCCACACCAGGAACGCCCCGGTCTCGCCGTCCGAGAGGTCCTCCGCGATGAACCGCTCGAAGATCTCGGCGCGTGCGCTGCGCCAGCCGTCCACCGTCGGCGTGTAGTCGGCGGGGGTCCGGTCCCGGTCCGGGTCGCGGCCCTCCACCAGCCGGTGGCCGGGCCGGGCGTGCGCGTCGAGCATCGCCCGCCGCAGCCCGGTCAGGTCCGCCTTCTCCTCGCCCTTTTCCAGGATGAGGAATGCGTCCGCCGCGCCGATCGCCCTGACCGCCTGGAGGGTCAGATGGTCCGGGTCGCCCGCGCCTATGCCGATCACTGAGAACTTCTTCACCCGGCTATTCTGCCCGTCATGCGCGTCGCCCTGTTCGTCACCTGCGTCAACGACGCGCTGTACCCGCGGACGGGCGTCGCCGTCGTACGTCTGCTGGAGCGCCTGGGTGTGGACGTGGACTTCCCGGCGGGCCAGAGCTGCTGCGGGCAGCCGCAGTACAACACCGGCTACCGGCACGAGACGGAACCACTCGTCCGGCGTACCGCGCAGGCCTTCGCCGGCTACTCGTACGTGGTCACTCCCTCCGGCTCCTGCGCCGCGATGATCCGCGAGCACTACCCGCGCATCGGCCGGAAGGCGGCGGCGGAGGGCCGCGGCACCGCGCTCGCGGAGGCGGCGCGGTCCCTGGCGCCGCGGGTGTACGAGCTGACCGAGTTCCTGGTCGACGTGCTCGGGGTGACCGACGTGGGCGCGTACTTCCCGCACACCGTCACCTATCACCCCTCCTGTCACGGTCTGCGCGCTCTCGGCCTCGGGGACCGGCCGCGCCGGCTGCTGGCCGCCGTCAAGGGCCTGGAACTGGTCGAGCTGCCGGGCGCCGAGGAGTGCTGCGGATTCGGCGGCACCTTCGCCGTCAAGAACCCGGACGTGTCCACCGCGATGGGCACCGACAAGATCACGGCCGCGGCGGCCACCGGCGCCCGGGTGCTGTGCGGGGCGGACAACTCCTGCCTCGCCCACCTCGACGGCCTCCTGCGCCGCGCGGACGCCCCGCTGCGGGCCGTGCACCTCGCGGAGATCCTGGCCGCGACCGAGGAGGAGCCGCTGCCGTGACCGGAACCCACCTCGGCATGCCGTCCTTCCCCGGGGCGGCCCGTGAGGCCGTACGGGACGAGGTGCTGCGCGCCAACCTCCGGCACGCCACGCACACCATCCGCGACAAGCGGGCCCGGGCCGTCGCCGAACTGGCCGACTGGGACGGGCTGCGCGCCGCGGGCAAGGCCGTCAAGGACCACACGCTGCGCCATCTCGACCGCTACCTGCTGCAGTTGGAGGCGGCGGTGACGGCCGCCGGCGGCACGGTCCACTGGGCCGCCGACGCGGACGAGGCCAACCGGATCGTCACGGACCTCGTCCGCGCCACGGGGGAGCGGGAGGTGGTCAAGGTCAAGTCGATGGCCACCCAGGAGATCGGGCTCAACGAGGCCCTGGAGGCCGCCGGGATCGCCGCGTACGAGACCGACCTCGCCGAGCTCATCGTGCAGCTCGGCCACGACCGCCCCTCCCACATCCTGGTTCCGGCGATCCACCGCAACCGGACCGAGATCCGCGACATCTTCCGCGCCGAGATGGGCCATTGGGGCCGCCCGGCGCCCGAACCGCTCGGCGACGACCCACGGGAACTCGCCGAGGCGGCGCGCCTGCACCTGCGCGAGAAGTTCCTGCGCGCCAAGGTCGCCGTCTCCGGCGCCAACTTCATGGTCGCCGAGACGGGCACGATGGTCGTCTTCGAGTCCGAGGGCAACGGCCGGATGTGCCTGACCCTGCCCGAGACGCTGATCTCGGTCGTCGGCATCGAAAAGGTCGTCCCGACCTTCCGGGACCTGGAGATCTTCCTCCAGACACTGCCGCGCTCCTCGACGGCCGAGCGGATGAACCCGTACACGACGATGTGGACCGGGCTGGGCCCTTCGAGAGGGGCGGAAGGCGACGGGCCCTCCGCCTTCCACCTCGTCCTCCTCGACAACGGCCGCACCGACACCCTCGCCGACGAGACCGGCCGACAGGCCCTGCGCTGCATCCGCTGCTCCGCCTGCCTCAACGTCTGCCCGGTCTACGAACGCGCCGGCGGCCACGCCTACGGATCCGTCTACCCGGGCCCCATCGGCGCGATCCTCAGCCCCCAGCTCCGCGGCACCGGCAGCGAGGTCGACGCCTCGCTGCCCTACGCCTCCACCCTGTGCGGGGCCTGCTACGAGGTCTGCCCGGTCGCCATCGACATCCCCGAGGTCCTCGTCCACCTGCGCGAACGGGTGGCCCAGGGCGGCCCCGTGACCCGCGACGGCATCCGCGTACGGATCCGCCCGGCCCACGGCCACACCGCCGAACGGGCCGCCATGCGCGCGGCCCGGCTGCTCCTGGACCACCCGGGAGCACTGCGGGCGGGGGAGCGGCTGCTGGCCCGCGCCCGCCGGCTGGCGCCGCGCCGGCTCCCCGGCCCGGGGCGGGCCTGGACCGACACCCGCGAGCTGCCCTCCGTACCCGCCGAATCCTTCCGCGACTGGTGGACCCGAGAACGGGGGAACCCGCAGTGACCAGCAAGGACCGCATCCTCGCCCGCATCCGCCGTGCCCTGCCCGAGGCGCCCCGGTCCCCATCCGAGGCGGCGCCCGCCGGGGACATCACGGACATCCCGCGCGACTACCTCCAGGTGCACGGTGACCGCACCCCGGCCGAGAGCGCCGACCTGCTGGCCGCGCACCTGTCCGAGTACCGCGCGAAGGTCCACCGCACCGACGGGGCCGGCCTCCCGGCGCTCCTCGCCCGGATCCTCGCCGCGCGCGGCGCCCGGACCGTCCTCGTGCCGCCCGCCCTGCCCGCGCACTGGCTCGCGGCCGCCGGCGTGGCCCTCGTCCAGGACCGCGCCGAGTCCACCCCGTACGAACTGGACGCCGTCGACAGCGTGGTGACCGGCTGCGCCCTGGCCGTCGCCGAGACGGGCACGATCGTCCTCGACGGCGGCCCGGACCAGGGCAGGCGCCGCATCACCCTGATCCCCGACCACCACGTCTGCGTGGTCCGCGTCCCCGAGCAGCTGGTCGACTCCGTTCCGCAGGCCCTCGTGCGCCTTGACCCCACCCGCCCGCTGACCTGGATCTCCGGCCCCTCGGCGACCAGCGACATCGAACTGGACCGGGTGGAGGGCGTCCACGGCCCCCGCACCCTGGAGGTCGTCCTCGTCGGCGCACAATAAGGTCATGCCCTCCCACATCGCCCTCACCGCCCTGGTCGTCAACGACTACGACGAGGCCATCGACTTCTACACCCGCGCCCTCGGCTTCGACCTCGCCGAGGACACCGCGCGCCCGGACGGCTCCCGCTGGGTCGTGGTCCGCCCGCCCGGCGCCACCGAAACCGCCCTGCTGCTGGCCCGCGCCAAGGACGAGGCCCAGCGCGCCCGGGTCGGCGACCAGACCGGCGGCCGCGTCGGCTTCTTCCTCTACACCGACGACTTCGCGCGCGACCACGCCCTGATGGCCGCCGAGGGCGTCCGCTTCCTGGAGGAGCCGCGCCACGAGGCGTACGGCTCCGTTGCCGTCTTCGAAGACCTGTACGGCAACCGCTGGGACCTACTCCAGCCCGCCGCCGGCTAGCCGCGGCGCCTCCCGTACGGGATCGACGGCGGGCCCGCCGCCCTCCACCCGCCCGGCCAGCTCCCGCGCCCACCGCACCAGCCCCGGCACGTCGATCCCGTACGGCCCTCCGCCCAGCCCCTCGATCCCGGCGGCGCCGCGCCGCAGCAGCCGCGCCCCGCCGACCGCGTTCCCGCGCGCGGCGTGCGTCAGCCCGACCGCCAGCTGCGCCAGCCCCCGCCAGAGCGGGGCGTCGCCCGCGGGCCCCGACTTCCAGGCGTCCTCGAACACCTCGTGCGCGTGGAACGGCATCCCCGCGTCCAGCAGCCGCTGCGCCTCCCGCACGGTCTCCCCGGGCGAGCGCACCACCCCCTCGGGCTGCCGCTCCACCCCCGCCTCCCCGTAGGGCAACGGCCGCCCCAGCCCATCCCGGGGCCGCGCACTGCGCGCCCGCCCTTCAACGTCCCGATCCCGTGCGTTCACCTCCCCATCCTCCCCTCCGGGGGTTACCCGTGCATGCACACCCCTCAGCGTGGGGTAATGTTCTGCATGTGCCACCGAGCAGGGGAAACCCCAGGTCGCAGGCACATCGGGACGTGGCGCAGCTTGGTAGCGCACTTGACTGGGGGTCAAGGGGTCGCAGGTTCAAATCCTGTCGTCCCGACTCGAAAGAGTCGCAGATCAGGGGCCGTTTTGGAGCAATCCGAAACGGCCCCTTGATCATTTTTGGGGATCGGTGCCGAACCGGTCAGGCTGCGCGACTACACCAGCACCAGGGTCAGTCGTATCGCGAGTCAGGCCCTGCGTGAACGTTTCATGCCCCGCGGTGGAGAACACCCGCTGAGCGGCGAAGCGCAATCCAACGCCTGGCGCACCAACCGGCGGTGCACTCCACGGCGTCGAGCCAGGCGCCGAACCCCGGTCAGTCCGCCACCACTTCAAACGAGTGCACCGTGCACCACTGCCCGCCCGCCGACCGGCCGGGGCATCCGCAGCGGGACGAGATTCCGGCGAGGGCCGCGAAACCGCGGCCCCGGCTCCGGGACGGGCAGGGTGCCGTCACGCCTGCGCGGCGAGGGTGAACTCCTTCACGAAGGTGGTGCAGAAGGCGTCGAGGTCGTCGGGCTTGCGGCTGGTGATGAGCGTCGCCGGAGCCGCACGGCACACCTGTACCTCCTCGTCGACCCAGGTGCCTCCCGCGTTGCGGACATCGGTCGCCAGGCTGGGCCACGATGTCAGCGTCCGACCGCGTACGACGTCGGCTTCGACCAGGGTCCAGGGCGCATGACAGATCGCGGCGACCGGCTTGCCCGTCTTGAAGAAGTTCCGGACGAAGTCGACGGCCCGTTCGTTCATGCGCAGTGCGTCCGGATTGGCGACACCGCCCGGCAGCACGAGCGCGTCGAAGGCGTCCGAGGTGTCGCCGGCCAGCACGTGGTCGACGGGGTAGGTGTTCGCCTTGTCGAGGTGGTTGAACGCCTGCACCCGTCCGGGCTCGGTCGATACGAGCTGCGGAATCCAGCCGGCCGTCTCGACGGCCTTCCAGGGCACGGTGAGCTCGACCTCCTCCACACCCTCCGGGGCGGTCAGGAACGCGATGCGCATCGTACTCACTCCCTTCGTCGGGGGTGTCGGTCACCCCTGTGGCGCCGCTGTCGCGTCGGAGCAGGCAGGACATCGCCGCCGGCTCGCGCCCAGCGTTCGACTCGGTCCTTGTGCGCCTTCCCCGGCCGCCGGTCTTGAACCGGAGTGCGGCAGATCAGCGTCCGAGCGCCTGGTCTTCGACGACGCCGGTGAAGGGCCGCCGGCCGTGTACGCCCCCGGTGGCTTCGTCCGCGACGGGGGCGGATGGCCTTGAGGAAGGGACTCTCACAGCGACTGGCGGCCGACCAGCAGGGTAGGCGCGAGGTGCCGCCGGAGGCGTCCGGCTCCGCCTCACTTCGGTCCGTTCGACGAAGGGCTCGTTCATGTCTTCCATGGTGATCGCCCCCGCGCGTGGTGGAAGCCGCCACCGCGGTCCTGGGCGAGCAGGCCCAGGTGGAGTTCGGGGGCGCCTGGGAGACGTCGTCGCCGATCTGGTGCGCGCCACCGCCGCCGGCTGACCGCGGCTCGCACCCCTCCACGGGAGGGGGAGGCTGAGCTCCCTCGATCGGGACGGTGTGGCATCGGTGAAGTCGGGCAGACGAGTGCAACCGTGCAGCCCATCCCGGAGGCCTGTCGATGTCTTGTGTGTCTGCTCTGATCGCTGTCCACCTCGACGCGGCGAGGGGCCGTGTGCCGCTCCGTGCTTGTTTCTCGTATGACGCCGAGGACCCGTACGTGGTCCAGGCCACGTTCTTCGATGGCCCCACGACCCTGGCCCGTTGGCGTTTCGACAGGCAGATGCTTGCCGAGGGACTCCATCGACGGGTGGGCGAGGGAGATGTCACCTTCAGCCCCCACAGGGCGGATAGCGTGGATGAGCTCCGCGTCGCTCTGCGGGGCCCCAGCGCGGAGAGGCAAGGAAACGCTGTTCTCTTCGTGGAGGCCCACGCGCTCTCGGGCTTTCTGGAGCGGTCGTACGCCGTCACGGGTGTGGGGGAGGAGGTCCTTGATCTCGACAGGTTGCTCGACGAGTTTCTGGCCAGCTGACGTGCGGCTGATTCCGGGGAAGCGTGCGCAGCCCCGGGGAGCGGCGTGCTCGCTCCACGGGGCTGCGCATGCTCACAGCACTAGCGAGCGGAGTACCCGAAGGCCACACCATTGGCCGGCAGGCCACCCGAGCCGGGCTTGTACGTGGTCACGGGAGCGACCTTCCCGCCCTGGGTGACGTTGGACATCGGCAGTGCGTACAGCGCACCGGCGGCGTTCGGACCGAAGGGCATCCCCACGTACAGCTTGGTCGCGGTGAGGTGGATGTTCTTGCCGAGCTGCTGGTTGGCCCCGGGCGTCCCGGGGATCCCGTCGCCGTCGCCCGCCTCGATCCAGCGGTCGTTCGGTCCGGCCGATCCGGCCATGGAGAACGTGTGGATCGCGCCCGCCTTGGTCGCGGTTCCGAGCGCCTCGCCGGGCGTGCCGACCGCGAGCCGCATGGAGGCCACGGTGCTCACCGAGCCCGGGGCGGTGTTGACGGCGGTCAGCGTTTCGCCCATGCGGTCCCCGGTCTCGGAGGTGCCGGAGACGTCGTCGTCCGCGGTGCCCTGCTTCAGCTCGCGGAGGTAGCTCCAGCTCCCGTCGGCCTTGATCCGGATCAGCACCACGCGGCCCGCGTTGAGCCGGTTCTCGGTGCCCACGACCACGCCCTCACCGGGCGAACCGATCGCGAGGATCGATTCGGTCGGGGCCGGGGAGCCCGTGGGCCGGAACGGCGCGATGGCCACCGCGTAGCCGAACTGGTCGCCCGCTTCGGCGTCTCCTGAGATGGCGGCGCTGTCCTGGTCGAGACCGGCCAGCGGGGCCGGGCGGCCGTCGGTGTCGAAGGCGTTGGCGTCGAAGATGACAACACCGCCCGCCTTCGCCTTGGTGCCGAGTGCCTCGTTGGGGGAGGCGATGGCGATGTAGTTGGCGTCCGCGGTCAGGGCGAGGCCGAAGTTGTCGTCCTTCTCGGGGTCACCGGGGACACCGGGCTTCTCCTGGCTGATCGTCAGGCTGGTGTTGCCGTACACGTAGAAGGCGGTGCCCGCGCCGGTGAGCGTGCCGATGGCCTCGCCGGGCGAGCCGATCAGCAGGTACGGCCGGCCGGCGTCGTTGACGGCCGCCGCGAGCGACTGCCCCATCCGGTCGCCCGCCTCGGCCGTCGACGCGGCGATCGCGCCGGTGCCCGCACCCTGCTCGAAGTGCGTGGCCTTGAGGGTGCCCGCGCCCAGGCCGCCCGCGGCGCCGTACAGGATGTCGACCATGCCCGCGTTCGTGGCCGTGCCGACGTCCTCGCTCGGGGTGCCGACCACCAGGTCGGTGAAGCCGTCCTTGTTCCAGTCGATGGTGGCGAGGCTCTCGCCGAAGTAGTCGTCCTTCTCGGAGCCGCCCGGCACCCAGTCCAGGTCCTGGCTGAGCTCCGCGGTGCCCTTGCCGGCGCCGTACACGACACGGATCAGGCCCGCGTTGGCGTTCGTGCCGACGGTGGCCTGGGTGTCGGAGATGGCGATGTCCTCGGCGCCGTCACCGTTGAAGTCGCTCATGCCGACGGGCTTGGGGGTGTTGCCGCCGCCGCCGAGCGCCGCGCCGAGGTCGATCCGGGACGTGGTGGCACCCGTGTAGATGATGGGCCGGCCGCTGTTCTGCAGCAGGGCCGTGAGGTCCGCGACGCTCTTGGTGGGATAGGCCTGCTTGAGCATGGCGAAGGCGCCCGCCACGTGCGGGGTCGCCATTGAAGTGCCGTTCTTTGAGGCGTAGTTGCCTCCGGGAACCGAGGAGACGATGCTCGTCCCCGGGGCGAAGAGGTCGAGCAGCGGTCCCCGGTTGGTGAAGGTGGACAGCTCGTCGTCGTCGGTGGTGGAGCCGACCGTGACGGCGGAGGAGATGCAGCCGGGGACGCTCACCGCGTCGGCGTAGCCGTTGTTGCCGGCCGCGATCACAGTGGCGACACCGGCCGCGAGCAGGTTGTCGACGGCCGCCTTGCGCGGGTCGGCGTCACAGGCGGCCGTGTAGTGACCGCCGCCCAGGCTCAGGTTCGCCGCGATGACCGGCGTCCCCGCCTGCTTGATCTTCAACACCTTCTCCAGGGCCGCGAGTTGGGCGCTGGGGAAGCTGGCGACACAGGGCACCTCGCCGGCGCAGGAATCGGCGGTGTTGAACTGCGAGAAGACCTGGATCGCGACGATGTCGGCGCCGGGGGCGACACCCGTCTTCGGGGCCCCGGTGACACCCGTGCCCTTGCCCGCGGCGATGCCGGCGACATGGGTCCCGTGATCGCAGGCGGTGAGGGTCGCGCACGGCCCGGAGTCGGTGTCGGCGGAGCCGGGACCCTCCTGCTCGGCGGCGCCGTTGGGGCAGAGGCTGGTGGCGCCCAGATCCGGATCGATCGGCGAGAAGCAGGCCTCGGTCGTGACCCGGCCCTTCAGGAACGGGTGCTGGGTGGCGACACCGGTGTCCAGAACGGCGATCGCGGTGCCCGTACCGGTCTTCCCCGCCGCGGCCGCCGCGTCACCGCCGATGAGCGGGACGCTCTCGTCCAGGCTCGCCGGCTCCGGCTTGTCCTCGGTGACGGAGACCACGCCCGGCTGGGCCGCGAGCCGGTCCAGGCCCGCCTTGTCCACCTTGAGCGTGACCACCGGCAGCGACTCGAAGTCCTGCTTCGTCTCACCCGCGGCGGCCGCCTCGGGGATGTCCGTGCGGCTCTTGGTGAGCACGTTGACGCGGATGGTGCCGGCGTTGGCGGCCCGCTCGTACAACGGCGGGTCGACGACCCCGCCGGGGACCGCGGCCTTGACGGTGTCGGGGACGCTCGCCGGCGCGGCGGCCCGGGCCGGTATCGCGCCGAGGGTCGTGGTCATCGCGACGGCGACGACCGTGCCCCAGATCTTCTTCTTCATGGTGCCTCGGGGAGCAGGGGGCCTGGCGTGGCCCGTGGACGGGCGGGCATGGCCGGACCCGTGGAGATGGGGGGAAGAGGTGAGGTGAGACCGGGCCGGGCGGCGCCGCAGCGGCGCCACCCGGCCCGGTCCCCTCCCGAGGGCGTGGACCTCAGGAGGCCGTGCGAGGGAACATCAGGAGCCCGCGCCCGTCATCAGGTGGCGTTCGCGCCGTTCTTGGCCCGCCCGAAGACCGTCACCGCGCCGTAGTACGTGTTGGCGAGGGAGCGGCAGGTGCTCTTCCAGAAGTAGCCGGGGCAGGTCTTGCTGTAGAGCGTGCTGTAGAACACGGCGTCCACGGCCAGGCCCTTGTTGCGCGACAGGTAGTACCTGTAGCCCTTGTACGAGTTGCCGATCAGGCCGTAGCCGTAGTCGTGCATATCGCAGGCGGGGACGAAGTTGTAGCCGAGCGGCTTGTCGGGCGCGGTGGTGCAGTGGTCGTGGTTGATGCCCCGGACCCAGTAGCCGGTCTTGGTCTGCTCCCACCTGGGCGAGTACCAGCCGTAGTGCGCCACCTTGGAGGTGCAGCCGGTCTTCCAGTAGTACATCCAGTGCCGCGCCCAGCTGCACTTCGACGGGTACGACGTCGGGTCGGTGATCTCGCCGCCGGGGAAGTCAGAGGCGGGCGGCGGGGTGGTGAGGCCGCTGCCGTCGGCCGGGGCGTCGCCCTCGACGAACAGACCCGGGGTCGGGACGGCCTCACCGTCGAGGGTGGCGGTCGGGGCCGCGGAGTTGGCCGCGAAGCTCAGGTCCCAACTGCCGTTGCTGGGCGAGCTGATGTCGGAGAGGCGCTGGGTCGCGTCGTAGGCGTAGGTGGCCTGCGGCTCGGCGGCCTCGCTCGGGTTGGTCACGGTGCGCAGCAGACCGGAGGAGTCGTAGGCGTACCGGGCGAGGGTCTGCGTCGTGGCGCCCTCGGTGACGGTGATCTGCTTGACCCGGCCCGCGTAGTCGCCGAACGAGGTGCCGGCGGCGGTGGTCGAGGCCGCGTAGGTGACCGAGGTGGACGTCGCGAGCCGCTCGCCGGCGGCGGGGTTCGAGACCTTGGAGACCCGGCCCTGGGCGTCGTACTGCACCGTGGTGGCGTAGACGTTGTTGCCGACGCTGGTGACCCGCCACTTGTCGGTGCCGGTCGCGGCCTGCTGCCACTTGTACGTGGGCTTGAGGTCCGCGGCCGGGATCGGGTTGCCGGCGGCGTCGGTGAACGCGTCGTCGCCCGAGGCGATCGCGGAGAGGTCCACACCGAGGACCTCGACGATGGACGTCACCAGGGTGCCGGTGGCGTCGTTCCACTTGGAGGTCGCCGTGACCTGGGACCCGTCGGTGGTCGCGTACTTCTTCACGCCACCCCCGTCGGGGTAGTCGATGCTCGACTTCAGCGCGTACGTGATCTTCTCGTCGACCCCGAGGTCGGTGACGACGATGCTGTCGCCCTTCTGCTCCAGCTTCCGGTTGAGCTGGCCGCCGACGAACTCGGCCTCCCAACTGGGGCCGAAGACACCCATCTCGGGGCGCGTGTCGGGCGCGGACTCGGGCTTGGCGAGTCCGCCGTCAGGCTGCGCGGCGACGGTGTGGCGGCGACCTATGAGGGCCGCGTCCACGTCGTTCTCGGCGACCTGGAAGGTCTTGTCCTCGGTCGAGTACTGACCCGGGCCGATCGTGGACAGCGTGCCCTGGGCCTGCGGCTGCTCGGGTATCTCGCCCGCCAGGGCGGTCGTTTGCCGGGCGGGCGCAACCGCCACGGAGTGCTGCGGCAGAAGCAGCGTCAGTGACAGAGCGGCGATGACGGGAAGCGCGATTTTGCGCACCAGTCCCCCTCGTGTTCGTACTTGGCTGGTGATCGCTGCGGACAGTAGACGCCTGTTGATCAACTCCACAAGGCTTGTCCGACGGGGACACAGCGGCCCCGCGCTTGCTCCCGTGAAGATTCCGCTACCGCCACCGAATGCCCCAACACGACTGAGTACAAGTACTCATGTGCGGCTGAGGCCGCCGCCCCAGACTGTGCGCATGACGGAAAGCCCGATCCCGACCGGCTCCCTCGCGATGAAGCCGAATCGACCCGTTCCACCGCGCACACAACACCCCCAAGAGTCATTCGCAATAGCAAAAAGAAAGATCCAAGTGTCGACCTCAAGTGACCCCAGTCACTTACCCGACACTTACCCCGGAAGGGATCCCATCAACTTTCAACCCCTTCAAAACGGACGTAACTAGACTGAACATCCCCTCTTCGGGAGGCTTCGAGTGATGCACGCCCCTCACCTCCGCTATCCGAACCGATCGTCTCATTCGTTGCGTTGGCAATCTCAGAGCCGTTCGACGGCCGGGCCGTGAGGTTTCCCTCCGGCCGGGGCAGGGCTCTCGCCCGCCAGGGCAACGCCGATGCCTTCGGGGGTCCGGCTCGCCGTCACGGAGAAGGGGCCGTTCCGGAGGAATCCGAAACGGCCCCTGGGTCGTGTCCGGGAGCAGCGCGCGCGGGAGGGGTCAGACGATGCCCTCGGCGATCTCGGCCTGCTCGCGGGCGTTGCCGTAGGCCGACGGGGTTCCGTACGAGCGGCGGGCGGCGTACCACCAGGCGCTGGCCAGGACCAGGACCACCGCGAGGGCGATCACGGCGTAGTTCATCGAGTCGATCGTGACCGGTGACTTCTGCGGCAGGCAGAACAGGACGGTGACGACGGCCACCCAGACGACGGCGGTCCAGCCGATCGGCTTGCTCCAGCGGCCCAGGCTCCACGGGCCGGGCTGGAAGCGGTTGCCGGCGCGCAGGCGCAGGTAGATCGGGATGGCGTAGGCCGGGGTGATGCCGATGACGTTGATGGCGGTCACGGCCCCGTAGGCGGTCGCCGAGTACAGGGAGGGGAGGGCCAGGACGCCCGCGACGACGACGGAGAGCCAGACGGCCGGGACCGGGGTCTGCGTCCGGCTGCTGACCTTGCGCCACAGGGCGGAGCCGGGGAGGGCGTTGTCGCGGCTGAAGGCGAAGACCATCCGGCTCGCGGCGGCGACCTCGGCGTTGCCGCAGAAGAGCTGGGCGACGATGACGACGAGGAGCAGGGCGGTGGCGCCGCCGGAGCCCAGCGCGTCGAGGAAGATCTGGGCAGGCGGGACGCCGGTGGCGCTGCCCTGGACGGCCGCGTAGTCCTGGATGGCGAAGGTGAGGCCGGCGAGCAGCGCGAACCCGGCGATCCAGGAGACCCAGATGGCCCGGACGATGCCCTTGGCGGCGGAGACGGAGGCGTTGGAGGTCTCCTCCGAGAGGTGCGCGGAGGCGTCGTACCCGGAGAAGGTGTACTGGGCGAGCAGCAGGCCGACGGCCGCCACGTAGAACGGGTTGGCCCAGCCGGTGTCGTTGACGAACTCGGTGAAGACGAACGAGGGCGACTGGTGGTGGTCGGGTACGAAGGCCAGGGCGCCGACGATCACGGCGACGCCGGCCAGGTGCCACCAGACGCTGACGGAGTTGAGCACGCTGACGAGGCGGACGCCGAAGAGGTTGAGCACGGCGTGCAGCAGCAGGATCGCCAGGAAGATCAGGAAGGTCGAGCCGGCGGTGGGTACGAAGCCGAACTGGAGGTTGAGGAAGGCGCCGGTGAACAGAGCGGCGCCGTAGTCGATGCCGGCGATGGCGCCGAGCAGCCCGAGCAGGTTGAGCCAGCCGGTGTACCAGCCCCAGCGGCGTCCGCCGAGCCGGTCGGCCATGTAGTAGAGCGCTCCCGAGGTGGGGTAGGCGCTGGTCACCTCGGCCAGGGCGAGACCCACGCAGAGGACGAAGAGTCCGACGCCGACCCAGCCCCACATCATCACGGCCGGACCGCCGGTGCCCAGGCCGAAGCCGTACAGGGTCATGCAGCCGGACAGGACGGAGATGACCGAGAAGCTGATCGCGAAGTTGCCGAAGCCGCCCATCCGGCGGGCGAGGACGGGCTGGTAGCCGAGTTCCCTGAGTCGTTCCTCCTCGTCCTGCCGGGGCGGGGCCTTGCGGTCCTGGCGGACGGTCGGCGCGGTTCGGGACATGGGGAGGTACCTCCGGGGGGTTCGTGGAGCGCGGGGACGGGGAGCGGGGGGTGGGGCGGTGAGTCGGCGGGCCGCGGGAGAGCGGGAGAGCGGGAGAGCTGGAGAGCGGGGCCGCGGGCCTCGGGGGAGCGGCGGTCAGTCCCGGCCGGCGAGGCTGCGGGACCGGGCCTGCAGGAAGACCTCCACGGCCAGTTCCTGGTCGGCCGGGTCGCGGGTCCGGTGGGCCCACGGCAGCGTGGTCCAGTACCGGTCGATCACGTCGAAGACCTGGGCCGCCTCGTCGAACCGGTTGGCTCCCCACAGGGCGTGGGCGAGGTGGTTCAGGTCCAGCGGGGAGGCGCGGCGCAGGTCGGCGTACCGGAACCAGGCGTCCAGGGCGTGGCCGGCGTCACGGACGGACTCCTCGGCGACCCAGTGCAGGTCGAGCGCCCGTTCCTGGCCGCGCTCACGGCGGTAGCGCTCGATGCTCAGATAGAGCGGCAGGAGGTGGACGGCGGATCCGGGCGATGCCGAACCGGCCGCCCAGTGCACGAAGTTGGCGGCCTCGGTGAGCGGTCCGGGGGTGCCCGCGCACACGAACTGGAGCATCCGGTGGTACGCCTCGCGATTGTGTGGATCGCGCTTGTCGGCCTGCGCGAGGATGCCCCAGGGGCCGGCGGGCAGCATCACGGCGGGCGCCCGGAGCCGGTGCTCGTCCATCGAGCGGTGCTCGTCGAGGGAGGCGAGGGCGAGCAGGCAGACCCACGGCACGGGGTCGGCGGGGCTGGCCTCGGCGGTGTCACGGCAGGCCTCCCACGCCTCCCGCCACAGCTCGCGCGTGCGGGGGTGGCGTGCGCGGTGGGCGCGGACGGCCCGTTCCACGACGACACGGGTGTGCATGACGGACGCGGCGACGCTGCGCGGTTCCTCGGCGCGCCAGGCCTGGACCACGTCCGAGCCGGCGGCGACGGCGGCGAGCACCTGGGTGCGCTGGGTCCACAGTCCCCAGCCGTCCGTCCGGTCCAGTAACTGGGCCATCGACACCCAGCGGCCGGTGCGCAGGTCCTGTACCGCGACGCGCAGCTCGTTGTCGTGGCCGGCGGGGTGGTAGACGGGCCGGAAGTCGCCGCCCGCCATCACCTCGTCCCGGTCGACAGGCGGCCGGGACGGGCGCGTCTTGCGGTCGTCGTGGTCATCGGTCCTCGCCTCGCATGGCCTTCACGCCTGGTGATCGGCGATCACTATAGATCGAGTGTGAGCGCTTGGTTCATGGAACCTTTCAAATGCAATGATCAAGCCACCGACGGCATATGAATTCGCGTCAGCTGAGTGGCCGGGCGATCGCCGCCCGCACGGACGGATCTTGACGGGCGACGTCCGCTGGTGAAGGCTTCCGGGCGACGCTCACACGCATGCCGATACCAGGGACGGAGTGGTGATGACGGGCCCGGTGCTCGCTGTGGACCAGGGCACGTCGGGAACCAAGGCCCTCGTCATCTGTCCCGTACGCGGGGTCATCGGCTCCGCCTCCGCCCCCGTGCGGCCCCGGTACCTGCCGGGCGGCCGCGTGGAGGCCGACCCCCGCGAGCTGCTGGACTCGGTCCTCGACGCGGGCCGCGCCGCCCTCGCGGCGGCCGGCGAACCGGTGGTGGCGGTGGGCCTGGCCAACCAGGGCGAGACCGTGCTCGCGTGGGACCCGGCGAGCGGCGAGCCGCTGACCGACGCGATCGTCTGGCAGGACCGCCGCGCCGAGCAGCTGTGCACGGAACTGGCCCCGCACGCAGAGTCGTTGCGGGAGCGGACGGGACTGCCGCTGGACCCCTACTTCGCCGCGCCGAAGATGGCCTGGATACGCCGCAGCCTCACCCGGCAGGGAGTCGTCACCACCAGCGACGTGTGGCTGGTGCACCGGCTCACCGGCGGCGCCTTCGTCACCGACGCGGCGACCGCGGGCCGCACCCAGCTGCTCGACCTCGACACCGTCGACTGGTCACCGGCCGCACTCGACACATTCGGCCTCACCGGCGAGCGGCTGCCCGAAGTCGTCGACGCGGACGCCCACGTCGGCGTCACCACCGCGTTCGGGCCCCCGCTGCCGCTCACGGGACTGCTCGTCGACCAGCAGGCCGCGCTGCTCGCCCAGCGCGTGACCGAGCCCGGCACCGCCAAGTGCACCTACGGAACAGGGGCGTTCCTCCTCGCGCAGACCGGCCCGCTGCCCCGGCGCAGCACCTCCGGGCTGGTCGGCTGCGTCGCCTGGCGGCTCGGCGGGCAGACCAGCTACTGCCTGGACGGACAGGTGTACACGGCCGCCTCCGCCGTGCGGTGGCTCACCGACCTCGGGGTGATCTCCGGCGCCGCGGACATCGACGTCGTGGGAGGCAGCGTCCCGGACGCCGGCGGCGTCACCTTCGTCCCCGCACTCGCCGGGCTCGCCGCCCCGTGGTGGCGGGGCGACCTGCGCGGTTCGGTCACCGGCCTCGGCCTCGACACGACCGCCGGGCACCTCGTGCACGCGCTGTGCGACGGCATAGCCGCCCAGGTGGCGGAGCTCGCGGACGCGGTCGCCGCCGATCTCGGCGCGCCCCTGGCCACCCTGCGCGTCGACGGCGGGCTGACCCGGTCCACGCTGCTCATGCAGGCACAGGCCGATCTGCTGCGGATCCCCGTCGAGGTATCGGCCCTGCCGGACGCGACCGCGCTCGGCGTCGGGGCGGTCGCCCGGCTGGGGCTCGACCCCTCGCTCACCGTGCACGAGGCCGTCCCGGAGTGGAAGCCGTCCGCCGTCTACGAGCCGAGGGCCGGCGCGGCCGACGCGGCGGAGCGCCGCGCACGGTTCCGGACGGCGGTGTCGGCCCTTCTCGACGGCCCGGCATGACGGTCATCCCGGGCGCCTCCGGTACCCCAGGCACCCCAGGCATCGCCGGCGTCACCGTCACCACCAGCGGCCCGCTGCCCGGCGGCGGTGCGCACGATGAGCACGATGCCTACGACGAGCGCGATGCCTACGACGTGACGGTCGTCGGCGCCGGCGTCGTCGGCTCGGCCATCGCCCGCGAACTGGCCCGGCTCCCCCTGCGCATCGCCCTGGTCGACGCCTCCGACGACGTCGGCAACGGCACCTCCAAGGCCAACACCGCCATCCTCCACACCGGTTTCGACGCCGTGCCCAGCTCCCTGGAGTCCCGGCTCGTCCGGGAGGGGCGGCGGCTGCTCGCCTCGTACGCCGCCGACAGCGGCATCCCCGTGGAACCGCTCGGGGCACTGCTCGTCGCCTGGAACGAGGTGCAGCTCGCCGCCCTGCCGGGGCTCGCCGAGAAGGCCGTACGCAACGGCTACCGCGCGGCCCGGATCCTCCCGGCCGGGGAAGTGCGGGCCCGCGAGCCGCAGCTCGGGGCCGGAGTGCTGGGCGCGCTCCACGTGCCCGACGAGTCGATCATCTGCCCCTGGACGACCACCCTCGCGTACGCGACACAGGCCGTCCGAGCCGGCGTCCACCTGCACCTCAACTGCCCGGTACGGTCGGTCTCCCCGGGCGATCCGCACGTACTGGCCACCGGCCGCGGCCCGCTGCGCACCCGGCACCTGGTCAACGCGGCGGGCCTGTACGCCGACGATGTCGACCGGTTCCTCGGGCACGCGGACTTCACCGTGACGCCCCGGCGCGGCCAGCTGATCGTCTTCGACGAACTCGCCCGCGGTCTCGTACGCCACATCCTGCTGCCGGTGCCGGACGCCCGGGGCAAGGGGGTGCTGGTGACGCCGACCGTGTACGGGAACGTGATGCTCGGGCCGACCGCCGAGGACCTGGACGACAAGACCGCCACCGGGTCCACCGCCGGAGGGCTCGCGCTGCTGCGGGAGAAGGGCCGCCGGATCCTGCCCGCGCTCCTGGAGGAGGAGGTCACCGCCGTGTACGCCGGGCTGCGGGCGGCCACCGGACAGGAGGACTACGCGATCCGGGCGCATCCCGGGCAGCGGTACGTGACCGTCGGCGGGATCCGGTCCACCGGGCTCACCGCCTCGATGGCGATCGCCGCCCACGTGGTGGAGCTGCTCGCCGAGGGCGGCCTGCCGGTGGCCGGCGCCCGGGAGTTGGAGCCGGTGCGGATGCCGAACCTCGGCGAGGCGTTCCCCCGGCCCTACCGTGACGCGGCGCTGATCGCGGCGGACCCGGAGTACGGCCGCATCGTCTGCCATTGCGAGCGCGTGACCCGCGGGGAGATCCGCGACGCGCTCGCCGGGACCGTCCCGCCCGGTTCGGTGGACGGCCTGCGGCGGCGCACGCGCGCCCGGGGCGGCCGCTGCCAGGGCTTCCACTGCGGGGCCGCCGTCCGCGCGCTGTTCGAGGAGTCCCGCCGGTGAACCGTACGGTCGAGGTGCTGGTCGACGTGCTGGTCGTCGGAGCCGGCCCCGCCGGACTGGCCCTGGCCGCCCGGCTGGCGGAGGCGGGCGCCGGGCGGGTCGAAGTCCTGGAACGCGAGCCGGAGGCGGGCGGAATGCCGCGCCACCTCCACCACGGCGGCTTCGGCCGGGCCCCGCGCCCCTGGCTGCGGGGGCCCGAGTACGCGCGGCGGTCGGTGCGGGCGGCCGTCGCCGCCGGGGCCGCCGTCCGCACCGGCGTCACCGCCACCGGCTGGGCCGGACCGCTGTCCCTGGAGACCACGAGCCCGGCGGGCCTGGAGCGGATCACGGCCCGCGCCGTGGTCCTCGCCACCGGCGCCCGGGAGCGCCCCCGCAGCGCCCGGCTGGTGCCGGGCTCCCGCCCGCAGGGAGTGCTCACCACCGGCGAGCTGTTCCAGTCGGTCCACCGGTACGGCCTGCCCGTCGGCCGGCGGGCCGTGGTCGTGGGCGCCGAGCCGGTGGCCCGGCACGCGGTGGGCACCCTGCGCCGGGCGGGTACGGACGTGGTGGCGATGGTCACGGAGCGCCCGCGCGCCGCCGCCGTACCCGGGGTGCCGCTGCTCACGGCGACCGCGGTGGGCGAACTGCGCGGCCGGGGCCGGCTGACCGGCGTGGCCGTCCGCCATCGGGACGGCCGGCCGGGGGTCCTCGCCTGTGACACGGTGGTCTTCACCGGCGACTGGATCCCCGATCACGAGCTGGCCCGCCGCGGCGGCATCCCCCTGGACCCCGGCACCCGGGGGCCCGGTGTGGACGCGTCGTTCCGTACCGCGACGCCGGGCGTCTTCGCGGTCGGCAACGCCCTCCACGGCATCGAACGCGCGGCCACCGCGGCCGGGGAGGGTGCCGCCGCGGCCGCCCCGGTACTGGCCCGCCTGGCGGGCGCCCCCTGGCCGGAGCCCGGCCCTCCGCTGGAGGTCCGGGCCCCGCTCCTGTGGGTGACGCCGAACCGGATCACGGGCACCACCGGGCGGCCGCTGCTGCTGCGGTCCGGGGAGCCGCTGACCGCCCCGGTGGTGACGGTCCACCAGGACGGCCGGCCGCTGTGGCGCCGGCGGGTCGCGGGCCCGGTGTCCCCGTCCCGGTCACTGCGGCTTTCCCCGGGCTGGACGGCCCGGGTCGACCGCTCCGGCGGTCCGGTCGTGATGGCCATCGGCTGACGCGGGCCGGCGCCGGCCGGCCCGCGACCGCCGGGGCGTCAGGAGGACTGGTCCGTGAGGATCGCCGGGTCCGACAGGCCGGCCGCGCCCGTCTCCACCTTGCCCGCGAAGCGGCGCAGGAAGTCCGGGGCCCCGGACGCGGTGACCGTCACGTCGTACCAGCGCCGCGTGTTCTTCAGCGGGACGCTGTACGTGACGGTCGCGCCCTTGACGACCGTCAGGCGCTTCGGCCCGCCGCCGTAGGCGTTGGTGACCGTCAGGGTGGCGGTCGACGCCCCGGCGTTGGTGAGGGTGAGGTCCAGGTTCCCGGTGGCGGCGTTGTGGCGGGCGGTGACCTCGGGGCCGGGTGTGGTGCCGGGGTTGCGGAAGCCGCGCAGGAAGCCGTTGGGGCCGTGCACGGTCAGGTCGGTGACCCCGGCCGAGTACGCGGTGTTCCAGGTGTCCCCGATCGACTTGCCGGCCTCGGCGGTGTAGGTCCAGGGCGCGTCGGTGCGGTTGCCGGAGGTGACGTAGAACTGTGCGCCCAGGGCCGGGCCGCCGCTGAAGGTCAGCCGGAACTTGCCCTCCGCGACGAGCGCCGCGCCGTCCACGTACGGGGCGTACTTCAGCGCACGCGTGGGACGCAGGCCCTTCTCCTGGCGCGGCATGACGCCCACGGCCGGCGGGGTGGCCCGGAAGTCGGGGTGGCGCTCGCGGTCCTGCGGGAACCACAGGCCGGTGTCGGGCAGCGGGGCCGGGGCGGTGTCCTTGCGGGCGAAGTCGAAGGCGGAGGTGAGGTCACCGCAGACGGCGCGGCGCCACGGCGAGATGTTCGGCTCGGTCACCCCGAACCGCTGCTCCATGAAGCGGATGACGGAGGTGTGGTCGAAGGTCTCGGAGCAGGAGTAGCCGCCGGTGCTCCACGGGGAGACCACGAGCATCGGCACGCGCGGGCCCAGGCCGTACGGTCCGGCGACGTAGCCGGGCGTGCCGGGGAAGACGTCCAGGGCGGTGGGCGTGGTCGAGAGGCCCTGGGCGGCACTGGCGGGGGCGTACGGCGGGACGACGTGGTCGAAGAAGCCGTCGTTCTCGTCGTAGGTGATGAACAGCGCGGTACGGGCCCACACGTCCGGGTTGGAAGTGAGGGCGTCCAGGACCTGCGAGATGTACCAGGCGCCGTAGTTGGAGGGCCAGTTGGAGTGCTCGCTGAACGCCTCGGGGGCCGCGATCCAGGAGATCCGGGGGAGGGTGCCGGCCGCGACGTCGGCGCGCAGCTGGTCGAAGTAGCCCTCGCCGGCCTTGGCGTTCGTGCCGGTGCGGGCCTTCTCGTACAGCGCGTCGCCCGGCTTGGCGCCCCGGTAGTTGTCGAAGTAGAGCAGCGAGTTGTCGCCGTAGTTGCCGCGGTAGGCGTCGTTGATCCAGCCCCAGGAGCCGGCGGCGTCGAGGCCGTCGCCGATGTCCTGGTAGACCTTCCAGGAGATCCCGGCCGTCTCCAGCCGCTCCGGGTAGGTGGTCCAGCCGTAGCCCGCCTCGGCGTTGTTGAGGACCGGGCCGCCGCCCTTGCCGTCGTTGCCCGTGTGGCCCGACCAGAGGTAGTAGCGGTTGGGGTCCGTGGAGCCGATGAACGAGCAGTGGTACGCGTCGCAGATGGTGAAGGCGTCCGCCAGGGCGTAGTGGAAGGGGATGTCCTCGCGCGTCAGGTGGGCCATGGTCGTGGCCGTCTTGGCGGGTACCCAGTTGTCGTACTTGCCCTTGTTGAAGGCGCTCTGTCCGCCCGCCCAGTCGTGGTTCAGGCCCTGGAGGAACTCCATGCCGAGGTCGTCGGACGGCGGGCGGAAGGGCAGGGTCTCCTTCGTGCCGTCGGACTGGTGGAAGACGGACTTGCCGCTGGGCAGGGTCACCGGGCGCGGGTCGCCGAAGCCGCGGACGCCGCGCAGGGCGCCGAAGTAGTGGTCGAAGGAACGGTTCTCCTGCATGAGCACCACGATGTGCTCGACATCGGCGATGGTGCCGGTGGTGCCTTGCGCGGGGATGGCGGCGGCGCGGGCGATGCTGTCGTTCAGCATCGTCAGAGCGGTGGCGCCACCGGCGAGCTGCAGGAAGCGGCGGCGGTTGAGTTCTGCCATGGCGGGAACGACCTCTGCGGTTGAGGGTGGTTGAGCGCCCTCAGCAGAGCGCGCCCGGGGTACCGGAGGGGGAGCCTGGCGTGACGATGGCGCATACGCCAGGCGAACGGCAGCCGGATTCCGGCGGAGTTCGGCCGGAACCCGCTCGTGGGGGCGCCCCGGCTGCCGGCCGCCGCCTGCCTGCCTCCTCGCCCGCCCCCACGGGACCCCGCTCCCCGGCCGGAGGTGGGGTGTCGCCCGGCGCGGCCGCTCCCTTACAGTGCGTGATGACCGCACCCGGTGCCGCCGAACAGGAGCACGCCCGTGGCCACCCACGCCCGCCCCGGCCCCCTTCCGCGTCCGTCCTCCGGCGGTCACCGGGTCCCCGAGCTGGACCCCGGCCTCGTCGGGGAGTGGCGGGACGGGGGAGGGGAACTGATCGACCTCTTCGCCCAGGCCCGCCAACGGCTCGGCGGGATCGCCGCGTTCCGGCTCGGGCCGCGCCCGACCGTGCTGGTCACCGGCGCCCCGGCCGTGCAGCACGTGCTCGCGCTCCATCCGGACCGGTACGTGAAGCGCTCGCACCGCGCCCGGCTGCTGGTCGGCGACGGGGTCCTGGCCGCGACGGGCGAGGCATGGCGGCGGCAACGCAAGCTCCTGCAGGCGCAGTTCACCGGCCCGGGAATGCGCCGGTACGAGCAGCGGATCGCCGGGGCCGCCCGGACCACCGCGGCGCGCTGGGCCGCGTACGCCCGCAGCGGAGAGGTCCTCGACGTCGGCGAGGAGATGCGCCGCTTCGCCCTGGACACCATCTGGCGTTCCCTGACCGGGCACCCCCTCGACCCCGCCACCGAGCGTGAACTGGCCGCCGTACCCACCGTGGTGGCCGCCCTGCCCCAACTGCCCTCCGACGGCGCCGCCGCCCGCGAGGCCGTCTCCGCCGAGCTGGCGGGGATCGACGCCATGGCGGCCCGTGCCATCGCCGCCGCCCGCGCGGGCGAGGCCGGACCCGACGGCCCGGGCCTGCTCCACGTCCTGCTGGACGCGGCCGGAACGCGCCCCGAGTACACCGACAGGCTGATCCGCGACGAGCTGGTCACCCTGCTGGTCGCCGGTCACGAGACCACCGCCACCACCCTGACCTGGCTCTATCTCCTGCTGGACCGGAACCCGCGGGCGCGGGAGCAGGCCCTCGCCGCGGGCGCCGAGGGGTCACCCGAGCGGCGGCAGGCCGTCCAGGCGCTCGTCAACGAAACGCTCCGCTTCTACCCCTCCGCGTGGATCCTGCCGCGCTGGGCCGCGCAGGACGACGTCCTCGCCGGGTACGAGGTCGAGGCCGGCACCGACGTCATCGTCTGCCCGTACCTCACGCACCGGGACCCCGGACTGTGGGAGGACCCCGGACGGTTCGATCCGGGGCGCTTCACCACCCCCGGCCGGCGCCCCGCCCACCCGGGGGGCTACCTCCCCTTCGGCATCGGGCCCCGGGCCTGCCTCGGCCTGCAGTTCGCCCTCCGCGAGTCGACCGCGCTCCTGGAGCGGTTGCTGCCCGCGTACGTCCCGCGTTTCCGCTCCCTCCCCGCCCGGGCCGTGTACGGCCTCACCGTCCGTCCCGGTGGCCCCACCCCCGCGGTGCTGGGGGGCGGTTAGGCGAAAAACGCTTGGACTGCGCGGGTGCCGGCGCGGGAGACTGCCAATCCTGTCCTGTAGGTCCGGCAAAGCAGGGTTGGGATGGAATTGCCTGAATCGCGGAAAGGTTCGCCGGGCAGGGGCCCGGTGCTCCTCGCCCTTCGCTATTACGGACGGGAGCTGGCCCGCCTCAAATGGCTGACGGTTCCCGCGATGCTGCTCCCGGCGCTGGGCAACATCGGCATCGACTACATCGCGCCGCTGGTCGTCGCCAAGCTCGTCGCACGCATCGCCGAGGGTGGCGGGAAAGCCACCGGCAGCGCCGCCGGCACCGGTTTCGACATCGGCCCGATGCTGCCCTACGTCCTCGGATTCGCCGCCGTCCTGCTGCTCGCGGAAGGGCTGTGGCGCCTCGGACTGCACTGCCTCAACCGGCTCGACGCCCGCGGCATCGAGCAGCTGTACGTGATCGGGATGGACGAGCTGTTCGCCAAGGACGCCGCGTTCTTCCACGACAACTTCGCCGGGTCCCTGACCAAGCGGGTGCTGAGCTTCGCCTCCCGCTTCGAGGAGTTCGTCGACACGCTGACGTTCTCGCTCGTGGGCAGGTTCGTACCGCTGATCTTCGGATCGGTGGTGCTGTGGCACTACGAACCACTCCTCGTGGTGGCCCTGTTGGTGCCGATCGTCCTGACGGCGCTGTGCGTGGCCCCTTTGATCCGCCGCCGCCAGGCGCTCGTCGTCCAGAGGGAGGCGGCGATCGCCCGCGTCTCGGGCCACGTCGCCGACAGCCTGATGAACATCGACACGGTCCGGGCGTTCGCCGCCGAGGCCCGCGAGGCAGCCGAACACCGCTCGCGGGTCGCCGAGTCGCGGCGGCTCACGCTGCGCTCGTGGGACTACGGCAACCTGCGCATCGACACCATCGTCGCGCCGATGTCCGTCCTGACCAACGCGCTGGGCCTGCTGCTGGCCATCGCGCTCGCCGGCAGCGGCCGCGGGGTGGAGGCGGTCGTGGTCGCCTTCGCGTACTACTCCAGCGCCACGCGCATCATGTTCGAGTTCAACCAGATCTACCGCCGTCTGGAGAGCTCGATGACGGAGGCCGCGCAGTTCACCGAGCTGCTGCTGACGCCGCCGACCGTGCTCGACCCGGTGTCGCCGGAACCGCTGCGGGCCGCCGGGTCCGCCGATGTCCGCTTCGAGCGGGTCACCTTCGCCCACGGGGGCGGAAAGCCGCTCTTCGAGTGCCTCGACCTGGCCGTGCCCAGCGGGTCGAAGATCGGGCTCGTCGGCCGGTCGGGCGGGGGCAAGACCACCCTCACCCGGCTGCTGCTGCGGATGACGGACGTCGACGCCGGCCGGATCCTGATCGGCGGCCAGGACATCAGCCGGCTGTCCCAGGCCGACCTGCGCAGCGTGATCGCGTACGTGCCGCAGGACCCGGCGATGTTCCACCGCACGCTGCGGGAGAACATCGCGTTCGCCCGGCCGGACGCCACCGAGGCCGAGATCCGCCGCGCGGCGGAGGCGGCGCACGTCACGGAGTTCGCCGAGGGGCTCGTGGACGGTTTCGACACCATGGTCGGCGAGCGCGGGGTCAAGCTGTCGGGCGGACAGCGCCAGCGGGTCGCCCTCGCCAGGGCGATCCTGCGCGACGCGCCGATCCTGCTGCTCGACGAGGCGACCAGCGCCCTGGACTCGGAGAGCGAGATCCTCGTACAGGAAGCGCTGTGGCGGCTCATGGAAGGGCGGACGGCGCTCGTGGTCGCGCACCGGCTGAGCACCGTCGCCGGCATGGACCAGCTCGTGGTCCTCGACGGCGGGCGGATCATCGAGCAGGGCACCCACCAGGAACTGCTCGCCTCGGAGGGCGCCTACGCGAAGCTGTGGCAGCACCAGTCGGGCGGCTTCCTCGACGACACCCCCGCGCGGTCGGACCTGCACTGACCTGCACTGACCTGCGCTGACCCGCAACGACCCCCGCCGATCCGCACGACTGAGCGACGCGACCGAGCGACACGACTGAGCCACACGACTGAAAGCCCGGCCCCCGATTGCGGCACCGTGTGGGCGCGCCGAGACTGGACCCGCGTGTGAAGGGTCAGGAACGGCGGACGACGGGATCCGGCATGTCCCCACGACACGAGGCCCCGGGCAGGCGCCGGGTGATGCGGGCGCTGCTGACCGGTGCGGTGGCGGTGGGCGCCGGGCTGGGGTCCGGTTCCCGCGGGACCCCGAGCGTCGTCCGCGCCGCGGGAGCGGCGGCGTCGCGGCCCACCTCGCCCGAGACCGCGCTCGGCGCCCTGGTGGCGGGCAACGCGCGCTGGCGCACCTACCACGAACGCCATCCCGACCAGACGCGGACGGTGCGCCGGACCCTGGTCGCCGGGCAGCACCCGTTCGCCGTCGTCCTCGGCTGTGTCGATTCCCGCGTTCCCCCGGAGCTGGTCTTCGACCAGGGCCTCGGCGATCTGCTGACCGTGCGGTCGGCGGGCGAGGTCCTGGACGAGGCGGTGCTCGGCAGCATCGCGTACGGGGTCCTGGAGCTCGGCATCCCGCTGATCGTGGTCCTCGGGCACCAGTCGTGCGGGGCCGTCGCCGCCGCGGTCCAGGCCGACGAGGGGGGACCGCCGCTCCCGGGCCACATGCAGTACCTCGTCGACCAGATCCACCCGGCGATCGACCGTACGCTCCGGGGAGCGGCCCGGATCGACGCCGCGATCACCGCGAACGTGCGCCTGGTGCGGTCGCGGCTGGGGGCCGAGCCCGAGCTGGCGGCCCGGGTCGCGGCCGGGAAGCTCGCCGTCGTCGGCGCCCGGTACGAACTCACGAGCCAACGGGTGCGCGGGATCCGCTGACCGGCCCCGCGCCGCCGTTCCGGGAGCGAAACCCAGTTCGTCAGCGCCGGGTTGACCGCCCCGCACGTCCGGGTGATCATTTCCCGCCCGGGCCGCTTTCGGCGTCCGGGCCATGGGCGGGCAACGAGAGTTGACCCATGATCACGGACTCTTCCCCCACGCCCGACCCCGCGGACGACCCCGCGCCCGGCACCGCCGCGACGGCGCCCGCGTCCGCGTCCGCCCGGCGCCCCTCCCGCCGGACCGTCATCGCGGGAGCCGTCGCCGTCGCGGGCGCCGGCGCGCTGTCGGTCGCCGCCGCGAACGCCGGGACCCCGCAGGCCCCCTCCGGCTCCGCGCGCCCCGACTGGGACACCTGCCTGACCATCGCCCGGGCGATCCTCGTACGGGACGAGGACGACCAGCCCCTGGTGCCCCATTACGCGGAGGTCCTCCTGAAGACCGGCCTGCCCCGGTCCCGCAGCCGCAAGAAGGTGCTGATCGTGGGCGCTGGGCCGGCCGGGCTCACCGCCGCCCACCTGCTGCGCGAGGCCGGCCACCAGGTCACCGTGATCGAGGCCAACGGCAACCGGGTGGGCGGCCGGATCAAGACCTTCCGCACCGGCGGCCACGAGAAGTCCGAAGCGGCCTTCGCCGACCCCAAGCAGTACGCCGAGGCCGGCGCCATGCGCATCCCCGACAGCCACCCGCTGGTCACCGGGCTGATCGACAGCCTCGGCCTGAAGCGCCGGCGCTTCCACCTGGTCGACATCGACGGCTCCGGCCGCCCCGCCTACCGTACGTGGATCTTCGTCAACGGCATCCGGGTCCGCCGCGCCGACTACGCGCGCGGCCCGCAGGCCCTCAACCGCTCCTTCGGGGTCCCCGCGGCCTACGAGTCCCTGCCCGCGGCCCAGATCGTGCGCAATGCCTTCGCCCCCGTGCGCAAGGAGATCGAGGGCAAGAAGGACAAGGCGCTCGTCGAGGGCTGGGCCCACGTCATCCAGCGCTACGGCCACATGTCGATGTACCGCTACCTGACGGAGGAGGCGGGGCTCGACGAGCGCACGATCGACCTGATCGGCACCGTCGAGAACCTCACCTCCCGACTCCACCTCGCCTTCATCCACAGCTTCATCGGGGCCTCGCTGATCAGCCCCGACACCGCCTTCTTCGAACTGCCCGGCGGCACCGCCACCCTGGCCGACGCCCTCTACGCCCGGGTCGAGGACGTCGTGCGGCTCGACCGCCGGGCCACCCGGATCACCCACGGGGAGGGCAAGGTCACCATCGACACCGTCTCCGAAGGCCGCGACGGAGCCGTGCAGCGCGAGAGCTTCACCGGTGACACCGCCATCGTCACCGTCCCCTTCTCCGGACTGCGGCACATCCCGGTCGCGCCCGCCCTCTCCTACGGAAAGCGGCGCGCGATCACCGAACTGCACTACGACGCCGCCACCAAGGTGCTGCTGGAGTTCAGCCGCCGCTGGTGGGAGTTCGACGAGGCCGACTGGAAGCGCGAACTGGAGGCCGTGAAGCCCGGCCTGTACCGGAACTACCAGGTCGGGCGGACCCCGGCGGACGGGATCCTGCTGGGCGCCCACCCCTCCGTACCCAAGGGCCACATCTCCGAGGCCCAGCGCGCCCACTACGCCGCCTGCCGCGCCACCTCCCGCGACCAGCCCGAGGCGGCCCACGTCATCGGAGGCGGCTCGGCCACCGACAACCCCAACCGGTTCATGTTCCAGCCCTCCTACCCCGTCGAGGGCAGCCCGGGCGGCGTGGTGCTCGCCTCGTACAGCTGGTCGGACGACGCCCTGAAGTGGGACTCCCTGGACGACGCGGAGCGCTACCCGCGGGCGCTCGCCGGCGTCCAGGAGGTGTTCGGGCAGCGGATCGAGGTGTTCTACACCGGCGTCGGACGCACCCAGTCCTGGATGCGCGACCCGTACGCGTACGGCGAGGCCTCCGTCCTGCTGCCCGGGCAGCACACCGAGCTCTTCCCGCACGTCCGCAAGGCCGAGGGGAACCTGCACTTCGCGGGCTGCCACACCTCCATCAAGCCGGCCTGGATCGAAGGAGCCCTGGAATCCGCGGTGCGGACCGCCCTGGAGGTCCACTCGGCGCCCTGACCGGCCGCCCGGCAGCGATAGTCCCCTGGACCGCTCCGGGGACCACGGTGGACCGGTGGTCGCGGGGGGGGGGGGGGGGGGGGGGGGGGGGGGGGGGGGGGGGGGGGGGGGGGGGGGGGGGGGGGGGGGGGGGGGGGGGGGGGGGGGGGGGGGGG
>NZ_JBVHWW010000043.1:37033-64096 GCF_055563995.1 Streptomyces sp. NPDC029164 | reverse complement strand
CCCCCCCCCCCCCCCCCCCCCCCCCCCCCCCCCCCCCCCCCCCCCCCCCCCCCCCCCCCCCCCCCCCCCCCCCCCCCCCCCCCCCCCCCCCCCCTTCGCCGGTCGCCGTCAGGAGAGCTGGTCGACCTCGGGGTGTTCCCCCAGCCAGGCGCGCACGGCCTCCTGCTCCTTGCCCTTCCCGGTTTCCTGGATCTTCGCCTCCAGGCCGGTCAGCTGCTCTTCGCTGAGCTTGAACGAGCTCAGCCAGCGGGCCACCTCGGGCTCGTCGGCGGCGAAGCCCTTGCGGGCCAGGGTGTGGATCCCGTCGCCCTTGCCCCAGGCCACCTTCGGGTCCTCCAGCTTGGTCAGGTCGTACGTGGAGTAGGCCCAGTGCGGGGACCACAGCACGACCGCCACGGGCTCCTTCTTCTCGTAGGCCCGCTTGAGCTCGGCGAGCATGCCGGGCGTGGAGCCGTCGACGACCTGGTACTCGCCTTCGAGGCCGTACTCCTTCAGGACCTTGTCCTTGAGGATGGACATGGCTCCGGCGCTCGGCTCGATGCCGATGATGCGGCCCTTGAACCGGCCGGCCTTGCCCTTGAGGTCGGCGAGCGAGCGGACGTCCTTCATGTACGAGGGCACGGACAGCTCCAGCGAGGTGGGGCCGTACCAGGACCCGAGGTCCTCCAGCTTGTTCCCGTACTTCTCCCAGTACTGCGCGTGTGTGACGGGCAGCCAGGCGTCGGTCTGGAAGTCGAGCTGGCCGCCGGCCAGGCCGGTGTAGAGGGCTCCGGCCTCCAGCTGGCGGGCGTCGACCTTGAAGCCGCGCCGCTCCAGCAGCTCCTTCCACAGGAAGGTGGAGGCGATGCCCTCGTCCCACGGGATGTATCCGACGGAGACCGTGCGGCCCTTGCCGATGTTCGCCGCGCCGGCCGGTCCGTCCCCGGCGGTGGAGCCGCCGAAGGTGCTGAGGCCGCCCGCGACGAGCGCGAGCACGACGACGCCGCTGAGGGCGTGGACGGGCTGGGGGCGGTGGTTCCACACCTTGGCCGCGCCGGTGGCCGCGGCCTTCGCCTTGGCCAGGGCGCGCCGGCCGAGGGGGGAGACCTGGCGGCCGAGGGCGCCGGTCATCCGGTCCAGGTACATGGCCAGGATGACGATGGAGATGCCCGCCTCGAAGCCGAGGCCGATGTCGACGTTGCCGATGGCGCGGTACACGGCGCCGCCGAGTCCGCCGCCGCCGACCATGCCCGCGATGACGACCATGGACAGGCCCAGCATGATGACCTGGTTGATGCCCGCCATGATCGTCGGCAGGGCGAGGGGCAGCTGCACGCGGAAGAGGGTGTCGCGCGGGGTGGTGCCGAAGGCCTCCGCGGCCTCGACCAGTTCCGCGTCGACCTGGCGGATGCCGAGTTCGGTCATCCGTACGCCCGGCGGCAGCGAGAAGATGATGGTGGCGATGATGCCGGGCACCACGCCCACCCCGAAGAAGATGATCCCGGGGATGAGGTAGACCATGGCGGGCATGGTCTGCATGAAGTCCAGGACGGGCCGCAGGACGGCGCTGACCCGGTCGGATCTGGAGGCCCAGACGCCGAGCGGGATCGCGAAGACCAGCGTGACGAGCGTCGCGACCAGGACGAGGGAGAGCGTGGACATCGCGTCGGACCACAGACCGACGGAGTCGATGAGCGCGAGGCCGGCGAAGGCCAGCAGGCCCGCGAGGAGACCGCGCAGCCACCAGGCGCCGACCGCGAGGATGCCCGCGAAGAGCAGCGGGGCGGGGGCGGAGAGGACGGCGTCGATGCCGTCGTAGAGGCCGGTCACGAGCGCGCTGATGGCGTCGAACAGCCAGGACAGGTGGCTCTGGAGGAAGTCGACACCACTGTCGACCCAGGCGCCGAGGTGCAGGCGGGGCATCAGGCGGCCACCTCCGCACAGGCCATCGGGGGCCGTTGTTCGTCACCGAGGAAGGCGATGATCCGGTCCCGCGGCACGGAGCCGACGACGGCGCCCTCCGCGTCGGTGACGGCGACCGCGTGCGGGACCCGGGCGCTGACCGCGCACACGTCGGCGAGCGGGGTGTCGCCGTGTACGGTCGGGCAGCCGCAGGCTTGCGCGTCCGCGTCGGGCACGTCCATGACGGCGTCGGCGGTGAGCACCCGCGAACGGTCGACGTCCTGGATGAAGGAGGCGACGTAGTCGTCGGCGGGGCGGGTGAGGATGTCCTCGGCGGTGCCCTGCTGGACGATGCGGCCGTCGCGCATGACGGCGATGCCGTCGCCGATGCGCATGGCCTCGTTGAGGTCGTGGGTGATGAAGACAATGGTCTTCTTGAAGCGCTGCTGGAGCTCCAGCAGCTGGTCCTGCATGTCACGGCGGATCAGCGGGTCCAGCGCGCTGAAGGACTCGTCCATGAGGAGCAGGTCGGCGTCGGTGGCCAGGGCCCGGGCGAGGCCGACCCGCTGCTGCATGCCGCCGGAGAGCTCGTCGGGCCAGGACTTCTCCCAGCCCTCCAGGCCGCACAGGGCCAGGGCCTCGGCGGCGCGGCGGTCGCGCTCGGCGCGGGGGACGCCCTGCACCTCCAGGCCGTAGCCGGCGTTCTCCAGGACGTTCCGGTGCGGGAAGAGCGCGAAGTGCTGGAAGACCATGGAGATCTTCGTGGACCGTACGCGGCGCAGCTCGCCCGCGCTGAGCGCGGTGAGGTCCTGGCCGCCGAAGAGGATGCGTCCCGCGGTGGGCTCCAGCAGTCCGTTCAGCATGCGCAGCAGCGTGGACTTGCCGGATCCCGACAGACCCATGACGACGAAGATCTGGCCGGGTTCGACGCTGAACGAGGCGTCGATCACTGCGGCCGTGGTCCCGTCGGCGCGCAACTCGTCGCGGTCGGTGCCGCTTTCGAGCGCGCGGACCGCGTCGTCGGGTCGTCGTCCGAACACCTTGTAGACGTGCTCGGCTTGGAGCGTGGACACATAAACCTCACGGGTCGTACGGGGTACGGCGCGCGCCGGCGGACCGGTGGGCCGTAGAGCGGGACGGGATCTGCCCGTGTGCGCCCCGCCTCCGGCGCGCAGGCCGGAGGACGTGGTTCCGCTCCAGCAGTCCACGATGCCCCGCATTCGCCACCGCAAACACCAGCGTGATTCAGGTCACTTGCAGATCGGGGAACCGCGGCACGCGGGGCGGCGCCACCGGCCGGGTGGCGACGCGCGGCCGACGGGACGGAGTTGGAGCGGAGGCCCGGCGGCCGGGATGCGCGCCGGGCTCGGCGCGCCGCCGCCCGCGGCGTGTCGGAGCCCACACCGCGCGCCCGGCGGATGGACCGGGACCGGGCGGCCCTGGTTGTGACCTATGTAACGCGGAAGCCGGTCGCCGCCGGGTCGCGGCGGTCGCGGTGGAAGGTCAGCCGGTCCCACGTGGGGAAGGCCAGGTCGGTGACGGCCAGCAGCCGGCCGGAGGTGTCGTGCAGGGTGCGGCGCACGGTGAGACCACAGGCCGGGGAGGCGGCCGGCGGGTGGGTGGTGCGGGTCATGGTGAGGGTCTCGGCGACCCTTCCGCCCGCCGCGGCGCGGTCGAGCCAGCGCCGCACCGGGGCGAGGTCGTCGTCGCGGAGCGTCGCCCCCCGGCCGCGGTAGCCGGCCAGCTCGGGTTCGCGCGCGACGACGCCCGGAGTGAAGTACGTGACGGCGTCGCGGAGGGTTTCCCCGGCCGGCCCGCGTTCGCGGTGGTGATGGACCAGGGTGCGGTCCCCGCCCGCCATGCCGAGCAGCCCGGCGAGCGAGGGCGGGACGGTGACGAGGGTGAGCCAGCTCAGGGTGAGGGCGGGCACGGCGGAGGGGGGCCGGGCGGCGACCGGCTCGGCCGCGGACCCGCTCCCGGGAGCGGCGGCGGCCACCACGGCGGTGACGGCGGGCCGGGTGCCGCGGCGGCCGGTGACGACCAGGCCGTCCTCGCGCAGGTGCTGGAGGGCGGCCCGGATGGTCTGCCGGTTGACCTCGTAACGGGCGGCCAGGCTGCGCTCGGAGGGCAGTCTGCCGCCGGGGGTGCGCGCGGCGCGCTCGAGATCGCGGCGCAGCGCTGCGGCGATCCGCTGGTACTTGGGCATGGCGGCCGGGCCGCCGCCCCGCGAAGGGGAGGGCATGGCTTCTCCTCTGACGGGTGGTCAAGGACTGCGCGGTCTGCCCGACCAACGTAGCATTGGTCTATACCTTTAGGTGAGAGGAGATCCGGGAACCCGGCCCACCTTGGCCGGTTCCGTACGCACCCGGTCCGATCGGCGTGCACCCGCTCCGATCGGCACACCCGGTCCGATCGGCGGTGCGCCCCCTACTCCCGCAGCGGGTTGGGCAGGGGCAGGTAGCGGGCGTCCGCGCCGTCGGCCCGCGTCCAGCGCAGCAGCAGGTTGGTCTTGGCGGGCAGGGCCGGGGCGGTGAGCAGCTCCGCGATCTCGGGGAGCCCGCGCGTGGCGTCGTAGCGCCGGAACTCCTCCCGTACGGCCGGCCACAGGAGCGGCGAGATGTCCGGATACCGTCCGGCCAGCGCACCCGCGATCTCCGCCAGGTTATTGACGACCAGGCAGTAGACCAGGCGCTGCCAGGCGTCCGCGCGCGGCAGGTCCGGCAGCAGCTTCACCCCTTCCGCGTCGCGGAAGAGCGCCTGCACGGGCATGCCCTCCGCGTCCACGGCGACCAGGGTGTTCTGCAGGTGGGCCTCCAGCACGACACCGTGGCGGGCGAACAGCTCCAGCACGGGTGGCACCACCTGGCGCAGGTACGCCCGCCACCAGCGAACCGGGTCGGCGGCCCCGGCGGGCGGGCTCCCGGCGTAGCCCTCGGCGAGCGCGGCGGCGAGCAGCGGCGTCGCCCCGGGCACAGTGTGGGCGCGCAGGCCGTCCCGGACCAGGACGGCGAGCTCCTCGAAGGCGAAGGAGGCCGTGCGGTAGCCGCGGTCGGCCAGCCAGGCCGCCGCCGAGCCGGTCCGGCGCAGCGCGGCGAAACCTGCTTCGACGGCCGCGTCGGTGCGGCGCAGTTTCAGCAGGTCGTGCCGCCACAGCCGGCGCACGTCGTTGGTGATGCGGACGTCGAGGCTGAACTTCACGAAGAGGTCGGCCGCCGGTTCCGGTACGTACAGGGTCCGGATGGAGGCCGTGGGCCAGGCCGGCCGGCGGCTCTCCCCGAGCCGCAGCAGCCGCCCGTCGGCGAAGGCCTCGCGCACCGCGGGCCGCTCGCCCACCAGATCGAGCTGCCAGGGGTGGGCGGGCAGCAGCCGGTAGCCGGCCGGGGCGCGCGGCCCGTCGAGGGCGTCGGCCAGGGAGTCGATCGCGTCGGAGGCGGCCCGGCCGCCCTCCTCGGCGGCCTGGTCCTCGCGCAGCCCGAGGAAGACCAGCGGGAAACGGGCGAAGGCCTCCGGCGCGTACGGCAGCCAGCTCCCGGCCGGGGCTCCACCGCGGGCCTTGGGGGCGGGGTGGTGCGGGTGGCCCATCACCAGGGACTGCTCGGAGAGGACGTACGGGTCCTGCGGGGGCTCGGCCTCGGCGCGGGCCGCCAGCAGCGCGGCGAGCGCGTCACGGCTGTCGGTGATCTCGACGGGGAGTTCGTCGTTGGGGACGCCGGTGAACCGGCCCAGTTCGTCGGAGACGAGTTTGACCAGCTCGGTGTGGCTGAGCGGGTGCCAGCCGGCGGCCGTCCTCAGTTCGGGGCGGACCGGCCGGCGCCCGCCGCGCACCCGGAGCAGCCGGCCGCTGCCGCGCAGCCGGTGGACTCCCCTTCCCCCGCCCGCCCCCGTGCCCGCACCGTAGGCTTCGGCCGGGCCGCCGGGCCCGGCAGGCCCGACGGGATCGGCCGTCTCCCGCAGCAGGCAGTTCAGGAGCGGGGTGGCGGCGTACGCGTCCGCGGCGGCGTTGAGGTCCACTGGTTCCATTCGGTCCATCCGGTGCGCCGGAGGCTCGCCAGGCGTAACCACCGGTCGTGATCGTCGGTATCCGCAATGATTACTTGATCATCCCGTAAAGCGATATTCCGATGCCGGAGCCCAGCATGCACTTTCCCCACTCGCCGGCCGAAGAGGCCGTCGCCGCCGAACTGGCCGGTGCGCGGCCCCGGCTCGGCCCCGGGTACACCGCCGCGCTGAGCGGCGCCCGGGCGGCCGTGCTGACCCGGCTGTGGCGGGCGCTGGCCTTCGAACCGCTGCCGTGGATCGTGGGCCGGGAGCGCGGGCCGGACGGCCTGGCGCTCCTGCTGGAGGGCGGCGCCCGGCTGGAGGGCCCGCTGCCGGATCCGTACGCGACCGAGCCGTACGTGAGCGAACTGCTGCTCGACGGTAGGCCGTACGGGCAGGCCGCGGCCCTGGTCACGGCGCTGGGGGTGGCGCACGGGAGGGAGTTCGCCGCCGAGCTCGACGCCAGTACGGCCTCCCTGGCGCTCTCCCGGGCCGGACAGCCGCCCGCCGGCGAGGATCGCGCCGCGCGGGCCACGTGGGAGTGGGAGCAGCGGGTCGTCGACGGTCATCCGTACCACCCGAACTGTCGTTCCCGGCCGGGCTTCTCGGTGGCCGAGCAGCTGGCGTACGCCCCCGAGCACCGCCCGGTGGTGGAGCTCGGCCTGGTCGCCCTGCCGGCTGAGAAGTGCCTGGTCACCGGCGACTGGCCGGAGCCGCTGCGCGACGCGGGGCGGATCCTGGTCCCGGTGCATCCGTGGCAGGCGGCGCACGTGCTGCGACACGAGCCGGTGCGCCCCGGATTCGCCGCGCACCCGCTGATGGCCCTGCGCACGCTGGCGCCGGCCGACGGCGGCCCGCACGTGAAGACCGCGCTGAGCGCCCGGCTGACCTCCTCCGTACGGGACATCTCCGTCTATTCCGTGGAGACGGCGGCGGCCGTGTCCGCCTTCGCCCAGGGCCTGTGCGAGCGGCTCGACGGCCGGCTGCACATCACCCGCACCCTGGGCGCGGCGACCGCGCACACCCCGGATCTGGCGGCCGTGCTGCGGGAGCCGCCGGAGGTCCACGCGGACGCCGCCGCCGGTGAGCGGGTGCTCCCGGTGGCGGCCCTGCCCTCCTTCGCGCCGGCGCGCTCGGCGGCCTGGCGGGCGGACTTCGCCCGGCTCGCGCTGTCGGTGTGCCTGCGGGTGCTGGAGCTGGGGGTGGCCCTGGAGGCCCACGGCCAGAACCTCCTCGTCGTCCTCTCCCGCACCGGGGCCCCGCTCCGGCTGGTCTACCGCGACCTCGCCGACATCCGGATCAGCCCGGCCCGGCTCGTCCGCCACGGCCTGCCGGTGCCGCCCCTGTCCGGCAGGCTGATCACCGACGACGTGACCGTGCTGCGGCGCAAGTTGTTCGGATCCCTGCTGACGGGGGCGCTCGGCGCCACGGCGGGCTCGGCCGGGGCCTTCGCCGACGCCCTCGCCGAGGTCGCCGCGCTGCCGGCGACCGCCGACACCGAGGCCCTGCTGACCGGGCCGCTGCCCACCAAGGCGCTCACCCTGATGCGGCTGAGCCCCGGCATTCCCGGCGACCAGTGGGCTGAACTGCCCAATCCGCTTGTCGGAGGGTGATCCGGAGCACCGGAGCCGGGGGTCCCCCAGGCCTATCCGGGCGGCTACTGTCCAGGGGTATGACGGAGACCTCGGACCTGACCTCGGTGAGAGCGTCTTACGACGCCGTCGCCGTCGACTATGCCCGGCTGGTCGGGACGGAACTGGTCCACAAGCCACTGGACCGGGCCATGCTGGCGGCCTTCGCCGAGTATGTGCGCGGCGACGGCATGCGCGGCGACGAGGTCCGCGGTGGCCGGGCGGTCGCCGATCTGGGTTGCGGCCCGGGACGGGTGACGGCGCATCTGGACGGGCTCGGCGTACGGGCCTTCGGCGTCGACCTGTCCCCGGCGATGGTGGCGGTGGCCCGCCGGACCTACCCCGGCCTGCGGTTCGAGGTGGGGTCGATGACCGCGCTGGACATGGCCGACGGAGTACTGGGCGGGGTGCTGGCCTGGTACTCCACCGTGCACACCCCGCCCGCGGAACTGCCCGAGATGTTCGAGGAGTTCGCCCGGGTGCTGGCGCCCGGCGGGTACGCGCTGATCGCCTTCAAGGCGGGCGACGAGAGAGTCCGGCTGGAACACGCGTACGGGCATCCGGTCGAGCTCGACGTGTACGGGACGCCGCCCGACCTGGTCGCGGGCCTGCTGGGCGGGGCCGGGCTGACCGAGGTGGCCCGGCTGGTCCGCGGTCCGGACGCCCGCGAGAACTCCCCGCAGGGCTTCCTGCTGGCCCGCAAGGAGTGATCCTGGGCAGGGGGCCCGCCGTCTGACCGGTGGCCCCTCTCCTTCACCAGCGCAGCGGCAGCCGGGTCACACCCCGCATCAGCATGCCGGGGAGCCAGTCCCGCGGGCCCGCGTCCGGGTCCTCGGCCAGTTCCGGGAAGCGCTCCAGGAGGGCGCGGATCGCGATGCGGCCCTCCATCCGGGCGAGCGGCGCGCCGAGGCAGAAGTGGATGCCGTGGCCGAAGGCGAGGTGGCCCGGGCCGGGACGGCGGATGTCGAACCTGTCGGGTCCCGGCTGCGCGAAGCGGGCCGGGTCGCGGTCCGCCGCGGCGAGGGCGACCAGGACGGAGGAACCGGCGGGGATCCGGATGCCGCCCAGCTCCACGCCGGTGCGGGCGAAGCGGTAGGTGGCGTGCTGGACCGGGCCGTCGTAGCGCAGCATCTCCTCCACGGCTCCGTCGATCAGGCCGTCCGGGTCGGCGCGCAGGGCGGCGAGCTGGTCGGGGTGGGCGAGCAGGGCCCGTACTCCGTTGCCGATCAGGTTCACGGTGGTTTCGTGGCCCGCGACCAGCAGCAGGAAGGCCATCCCGATCAGCTCGTCCGGGGACAGCCGGTCGCCGTCCTCGTCACGGGTCCGGATCAGGGCGCTGAGCAGGTCATCGCCGGGGTCCGCGGCCTTGGCCCCGACGAGTTCGAAGAGGTACGCGGTCATCTGCTCCAGGACCCGGCCGTCCGCGCCGACCCCGTCCCGCGGGGCGACGATCTCGTTCGACCAGTAGCGGAACCGCGCGCGGTCCAGGCCGGGTACGCCGAGGAGTTCGCAGATCACGGTCATGGGCAGCGGTACGGCGAGGGACCGGATCAGGTCGGCCCGCCGGTCGGGACGGGCCGCCATCTCGTCGAGCAGTTCGCCGGTGATCTGCCGGACGCGGGGGCGCAGGGACTCGATCCGGCGGGCCGTGAACTCCCGCGCCACCAGGCCGCGCAGCCGCGTGTGGTGGGGCGGGTCCGCGTCCAGCATGCTCGTGGCGACGGCCGGGACGGTTGCGTCCCCGAGCAGCCCGGTGCCGAACCAGTTCTTCGACAGGTCGGGATGGTTCAGGGCCTGCCGGGCCTCCTCGTGGCCGACGACCAGCCACGACCGCTCGCCGCCCAGCACCACTTCGTGGACGGGGCCGGCGGTGCGCAGCGCGGCGTAGAAGGGGTACGGATCGGCGTTGAAGTCACCGGTGTGCGCGCTGAGGTCGACGAGGGGCATGGGTGCAGCCTAGGCGGGTGGTGTCGATCGGGCCGGTCTGTCCATACGACAAGCCGAACCGTTTCGGCCATGAGCCGTTCGGGGGGCTGGCCGGTGTGTGTGGGCCCGCCTTCACGGCGATCGGGGCGGGCGGTGGCAGGAAGGAGGTATGAGCCTCCATCGCCGCCAAGTCCTCGGCAGCGCCGCCGCGGCGGTCCTCGCCACCATCGGCGCGGGCGCCCGGGGCCCGGACTACGGGGCGCTGGCCAGCGGGACCGACGGGCGGGTGGTGCTCCCCGGCGACCGCGACTACGCGGAGGCCCGCCGGCTGTTCCAGCCCCGCTACGACGCCGTCGCGCCCGCCGCGGTCGCCTACCCCGCGCACGCCGAGGACGTGGCCGTCTGCCTGGACTTCGCCCGCCGCTCCGGCGCGGCCGTCGTCCCGCGCGGCGGCGGCCACGGCTACGCGGGCTGGTCGACCCGCGCCGGGGCGCTGGTCGTCGATACCGGGGCGATGGCGGGAGTGGCGGTCGAGGGGGACGGCGTACGCATCGGCGCGGGGGCCCGGCTCGGGGACGTGCACGCCGCCCTCGCCGGGCGGGGCCTGGCCGTCCCGACCGGGCTGTGCCCCTCCGTCGGGATCGCCGGGCTCACCCTCGGCGGCGGCCTGGGGCTGGCCTCGCGGGCGTACGGGGCCACCGCGGACCGGCTCACGGGGGCCCGGGTGGTCACCCCCGACGGGCGCGTGCGCGAGGTCGCCGCCGACCGCGATCCGGAGCTCTTCTGGGCCCTGCGCGGTGGCGGGGGCGGCAACTTCGGCGTGGTCACCGAGTTCCGTTTCCGTACGCACCCGGCTCCGCGGGACTGTGCCTTCGCCGAACTCCACTGGCCCGGCGGCGACTGCGCGGACGTGCTGCGCGGCTGGCAGCTCTGGCTGACCGGGCTGCCGGACCCGTTCTGGAGCCAGGTGGAGTTCACGGTCGAGGCCGGTGCCGGAGCCGGGGATCCGGCGCCGCCGGCGGTTCGGGTGGTGTGCCTCGACGGACGCGGGGAGCTGGAACGGCAGTTGACCCGGCTGTCGGACCTGGTCGGCGGACCCCCGCGGGACGACTGGACCGTCGTACGCAGTCACGCGGACACCCTGCGGGCCATGTCGGGCTGTCTGGACCTGACCGCGGCGCAGTGCCGGCTGCCGGGCACCCTGCCCGGGCGGGACCCGCAGGGCCGGCTCGACCGGCACTCGTACGCCGCCCGCTCCGACTTCTGGGCGGGTGCCGGGCTGCCCGACGCGGCGATCGGCGCGGTCCTGGACGCCGTACGCCGCTACGCGTCCGAGGCCGGCGTTCCCCGGGGCGGCCTGGCGGTGGTGCAGTTCGACGGGGTCTGCGGCGGCGCGCTGAACCGGGTCGCGGTCGCGGACACGGCCTTCGCGCACCGCGACAGCGCCTTCCTCGCCCAGTACCTCGTGCACTGGCCCGATTCCGCGCCGGCCGCCGAGGTGGCCCGGCACGAGGCCTGGCTCGACGGGCTCTGGCAGGACCTGCGGCCCTGGGCGAGCGGCCGCGCCTACCAGAACTACACCGACCCGAAGCTCACCGGCTGGCGCGAGGCCTACTACGGTCCCCACCTCGCCCGCCTGGAGGAGGTCCGGCGTGCCTACGACCCGGACCGGCTCTTCCGTTTCCCCCACGCCGTCTAGGGAGTGTCCGGAATGCGACGTATGGTGATGGTGGCCGCGCTGGCGGCCGCCCTGCTGGTGCCCGGAGGTCCGCTGCCCGTGGCCGAGGCCGGGAGCACCGCCGCGGCGAGCGCGGGCCGCTGGTCCGCCCGCGAGGCCGAGTCCTTCTGGACGGCCGAGCGGATGGCCGCCGCCGCCCCGCTGCCTCCCGTGACACCGGAGCCGCCCGAACCCCCGGCACCCGAACCGCCGTTGGAACCCTTCGCGCCGCTGGATCCGGTCGCACCGCCGGACCCGCTGGAGCCGACGCCCGCCGGAACTCCGACCCCGGTCACGGCGGAGCCGTCCGTGACCCCGTCGGCCTCCCCGTCCCCCCTCGCCCCCGTTCCCACCCCCGCGATTCCCCCGCCCACGCCCACGCCCACTCCGACACCGACGCCGCTGCCCGTTCCGAAACCGACTCCGACGCCGACGCCGACTCCGAAACCGACACCCCAGCCGTCCCTGCTTCCCGCGCCCGCCCGTCCCGCGGTCCCCCGGGTGCCGGCCACCGACCCCGGCATCGGGCAGAACTTCGACGGCATCCCGGTCGTCGGCCGGATGTTCCTCGTCAAGAACGGCGGGTCCTACTTCTGCACCGCGAGCGTGGTCGCCTCCCCCGGCCGCAACCTCGTGCTCAGCGCGGCGCACTGCCTGCTCGGCTCGGACACCCGGCAGGTGGCCTTCGTACCGCGGTACACCCGCGCGAAGCCGCAGCCGTACGGCATGTTCCCCGTCCTGCGGGACGCGGCCGGGCGCTCCCGGATCTGGATCGACCCGCGCTACCGCTCCCAGGGCCCCGACCGCGCCGCCACCCTCGACGTCGCCTTCGCCCAGGTGGGCCCGGACGCGCGGGGCCTCCCGGTGCAGGACGTGGTCGGCGGGAACCGGCTGGTCACCGGCTCCGCCTACGCGCACGCGAAGGTGTCGCTGATCGGGTACCCGGCCTCGGCCGCCCGTCCACGCCTGTGCGTGAACCGGACGACGAAGTTCACCAGCAAGGACGCGCGGATCCCGGGATCGTTCCTGCGCATCGACTGCACCGGCTACCCCGGCGGGACCAGCGGCGGCCCGTTCCTGCTCCGTTACAACGGGCAGACGGGTACCGGTGACGTGGTCGGGGTCATCGGCGGCTGGAAGACGGGCGGGGACACCGCCGACACCTCGTACAGCTCCTACTTCGGCGCGGACATCAGGAAGTTGTACGAGAAGGCGGTTGCCGGGGCGAAGGTGCGGTGAGCACGCGCACCCAGCGGGTCCGGCGCGGGTTCCCGACCGTACGCGGGGCCGCCGGAAGCCCGTCGCCGGCGGCCACCTCGGCGGAGGCGAGGCCGAGCCGGCGACGGAGGTCGGCGAGGGCGGCGTGGACGGGCGCGAGGACCACCTCGGCGCCGGGGTCGATGGACGCGAGGGCGTGGGCGGTGGTCTCGATCGCCTCGGCGGCGTCCTCGGCCGCGGTCCGGCTCCACCCTCCGGGCGCTCCGATGCCCCAGGGCGCGATGGTGTCGTAGAGGTGGCAGGCGGCATCGGCCACGGCGTCGGCCCGTTCCCCGACGCCCGGCGCCGCGATGGTCGGCAGTTCCATGCCGGGTCAACGAGCCGGTCCCGCCCGGGGGTACGACCTGATGCGCCGCCGACCGGCCGGTTGGGCCGGGGTCGGGGGTGTGTCGGGGCGATCCCCGCAGGGCGCCGAACACAACAGGGCTCCGCTCTCCGACCCCTCGGCACGTTCGGCGCCCGAGGAGACGCCCCGGCGCGCGCCCGACCCCGGCCCAACCGGCCCCCACCCCACCCCGGTCCGAGCGGCGCAGCCACCCGACGCTCGGGCTCGTTGACGACGCAACTCCTGACCGCCACGACTTGGCGTTGTCACGAAACGGTCATCATTCGGTCCCGTTGTGATGAAAAACGGAGGCAAGTATGCCGATACAGAACGTCTGTCCCCGCCCACTCCGTACGGAGCCGCGTGTCCCACCGGAAACCGAAGCCGCGATTGATGTCGCGCCGCACCGCCCTGGCATGCACCGGGGGCGGACTCGCCGCCACCGTCCTCGCGGGCGCCGCCGCCTTCAGCGGCACGGACCGAAGCCCCGCCCGAGGGGAGGGCGGCGGCCTGCGGGAGCAGGGGGAGGGGGAGGGCCGTGCCGCGGGACCGCCGGCCGAGAAGGCTCCCGTACCGGGGCAGGCGTGGATGCCGGACACCACCGGCAAACCCCTGACGGTGAACTTCACTCCGGGCGGGCTCACGGAGATGCGCGGTCTGATCCTGCACGTGCAGGAAGGTGAGAACTCGCTCCACGAGCATTTCAGCGATCCCGCCGTCAAGTCCTCCTCGCACTTCTGGGTCTCACAGTCCGGCGAGATCGAGCAGTACGTCTCCGCACACGACCGGGCGTGGGCACAGGGCACGGGGAACCCGCTGTGGCTGTCGGTGGAGACCTCGGGGTTCGCGCGCCGACCGCTCACCGCGGATCAGGTGGAAGCCGTCGCCCGGATCTACATCTGGGGCATGGCGCAGCACGGTTGGCGCCTCGAACGAGCCTCGACGCCGCTCGGCCGGGGGTTCGGCATCCACAGCATGGGAGGCCGGGACTGGGGCGGCCACGCCTGCCCCGGCCCCCTCCGTGCGGCCCAGACGGTGGAAGTGCTCTCCTCCGTCGTCCGCATGCTCCCCCGCTAGGCTCCCCGGCGGATCCGCCGGGCCACGGCGTGCGAGGCCGCCGTGGCCGCCCCGGCGAGCGCGAGGCCCTGGACCACCTCGCGGGCCCGGGTGGGTCGCAGGACCCCGTCGCGGCGCAGCCGGCCGCGCGCCCACAGGGTGAAGGGGACCACGAGCAGCGGCGAGGTGATCACGCCGGGCGTGTAGCCGCGGGTCGCGGCGGCCTGCGCGAGGTGGACGAGCCCGTGCAGGCCGAAACCGTTCAGGGAGGCCTGGTAGAAGGCCGAGCGGCCGCCGGTGCGGTAGCCGTCGACGGAGGCGGCCGCGACGACGAGTCCCATCACACCGACGGCGGTGGCGAACTCGCGGCCGTCCACGGCTTCCACGCTCCGCCAGACCCGGTCGGGGACGCGCGGGTGGCGCTGGCGCAGCACTGGGACCCGGGTACGGGTCCAGCGCGCCATGGTGGCCGCTTCTTCGAGGTCGTGCACGGTCCAGGCGGCGAGCAGTCCGAGGCTGACGGCGCTGCGCGATATCGAGGATGCGTTCATGCGGCAACAGTCTGCAGCCACAAGGGCAGGAGGAGGAGCGACACGAGCGAACTCTTGATCACCAGCGACGCGGAGAGGTCGACGCCCACGTCGTAGCGCTGGGCGAAGATGAACAGGTTCTGCGGGGTGGGCATCGCGGCGATCAGGACGAGGTACGCCAGCCACTCGCCCCGGACGCCGAAGAGCATCCCGCACACCGCCCAGGTCAGCAGCGGGAACGCCAGGCACTTGAAGCCCACGATGGCGAGCTCCTCGCGCGTGGTGCCCCGCACGTGCAGGCCGAGGCCGCCGAGGTGGAGGCCGAGGGCGAACAGGGCGACCGGCGAGGCGCTGGCGCCGACGAAGGCGGCGCCGTCCAGGACCACTCCCGGTACCTTCACCGAGAGCAGGTTGAGCGCGATGCCCGCGTTGCAGGCGAGGACCACCGGGGTGGTGAGCGAGGCGCCGACGGCCCGGGCGAGGCGCCGGGCCGGGCCGCCCGCCGCCGGGCCCGCACGGCCCAGTTCCATGAGGGCGATGACGACCAGGGAGAGCACGCACACCTGGAACAGCAGGATGGGGAAGATCGGGGCCGCCGTCCCGAACACGGTGATGAAGACGGGGACGGCGAAGTAGGCGGTGTTGACCTGGACCCCCGCCATCACGCGGAGCGCCACGACGCGGGGCTCCCGTATGCCGTGGGCGACCGCCGCCACGGCGACGGCCGCGACCGCGAGGGCGGCCGACCCGGCGTAGCCGCCTATCGCCCGCCAGTTGAAGAGGGCCGCGAGGTCACTGGCGTAGATGTTGCCGAAGAGGTAGCAGGGGACGGCGAAGAGGAAGGCGTAGTCGGAGAAGACCTTGGAGGCCTCGGCCGGGACGATCTTGCGGCGCGCGAGGAACACCCCGCCGCCGAAGGCCAGCAGCACCGGCACCAGCTTCTCCAGCGCGGCCGCCCCACCCATGTTCTCTTCCCCCGTGATCGTCCGGCGAGCAGCCTACCCATACCCCCGGTTCGGGGTCCGAGCGGGCATAGGCTGGTCCGATCATGAGCGACAGATCCCGCACCTGGTGGGGCGGCCGGAACCGCGACCGCACCCGCGCCCCTTCGACCGGCACGCCCGGTGCCCGCACGCCCGATGCCCGCACGCCCGGCGCCCGCACGCCCGGTGCCCGCGTGCCCGGTGCCCGCGTGCCCGGCACGCTGGGCCAGCTCGCCGCGCTGCTGCGCACGCCGGCCCGGCCGGCGCAGCCCCTGCTGGGGCAGGCGGCCAAGCGCTGGCAGCGGATGCTGCCGTACGTCGTCGTCGGCATCTTCGTGGTGACGCTGCTGCCGGTGACCATCGCCGTGCTGACCAACGACTACGGGCTGGACGGCGGCTGGGCGGGCGCGCTCGGGGTGGCGCAGACCGTGCCGCTGCTCCTCGCGGTGGTCCGGCCGCTGCCCGCGTGGGGCCTCGTCCTGGCGGCGGACTTCACCGGCGCGGTCCTGCTGATCGGTGCCGACAAGGTGGCCGGGCACTCGTGGCCGTGGCCGCCGATGACCATCGTCGGCTACCTGGCGCTCATGGCCTGCCTGGGGCTGCGCGAATCCATCCGGACCCTGGTCGGGGTGTGGCTGGTGACCGGCGCGCTCGGTGCGGCGCTGGGCTTCTCCCAGCCTGATGGCGTGATGAACTCCGCCGCCCTGCTGTTCGTATTGAGCGGGGTCATGCTGGTGCTGACGGGCGCCCTGCGCGGGCTGGGCGACGCGCAGCAGCGGATCGCCGAGCAGGAGAGCATCAGCGAGGCGGAGCGGGCCCGGCGGACCCTGCTGGAGGAACGGGCCCGGATCGCCCGCGAGTTGCACGACGTGGTGGCGCACCACATGTCGGTGATCACCGTCCAGGCGGATTCGGCGCCGTACCGGCTGCCGGGCATGCCCGAGGCGGTCCAGGAGGAGTTCGCGTCGATCGCGGCCGGCGCCCGGGAGTCGCTGGGCGAGATGCGGCGGCTGCTGACGGTACTGCGCGGTGACGGGGCGAACGGCGGCGCGGAGGGGGAACGGGCCCCGCAGCCGGGGATCGACCGGCTGCAGCAGCTGGTGGAGGCGACCGTACGGGCCGGGCAGCCGGTGGAGCTGTCACTGGCGGCGGGGGCGGCCGGGGCGGCGCCGCCCGCGGTGGACCTGTCGGCGTACCGGATCGTGCAGGAGGCCCTGGCCAATGTGGTGCGGCACGCGCCGGGCGCGCGTACCCGGGTCTCGGTGACGGTCGACGAGGACGAGGTGCTGGTGCTCGTGGTCAACGGTCCGGCCCGGGACGCCGTGGTGGAGCTGGAGAGTTCGGGCACGGGGCACGGTCTGGTGGGGATGCGGGAACGCGTACGGTTGACCGGCGGGACGCTGGACACCGGTCCGCTGCCCGACGGCGGCTTCCGGGTCGCCGCCCGCCTGCCCCTGAACGACCCGACCGAGGACGCAAGTTGACCATCCGTGTGATCATCGTCGACGACCAGGCCATGGTGCGGGCGGGGTTCGCCGCGCTGCTGTCGGCGCAGGCCGACATCGACGTGGTGGGCGAGGCGCCCGACGGGCGGCAGGGCGTGCAGGTGTCCCGCTCCACGCACCCCGACGTGGTGCTGATGGACGTGCGGATGCCGGAGATGGACGGGCTCACGGCGGCCCGGGAGATCCTCGATCCCCCGCCCGGGGTCGTGCACCGGCCGAAGGTGCTGATGCTGACCACCTTCGACATCGACGACTATGTGTACGAGGCGCTGCGCGCCGGTGCCTCGGGTTTCCTGCTGAAGGACGCCCCGCCGGCCGATCTGATCGCGGCGGTACGCGTCGTCGCCTCGGGCGAGGCACTGCTGGCGCCCTCGGTGACCCGGCGGCTCATCGCGGACTTCGTCCAGCAGCGGCCGGCTCCGCGCAAGGACCCGGCGCTGCGGCTGAACGGTCTCACCCCGCGGGAGACCGAGGTACTGGAACTGATCGCGCGCGGACTGTCGAACCAGGAGATCGCGGGTCATCTGGTGCTGGCGGAACAGACGGTGAAGACCCACATCGGACGGGTGCTGGCCAAACTCGACCTGCGGGACCGGGCCCAGGCCGTGATCTTCGCCTACGAGGCGGGTCTGGTCCGGCCGGGCGACTCCGCCTGAGCACAGGGCCGGGGCTGCTCCGCCAGACCGGGCAGCCGGGCGACCGAGGCCGCGCGCAGCAGGGCGGACCCGGGCGGGGGTAGCGCGGCCCTGTCCTCCTCCACCCCCTACCGGGGTATGACATCCGACTTGGCACCACGGTCCGACGTACGCGCCGACACCTCCTTCCTACCTTCCTCCTCGTCACGAGGAGAGGAGAAGGGGCATGCGCCGCTTCGGAAGGACGCTGGTCACGGCCGCGCTGGCGGTGACCGTCGTCGGGGGGACCGCCGGATGGGCCTCGGGCGAGAGCCAGGAGGCGGTCACCGGGCCGCCGCCCGGCACCGCCGGATGGCGGGCCGATACGGCGTCCGGCCGGGCACTGCCCGACCCGGCGACCGCGACACCGCGCGAGGTGGCCCGGTTCTTCGCCGGGCTCGACGAGGCGGCGCGCCGGCGACTCCTGCGCGAACACCCGCTGGTGGTCGGCAATCTGGAGGGCACGCCGCTCCCCCTGCGGTACCAGGCCAACCGGATCGCGATCGCCGCCACGAGTGAGGCCCGGTACGCCTCCCTCGCCGCGCCGGACCGGCGGATCCTCGCCTTCGACCCGCGCGGCCGGGGCCAGGTAGCCGAGGTGTTCGGGGACCTGGAGCACGCGGAGCACGTCGCGGTGATCGTGCCGGGGTCGGACAACGACGCCACCACGCACGACGCGCGGCGCACGCCGAACACCGGCCCGGCCGGGATGGCCCGGGCGCTGCGCGAGGCGGCCGGGGGGACGACGGCCGTCGTGGCGTGGACCGGTTACACCACGCCGGTCGGTGTCGGCCTGGACGCGGCCGACGGCCGGCTGGCCACGGCCGGGGCGGCCCGCCTGGCCCGGTTCACCGCCGGGCTCGACGCGGTCGGCGCCCCCGACCCGGTGCTGTTCTGCCACAGCTACGGCTCGGTGGTCTGCGGACTGGCGGCCCGTCACACCGACGCCTCCGACATCGTGGCCTTCGGCTCCCCCGGGATGCGCGCCGACACCGCGGCCGGGCTGCGCACCGGCGCCCGCGTCTGGGCGGCCCGGGGCCCCTCCGACTGGATCGCGGACGTCCCGAACGTGCGGTTCGCCGGGATCGGCCACGGCGCCGACCCCACCTCCGCGGCCTTCGGCGCCCGCCGGGTGCCCGCCGCCGACGTCCAGGGCCACACCGGCTACTTCATGCCCGGCACCCAGTCCCTGACGGCCTTCGCCGCCATCGCGAAGGGAGCGGCCCGATGAGCGCCTCCGCCGTCCCGGCCCCGATGAGGAAGGCCGCCGAGCGGATCGACCGGCAGACCCCCGCCCACCGCGACCGGGCGGTCGACGGGCTGCGCGCCCTGGCGCTGCTCGCCGTGCCGACCGGCCACTGGCTGCTCGGCGGCTTCACCCTCGACTCCGACGGCGGCCTGCACAACGCCAGCCCGCTGTCGGCCTTCGGCGCTCTGGCGCCGGCCAGTTGGGTGCTCCAGATGCTCGGCATCTTCTTCCTGGTCGGCGGCTACGCCTCGGCGCTCTCCTACCGCCGCCGCCCCGGTTCGGCGGGCGCGTGGCTGAAGGGCAGGACCGTCCGGCTGGGCCGACCGGTGCTCGGGGTCACCGCGGTGTGGGCGCTGGCCGCGCCGGTGCTGTACGCGGCCGGGGTGCCGGAGGCCTCGCTGCGCACCGGGGCGACGCTGGTGATCCAGCCGCTGTGGTTCGTCGGGGTGTACGTGGTGGTCACCGCGCTGACCCCGTACTGCGTGCGGGCGGCGGGCCGCCTCGGCGGCTGGGCCGCGGCCCCGCTGCTCGGTTCGGTGGCCGTGGTGGACTTGCTGCGCTACGGGCCGTTCGCCGACTCCGTACCGTCCTGGCTGTCCCTGGTGAACATCCTGCCGGGCTGGCTGTTCGCGTACCAGCTGGGCGTCTCGTGGGGCGAGCGGCGGATCGGGCGGCGCGGGGCCTGGCTGCTGCTGGCCGGCGGGACGCTGGTGTTCGCGGCGCTGCTGCTGGTCTTCCACTATCCGGCGTCGATGGTCGGCGTACCGGGCGCCGCGCGGACCAACTCGCATCCGCCGTCGTTGCTGGTACTGGCCCTGGCCTCGGTCCAGTCGGGTGCGGCGATCCTGCTGCGCGACCGGCTGGCGAAGCTGCTGGCCCGGCCGGTCCTGTGGGCTCCGGTGGTCGTGATCAACCTGTGCGCGATGACGATCCTGTGCTGGCACCAGACGGCCATGCTGGCCGCGGCGGTACCCGGCTCGTTCGTGGGCGGGGGCGTGGGCGTGGGCGTGGGCGGGGGCGGGCTGGCCGGGCTGACGACGGCTCCGGACAGCCTGGGCTGGATCGCGGCGCGGGTGGCGTGGATGCCGGTGTTCGCGGTGCTGCTGGTGGGCATCGCCCGGTACGCGCGCCGGTTCGAGCACCCGCCGGAGGGAGCGCGCGGGGGCCGGGCGCTGCGCCGGACCGTGGCGGGGCTGCTGGCGGCGGGGTTCGCGGTGTTCGCGCTGGGCCTTGCATGACCCTGATACGACGAAAGCGCCGCTCCTTTCCGGGAGCGGCGCTCTCGTCACGTACGGGTGCTCCGCGTCAGGCGATCGAGGCGGCGACGATCGCGGCCACGGCCAGGTTGCAGGCGGCCGAGACCCAGACCGCCGGGTGGGGTTCCGGGTCGACGACGATGGCGCCGAGCTTGCCCGGCGTCACCAGGTCGAGCACCAGGAAGGCGACCGCCATCAGCAGCAGGCCGAGCACGCCGAACGCCGCCGTCGACGCCAGGCCCTTGCCGAAGTCCTGGTACGTCGTCCAGATCGAGGTGAAGACGATGCCACCGATGCCGAGAAGCGCGGAGCTGAGGAAGAGGGCCGCGTTGCGGTTGCGCTCCTCCCAGATCTGCTTCGGAAGCTTCCCGGGCGTCAGCACGTCCACGAGGACGATGCCGAGGATCAGCAGGACCAGGCCGAGGGCGCCGTAGGCGCTGGTGCGGCCAAGTCCGTTGATGATGTCGCTCATTGAGAAGCCTGTCTCCGCGTGGGTGGGAAAGTATGTGCCGTGGGGAGGCCGAATCTATCGCACGGCCTTGTGGCGGACCATGGGGAGGTCAGGAAATGGTAAAGCTCAGGGCCGCGCGGGCGGCCGAGGCGGGGGCCCTGACCGGGCTGGTCATGCGGTCCAAGGCGCACTGGGGGTACGACGCCGGCTTCCTCGCCGCGTGCGCGCCGGAACTGCTGATCCGCCCCGACGAGGTGACGGCCCGCCGGATCGTCGTGGCCGAGGACCGGCGGGGCACGGTCCTCGGGGTCGCCTCCCTGGAGGGGGCTCCCCCGCTGGCCGCGCTGGGGCTGCTCTTCGTCGAACCGTCGGCGATCGGCCAGGGCGTGGGGCGGCTGCTGTACCGGGACGTGCTGCGCCGGGCCGTGGAGCTGGGCGTGCGCAGGCTGGTGATCGACGTCGATCCGCACGCGGCCGGGTTCTACCGGGCGATGGGGGCGGTGGCGATGGCCGGCCCGTCGGACGCGGCAGCCCCGGCGGCCTCCGCACTGGTGCGGTTCGAGGCGGCTCCCGTCCCGCTCGCCGGCTGGGCGCGGGCGTGGACCGGGGGCGGGCGGGCCGTGCACGTGGGCAACGTGGCGGAGTTCAACGCGCAGTTCGCCGACGCCTCCCTCGACCGCGGGCAGTCGGCCGCGCACCACTACGCCTGTCTGGCCGCCTTCTACAGCCCTGACCCGGCCGCTCTGGTCCTGCCCCGGCCCGTCCCGAGGGGCTGGACCGAGCTGGTCTGCCGCCAGCTGGGCTGGTCCGAGGTCGAGGTGTACGACGGACTGGTGGAAGGGGATCCCGGCCTGTGCGAGGCCGTACGGGCCCGGCCGGCGCTGGCCGCGCTGCTGACCGGGGCCGGGCTGCCCCTCGTACCGTGGGGACGGACCCGGCCGTTCGGGCGGCTCGCCGGCCGGCCGTGGCGGGCCGGGGAGCTGCGCTACGAGTCGAAGTCCGCGGCGCACGCGCTGTTCGGGCGGATCCTGGCGGACGGCGGACATCCCCAGATCGTGCTCCCCGCGCAGTGGCGGGCCACCGGCCGGTGGACTGCGGCCCGGCTGCTGGCGGCCCGGACCAGGGCGGGCGAGAGCACTGTTCTGAAATCGGAGCACGGTGTCGGGGGTTCGGGCACCACGGTGGTCACCCCCGATCGGGTCCGGGCCGCGGGCGGGGCCCGCGCCGTACTGCGCCGGCTGCCGCGCGGACCGCTGCTGGTGGAGGAGTACGTGGCCGGTCCCGCGGAGGGCGAGGGTCCGCGGGATCTCACGTACGACGGCTTCGTGGACGGGGCGGGCCGGGTGCACGAGGTCGGCGGGGCGGTGATGGATGTGACGGACGGCTGCTACCGGGGCGCCACGGTGGGCCCGGGCGTGCTGCCGGCGTGGGCGGAGAAGCCGCTCGCCTCCTTCGGGGCGGCGGTGGGCCGGGAACTGGCGGAGTCCGGCTACCGGGGCTGGTTCGACGTGGACTTCGTCGCCGACGGCGCCGGCCGGCTCGCACCGACCGAGACGAACCTGCGGCTGACGGGACCCTCCGTCGCCTTCATGGTGGCGGCCCGGCTCGACGCGCTGCGGGGCGCGGGGCACCTCGTACGGATCGCCGACCGGGTGGAGCTCGGCGCGCGGCTGCCCGAGGCCCAGCTGAACGAGCTGTGCGCGGCCCTGGCCCGCGGCTGCGCGGAACTCGGAGCCGTCTTCGTCCCGGCCATCCCGACCGCGGCGTTCGAACCGGCGCCCTGGCTCGGCGTACTGGTGGCCGCGCACGACAGGCAGACACTGGACACGGCCGAGTCCCTCATCCGATCCGCAGCCCAAGCGGTCGGCACGGAGTTCACCACACTCACCCGCCCCACCCCGTCCCCCCGCTAGGCCGTTTCGTTCCAAGAGCGCATCTCCCCGGAGTGCCGTCCGGGAACGCCGGCGATCACTCAGTCGTCGTCCTCGCCGAAGTCGAAGGGATCGGCCGGTTTCGCGACGAGGTAGGCGGCGACGATGGCTCCCGCGATCATCAGCGGGATGTTGAAGGTGTAGACGAGCGCGGCCTGTCGGGGCCAGTCCTGCTTGGCCGCCAGCCGGTAGAGGTTGTCCTGCGGCCACCAGGCCAGCAGGAGGTAGGACACCGCCAGGTGGGCGGCCGCGGTGATGCGGCGGCCGCGGCCCCGGCTCCGCATCCGGGCGCGGCCCCCGAAGAGGAAGACCACCCCGACGCCGAAGGCGGCGCACTCGAACAGGTAGAGGACGAAGAAGAGGAACGCCCAGGGCTGCGGCACCCCGGTGAGGTCGGTCGATCCGGGCCAGAAGAGGTTCGTGAGGATCAGCGCGACGAAGCCCAGGCCGACGCCGCCGCAGCCGCCCGCACAGGAGGCCGGGAGTGCCTCCCCCGTCGTGGCGGCCCCGTACTTCCCCGACGGGCTCCGGCCGCTCCCCCTCGCCGTGGCTGCGGGCAGGACGGGCAGCGGCAGGGCGGCCCGGTCCTCCCGGCCGGCCCGGTTGCGGGGCAGGGCGCGCAGCCGGATCACGGTGCGCGGGGTCTCCTCTCTGGGCACCTTCCCCGACAGGTGGTCACGCAGCTCCTCGATGTCCGGCAGCGGGGCCACTGGGGAAGAGGAACCTCCGGCGGGCGGGGCGACGTAGGCGACGAGGCGGCGCGGGCCGCGCGCGCTGTCGACCGCGTTCACGATCACTGAGCCGATGCCCTCGTGGCTGCGGATCGCGGACTCGATCGGGTAGGGGTCGACGGAGCGTGGGCCGGGCAGGGTGATGCGGTCTCCGAGCCGGCCGCCGAACTCCAGCAGTCCGTCCTCGCGGAGCAGGCCCAGGTCGCCGGTGGGTATCGCGTCACCGGCGCCGGGCGGGGTGAGGCGGATCTGCCCGTCGCGGACCTCTGCGCGGCAGCCCGGGAAGGGGGTGCCGAGCAGGGAGAGCTTCTCCGGGTCGTCGAGCGGGCGGGGCAGCTGCGGCAGTTCGAACCAGGCGCCGATCCCCGCGCTCTCCGCGAGCCCGTACACGTTGAGCACGCGCGCGCCGGGCCGGAGCAGGATCTGGAGGGCCGCCTGGTCGTCGAGGTAGAGCCGGTCTCCGGAGACGGCGAGCAGCCGCAGCGAACGGTAGGCGGTGCCCGGCCCCTCTTCCCCTCTCAGCAGGTCGAGGGCGGTGGCCGGGTCGGTGTGCAGGACGGTGACGTGCTCACTCTCCACCGCCTCACGGATGTCCTCGGGCTTCCAGGGGGACCGCCGGGGAAGGACCAGGGTGCCGCCCGAGCACAGGGCCCGGGTCCAGCCCGCGGCGAAGGCGGTGACGTCCGTGCCGGCCGCGATCAGGTGCCGGTCCGCCGGGGTGAGCCGGGCCACCTCGGCCCAGCTGTCGTGGGCGGCGAGCAGCAGGCCGTGGCTGACGGGGACGGCGCGCGGCTCGGCCGCCCCGGTGAACAGGAGGGCGGCGTTGCGGCCGGGCGCCGGGGCCGGCGGCAGCGCGGGCGCCTGCGCCTCGGGGTGCTCCGCCGGCTGGTCCTCCCGCTGTCCGGCGATCCCGTCGGCCTCCGCGCCCAGCCGGATCACCTTCAGGCCGCTGCCGTTGTCGAGGGCGGCCCGGTGGGCGAGATGGGTGAGCAGGACGAAGGGCTCGGCCGCGGTGAGCTGGCGCTGCCCGGTGAGCGGGGTCTCGGCGTCGACCACGACGTACGTCCCACCGGCCTTGAGGGCGGCGAGGAGGGCGACGACCAGTTCGGCCTGCCGGCCGGTGCCGATGGCGACGAGGCCGCCGGGCGGCAGGCCGGAGGCGAGCAGACGGTGCGCCAGCCGGTCGGCCCGCGCGTCCAGTTGCCCGTAGGTGAGGCTCTCGGGGCCGACGATGAGGGCGTGGGCCCCGGGGGTGTCGCGGGCCCACTGCTCGAAGCGTTGCAGGACGGTGTCGGCGGTTCGCTTGCCGAAGCGTACGGACTCGGATCCCTGCGTCATGAACCGATGATGCCACCGGGCACCGACAGTGGAGGGGGAAGCCGAAAATCCTTCGTAAGCACCGGAGTTGGAGCTCCTGCGGGCGGTACGACACCGAAAGCTTGACCTCAGGTTAAGTTGAGGTCCTAACGTTCGGGTCATGGACATGGAAGTCACCGCCTGGACCTCGCTGCACAGCGCGATCAACGCCCAGCAGGACCGCCGCCCGCTCTCCCGGGCCGGCCTGCGCCGCGTCGCCGCCTTCGCCCGCCCGCACCGGCGCGGGCTCACCCTCTTCCTCCTGCTGAGCGTGGTGACCGCGCTGCTCGCGGTGGCCACCCCGGTGCTCGCCAGCCGGGTCGTCACCGCCATCGTCGACGGCCGGGACGGCGCGGCCGTCACCCGGCTCGCCCTGCTCATCGCGCTGATCGCGGTCGCGGAGGCCGGGCTGGGGCTGCTGACCCGCCGGCTCTCCGCCACCCTCGGCGAGGGGCTGATCCTCGATCTGCGGACGGCGGTCTTCGACCACGTGCAGCGGATGCCGGTCGCATTCTTCACCCGCACCCGGACGGGGGCCCTGGTCAGCCGGCTGAACAACGATGTGATCGGCGCCCAACGGGCCTTCAGCAACACCCTGTCGGGGGTGGTCGCCAACACCGTGACCCTGCTGCTGACCCTCACCGTGATGCTCAGCATCTCCTGGCAGATCACCCTGCTGGCGCTGGTGCTGCTGCCGGTGTTCGTGCTGCCGGCCCGCCGGATGGGGGTGCGGATGGCGGCGATGCAGCGGGAGGCCTCCGCGCTGAACGCCGCGATGGGCACCCAGATGACCGAGCGGTTCTCCGCCCCCGGCGCCACGCTGGTCAAGCTGTTCGGCCGGCCCGCCGACGAGTCCGCGGAGTTCGCGGCCCGGGCGGCGCGGGTGCGGGACATCGGGATCCGGACGGCGATGGCCCAGTCGGCCTTCATCACGGCGCTCACCCTGGTCTCGGCGCTGGCCCTCGCGCTCGTCTACGGGCTCGGCGGGTTCTACGCCCTGCGCGGTTCCCTGGACGCCGGTTCCGTCGTCGCCCTCGCCCTGCTCCTGACCCGGCTGTACGCCCCGCTGACCGCGCTCGCCGGAGCCCGCGTCGAGGTGATGAGCGCGATGGTGAGCTTCGAGCGGGTCTTCGAGATCCTCGACCTGAAGCCGCTCATCGCGCAGAAGCCGGACGCCCGCCGGGTGCCGGAGGGACCGGTGACCGTGGAGTTCGACCGGGTCTCCTTCGGCTACCCCGCCGCCGACAAGGTCTCGCTCGCCTCCCTGGAGGAGGTCGCCACCCTCGACGCCCGGGGCGGTACGCAGGTGCTGCACGAGGTGTCCTTCCGCGCCGAGCCGGGCGAGATGATCGCCCTGGTCGGCTCGTCCGGCGCCGGCAAGTCGACGATCGCGCAGCTGCTGCCGCGGCTGTACGACGCCGACGCGGGCGCGGTGCGCCTCGGCGGGATCGACGTACGGGACCTGACGGCCGACTCGATCCGCGAGACGCTCGGCATGGTCACCCAGGACGGGCACCTGTTCCACGAGTCGGTACGGGCCAACCTGCTGCTGGCCCGGCCCGAGGCCACCGAGGAGGAGGTCTGGGAGGCCCTGCGCCGCTCCCGCCTCGACGGGCTCGTCGCCTCGCTGCCGGACGGGCTGGACACGGTGGTCGGTGAGCGCGGCTACCGGCTGTCGGGCGGGGAACGGCAGCGGCTGACCATCGCGCGCCTGCTGCTGGCCCGGCAGCGGGTGGTGATCCTCGACGAGGCCACCGCGCACCTGGACTCCACCTCGGAGGCGGCGGTGCAGGAGGCGCTGGGCGAGGCCCTGGCGGGCCGGACCGCGGTGGTGATCGCGCACCGGCTGTCGACCGTACAGGCGGCGGACCAGATCCTCGTGGTCGAGGACGGCCGGATCGTGGAACGGGGCACGCACACCGGGCTGCTGGCCGCGGGCGGCCGGTACGAGGAGCTGTACCGCACGCAGTTCGCGGCGGCGGACACGGCGGCGGACACGCCTGCCGACCTGGCCTCGGGCGGCGCGGCACCGGTGCCGGGAGCATGATGCTGTGATGGACATCAAACTCGAACTGGTCGCCGTCCCCGTCACCGATGTCGACCGGGCCAAGGCCTTCTACGAGAAGCTCGGCTTCAACGCCGACCACGACGTCACCGTCAGCGAGGACATCCGCTTCGTGCAGCTGACCCCGCCGGGGTCGGCGTGCTCGATCGCGATCGGCAAGGGGCTGACCCGGATGACCCCGGGATCACTCGACAACATGCAGGTCGTCGTCACCGACATCGAGGAGGCGTACGAGGACCTGCGCGGCCGGGGTGTGGAGGTGACGGAGATCCAGGACCTGCCGTGGGGCTCCTTCGTCTACTTCTCGGACCCGGACGGCAACGGCTGGGCGGTCCAGCAGACCACGCCGCGCAAGACGGCGGGCTAGCCCTTGCCCGCGGAGCCGGCTTCGGGACCCGGACCGGGGGCCGGGGGGGGGGGGGGGGGGGGGGGGGAGGGGGGGGGGGGGGGGGGGGGGGGGGAGGGGGGGGGGGGTGGCGT
>NZ_JBVHWW010000043.1:0-37023 GCF_055563995.1 Streptomyces sp. NPDC029164 | reverse complement strand
TTTTCTTTTATTCCTTGGACCGGGACGAGAACGGTTGGCTGGTCAAGCAGACCAACCAGCGAGAGACGGCGGGCTATCTTTTACCAGGGGACCCGCTTTCGGGACCCGGACCGGGGCCCGGGCCCGGGTCCGGGCCCGGGCCCGGAGTGGGTGCGGGACCGGTGGAACGCGGGGCCATGGACCTCGGGTGGTACGTCGAGCGGACGCGCAGCGGGCCGTGCTTCGTCTGCGCGTTCCTCGCGGGGGACCCGGAGTACGCGCACGAGACGGTGTTCGAGGACGAGCACCACGTGGCCTTCCTCGACCGGTGGCCCACGCTCCCGGGGAAGGTCCTGGTGGCGCCGAAGGCACACGTCGAGCATGCCGTCCGCGATCTGGACGCGGCGGCCTACACCCGGATCATGCTCATGGTGCGGGAGATCGCCCTCGCGGTCGAGGAGGCCTACGCCCCCGAGCGGACCTACCTGTACTCCTTGGGCAGCCAGCAGGGGAACACCCACCTCCACTGGCACATCGCGGCGCTGCCGCCCGGAGTGCCGTACGAGCGGCAGCAGTTCCACGCGCTGATGACCGAGAACGGTGTGCTGTCGCCGTCGCCGCGGGAGGCGGCGGCCGCGGCGGCGCGCCTGCGCGCGGTCATCGCCGAACGCGCCGTCCGCACACCGCCGCCGCGGTGAGGCCGCCGGGGCTCAGACCCCCGGAGCTCAGGCCCCCGGAGCTCAGGCCCCCGGGGCTCAGGCCTCCGCGGCGGCGTGGTGGTGGTCGAGCTCCCAGGCGTGGTGCTTGAACTCGTGGCGGAAGTCGGCGTGGTCCTCCCACTGGCGGGCGATGCCGCGCAGCACGTCCCAGTTGTGCTCGACCGACTGGTCGATGACGCGGCGCGTGGCCGGCTCGGCGGTCGCCCGCTGCTCGACGAGGCCCTTGATGGCGGACGCTTCCAGGACGGAGTTGCGCAGGGCGCGCAGCGCGCGGGAGGTGTCGTCCATGCCGAAGCCGTACTCGCTGCCCGTCTCGGCGTCGAACAGCGGGGTGAGCCGTGCCTCGATGAACGCGGTGATCCGCTCGAAGTGCTGCGCTTCCATCGGGGGCTCCCTCTCCTGCCGGACCACCACGTGTCCCCGGCGTCTCCGGTGCTTCTGCTGTTCGGGGCCATTATCCAGCAGCGGCGGCCGGCGTCGCCGCCCGCCCCGGCCGGTCCCCTGGGGGCGGTGCCGGGCCCCGGGCGCAACTCCCCCCTCACAGCGGCGATTTCCTCATGATCTATTTTGAGGATCCGCTGTGAGAGTGCTGAGGGCCGTGAGGAAGGAAGGTGACCCGTGGACGACCGTTCCGGCTTGACCGAGCAGTTCGAAGAGCACCGATCTCATCTGAGAGCGGTGTCCTACCGGATGCTCGGCTCGCTCGCGGAGGCCGAGGACGCCGTGCAGGAGGCATGGCTACGCCTCGACCGGTCCGACATGAGCGAGGTCGAGAACCTCGGCGGCTGGCTGACCACGGTCGTGTCGCGCGTGTGCCTGAACATGCTGCGCTCGCGCGAGACCCGGCGCGAGGATTCCATCGAGGCGTATCCCACCGACCCCGTCGTCAGCCGTGAGGACACGGTCGACCCCGAGCAGGAGGCCGTACTCGCCGACTCGGTCGGGCTGGCCCTGCTGGTGGTGCTCGACACCCTCGCGCCGGCCGAGCGGCTGGCGTTCGTGCTGCACGACCTGTTCGCCGTACCCTTCGACGAGATCGCCCCGCTGATCGAGAAGACCCCGGCCGCGACCCGCCAGCTCGCGAGCCGCGCCCGCCGCCGGGTCAAGGGGGTCCCGTTGGTGTCCGAGGCCGATCTCACCCGCCAGCGCCGGGTCGTGGACGCCTTCCTGGCCGCCACCCGCGGCGGCAGCTTCGACGCGCTCGTCTCGCTGCTCCACCCCGACGTGGTGCTCCGCGCCGACAAGGCCGTCGGCCCCACCCCCGCCCCCCTCTTCTTCACCGGTGCCGTCACCGTCGCCACCGGCGCGATGGCCGCCGTCCAGCGCGCGCAGTCCACGCAGCCCGCCCTGGTCAACGGTGTGGTCGGCCTGGCGATGGCCCCGCTGGGACGACTGTTCCTGGTGCTCCGCTTCACCGTCGAGGACGGCCTGATCACCGAGATCGACGTCGTCGCGGAGCCGGAGCGCCTCGACGAGCTGGAACTCGCCGTGCTCGACGTCTGACCCCGGTCCGGGCGGCGGGGCCGCGGTTGCGCCCCCGCCCCGCCCCCGGCGCCGGCCCGGAAGCGGCCGTAGCGATTCCGTGCCGCGGCGGCCCCTTCTGAGCCGCGGCACGGCGCTCCCATACTGGCGCCGTGACCGACTACGTCAAGCACCTGCCGACCGCCGCGATACCGGAGGGCGGGGTCGTGGCGTGGGGCGTGGACGACGCCCAGCGCTGGCTCCGCGCCCGCGTCCCGGCGGTGTTCGCTCCCGTCGCCGGAAGCCGGCTCCTCGGCAGCATGGTCGTCCTCTCGATCGTGCTGACGGCGCTCGGTGACGCGGAGCCCGCGCACGGAGAGGACTGGCGGGGCTACGCCATGGGCGTCCTGCTGATCGCCCTGCCGTTCTGGTTCCGCTCCTTACCCGTGGCCACCCTGGTGGCCTCACCCCTCATCGCGGTCGACGCCGCCCGCTCACTTCCCGCCGACGCGGCGGGCGCGATCGGCCACGGCCTGGCCCTCGCCGTCGCCGCGTGGGCGTTCACCGGGGCGACGGCCCGCCTCCACACCCGCCGGCGCCAGCGCCAACTCGCCCTCGCCGCAGCCGGACCCGCCCGTTTCCCGCTGCCGGACCCGCTGCCCGCCGCACAGCGGCGCCGCGGACTGACGGGGATCGCCATCGGCTCCGCGTGCTGCCTCGGGGCCGCCGCCGCCCTCGCCGCCGGCGCCCTCCTCGAAGTGCGGGCCTCGGGCAGCGCGCGCCCGTACGACCCGTGGGCCTTGCAGCTGCTCGCCCTGGTCCTCCTGCTCCCCGGTACGACCGTCCTCGGCCGCGGCCTGGCCCGCCGGCTGGCCGCGCGCCGCCTGAACGCCCGGCCACAGCCCGCGCTCCTGGTCGGCGTACGGGTCTCCCGTTCCGGACACCACTGGATCCACCCGGACGCCGACACCCCGGCCGGGCCGCCCCTGATCGCCCACCGGGCACGGGCCCGGGAGGTCCTCGCCGGACGGCGGACCCTCCTCTCCGGCTCCGAACGGACCCTGCGCACCGCCCATCACGACATCGACGCCCACGCCGAACCCTTCGAGGCGGTCCTGTACGGGGCCGTGCACGAGGGGGCCGAGGTCATCCTGGAGAGCGCCGTCCACGAGGGCGGCACCCGCCTCGTCTCGTACGTCACCGCTGCCTCGCTCCTCCCGCGGCGCCGGCACGGGCTGCGCGGCTGGAAGCCGGCCGGGCGCTCGTACCGCGAGGCCGTCCGGGAGTCGGCGCGCCAGGCCGAGGAGCGAAGGCGCGAACGGGAGCGGGCACGCGCGGAGTCGAAGAACTCGGACTCCACGACGGGTGGTTGCGGCGGAGGCTGTGGTGGAAGTTGTGGTGGATGCGGCGGATGCGGCTGCGGCTGACGCCGACCGCGGGCTCCGCCGACGATCCCGCTCCGGCAGAACGATCTCGCGGGCCCGCCGACGCTCAATGGAACGTTTCTGCTCCGGAGCCTCTCTAGCCTGGTGCGCACCGGTTGGCGGTGCTCTGGACCGGTGCGTCCGGATCGAGACGTCGTAGAGGGTTCCGCTGATCCATGGGTCTGACAAGTAGTGCACTTCTGCTGTGTGTCGTGCTCTGCACGGCCATGACGTTCGCGGCCACGGTGTGGCTCTGGCCCCGGCTGGCCCGCGGGAGCCGGCCACGGGTGGCGGGGCGCGCGGGACTGCTCGTCCTCGGGCAGGTGTTCCTGTTCGCGTCGGTCGCGCTCGCGGCCAACCGCAGCCTGCTCATCTACGGTTCCTGGGCGGACCTGGCCGGGCGGGCGCGCCAGGAGGCCGTGCGCCCGGGGGTGGCCGTGGAGGTGCTGGGGCGGCAGGCTCCGGGCGTGCCCGGTGGTGGGAATCCGCTGGTGAGCGGTGTGATCGAGAAGGTGAACCTGCACGGCGAGCGCTCCGGAAGGGCCGCCCAGGCCTATGTGTACCTGCCGCCCGAGTACTTCCAGAAGGGCAACGAGCAGCGGAAGTTCCCCGCCGCCGTGGTCCTGACGGGTTACCCGGGCACGGCGGAGAACCTGCTGAAGGGTCTGCGGTACCCGAAGACGGCCTGGACCCTCGCCAAGGAGAAGAAGGCCCAGCCGATGATCCTGGTGATGATGCGACCCACCGTCTCGGCCGAGAACACCCAGTGCGTCGACGTCCGCGGCGGCGGCCCGCAGAGCGAGACCTTCTTCGGTACGGACCTCCCCAAGGCCGTATCGAGCGCCTACCGTGTCGGCGGCTCGGCGCGGAACTGGGGCATCATCGGCGATTCCACCGGCGGCTACTGCGCCCTGAAGATGACGGTGCAGCACCCGGAGACCTACGCGGCCGGGGTGGGCCTCTCCGCGGACTACAAGCCGGAGATCGACCAGGACTCCGGCGATCTCTTCCACGGCGACAAGGACGAGGAGAAGCGATCCGACCTGCTGTGGCATCTCGCCAACCGGCCGCAGGGCGCGTCCTCGTTCCTCGTGACGACCTCACTGCAGGGCGAGGAGAACTACAAGCCGACCCAGCAGTTCATCAAGGCGGTCAGGGATCCGGCCCGCGTCTCGTCGATCACGCTCGACCGCGGAGGACACAGCTTCAACACCTGGAACCGCGAGATCCCGCCGGCCCTGGAATGGATCAGCGGGCGCCTCAACGCCGAGTGAGGGCAGGCAGGCAGACAGGCCAGGAGCCATCGGGCAGGGCCCAGGCTGCCCTAAGGGGCCAGTACGTCCAGTTCCTCCAGCGCGCCCACCGCGATCCGCCGGGTCAGCGCCTCGGCGCGGGCCGCGTCTGCCTCCCGTACCGCCTCGGCCACCTGGACGTGGAGGGTGACGGCCGCCGGGTCGGGGTCGTGGAACATCACCGCGTGTTCGGTGCGTCCGGTCAGGACCTCCGCGACCACGTCCCCGAGCCGGGCGAACATCTCGTTGCCGGAGGCGTTCAGCACGACGCGGTGGAACGCGATGTCGTGCTGCAGGTAGCCCTCGAGCTGGTGGCCGCGCGAGGTGCGGACCATCCCGAGGGCCGCCTCCGTCAGTTCGGCGCACTGCTCGGGGGTGGCCAGGGTCGCGGCGAGTCCGGCCGCGACCGGCTCGATCGCGGAGCGCAGCACCGTGAGGGACCGCAGCTGCCGGGGCCGGTCGGTGCCGGCCAGCCGCCAGCGGATCACGCGCGGGTCGTAGACGTTCCACTGGTCGGTGGGGCGGACCGTGACGCCGACCCGGCGGCGGGATTCGACCAGGTGCATGGACTCCAGGACGCGGACGACCTCCCGTACCACCGTGCGGGAGGCGTCGAAGCGTTCGGCGATCTCGTCCGTGCGCAGGACGCTGCCCGGCGGGATTTCCCCCGCCGTGATCGCGAGACCGAGGGTGTCCAGCACATGGGAGTGGAGCCCCTGCCCAGGACTGCCTTCGGTGGTCATGGCGTAAGCGTACGGTCACACCCTCATCGGCAAAAGATGCGATGTATGCCACTCGACTCTTGAATAAGTACTACTTAATGCGCTTCAGTGGTGCCGCACGAACCGATGTCGACGAGGACAGCGAGGTAGGCGTGAGCACCCAGCGCGTCATTGTGGTGATGGGCGTGGCCGGCACGGGCAAGACGACCGTGGGCCGGCTGCTCGCGACGGCGCTCGGCCTTCCGTACGCGGAGGGCGACGCGTTCCACCCGGCGGCCAACGTCGCCAAGATGTCGGCCGGCACTCCCCTGGACGACGCGGACCGGTGGCCGTGGCTCGACGCCATCGGCCAGTGGATCCGCGACAGCGCCGCGCTGCGCGGCGGTGTGGTCGCCGCTTCCTCCCTCAAGCGCGCCTACCGCGACCGGCTGCGTACCGCGGCCCCGGGAGCGGTCTTCGTCCACCTCACCGGGGAACGCCCGCTGATCGAGGAGCGGATGGCGGCCCGCAAGGGCCACTTCATGCCCACCACCCTGCTGGACTCGCAGTTCGCCGCCCTGGAGCCGCTCCAGGACGACGAAGTGGGCGTCGTCGTCGAGGTGTCCGGGTCTCCGGCAGAGATCACCGACCGTGCCCTGGCCGCCCTGCGCCGGCTCGGCCCGGCCGGACACCGCGCGGCCGGACACGGCACAGCCGCACACGCCACACCCGAGAACCACTCACCCCGGAACTAAGGAAGAAACGTCACCGTGACCAGTCTCAGCGTCGAGACACTGGCAGCGGCCGGCACCGGTCCGATCACCTCGGCCGGGAACACCCAGCTGGGGATCGCCGTCCTCGCGGGCATCGCCGTCATCGTCCTGCTCATCACCCGCCTCAAACTGCACGCCTTCCTCGCCCTGACGGTCGGCTCGCTGGCCCTCGGGGTCTTCGCGGGCGCGCCGTTGGCCAAGACCATCTCCAGTTTCACCGCCGGACTCGGCGCCACGGTCGCGGGTGTCGGCGTACTGATCGCCCTCGGCGCGATCCTCGGCAGGCTGCTCGCGGACTCGGGCGGCGCGGACGAGATCGTGGACACCATCCTCGCCCGCGCCAAGGGCCGGGCCATGCCCTGGGCGATGGTGCTGATCGCCTCGGTGATCGGGCTGCCGCTCTTCTTCGAGGTCGGCATCGTGCTGCTGATCCCTGTGGTGCTGCTGGTGGCCAAGCGGGGGAACTACTCGCTGATGCGGATCGGCATCCCGGCGCTGGCCGGCCTGTCCGTGATGCACGGTCTGATACCCCCGCACCCCGGACCCCTCGTCGCCATCGACGCGTTGCACGCGAACCTGGGGGTCACGCTCGCGCTCGGTGTGGTCGTCGCGATCCCGACCGTGATCATCGCCGGGCCGCTCTTCTCGCGGTACGCGGCGCGCTGGGTGGACGTACCTGCGCCGGAGCGCCTGATCACGGAGCGCCCCCCGGCCGACCTGGAGCACCGCCCGCGGTTCGGGGCGACGGTCTTCACCGTGCTGCTGCCGGTGGCCCTGATGCTGGTCAAGGCCCTGGTCGACATCGTGGTCAACGACCCCGCCAACCCGGTGCAGCGCGTGACCGACGTCGCGGGCTCCCCGCTGATCGCCCTCCTCACCGCCGTGCTCGTGGGCATGTTCACCCTCGGCCGGGCGGCCGGCTTCACCAAGGGTCAGCTGTCCGCCACGGTGGAGAAGTCCCTGGGCCCGATCGCGGGCATCCTGCTGATCGTCGGCGCCGGCGGCGGCTTCAAGCAGACCCTGATCGACGTGGGCGTGGGCCAGATGATCCTGGACCTGTCGAAGGGCTGGGCCATACCGTCCCTGCTCCTGGCCTGGCTCATCGCCGTGGCCATCCGCCTGGCGACCGGTTCGGCGACGGTGGCCACCATCTCGGCGGCCGGCCTCGTGGCCCCGCTCGCGGCCGGCATGTCCACCACGGAGACCGCCCTGCTGGTCCTCGCCATCGGATCGGGCTCGCTGTTCTTCAGCCACGTCAACGACGCCGGCTTCTGGATGGTCAAGGAGTACTTCGGGATGACCGTCGGGCAGACCGTCAAGACCTGGTCGGTGATGGAGACGATCATCTCGGTGGTCGGCCTGGGCTTCGTCCTGCTGCTGTCACTGATCCTCTAGCACGGGGTACCGGCCCTGCAGTTGGGCGGTGGCGAGGGCGAGGCCGTCCGCCGCCCTCTCGCAGCGGGCCGCGAGGTTCGCGACCTCGGCGCGCAGGGCCTCGGTCTGCGGACCGTGCCAGTCCGGCGCGGCGGCGGCCGCGCTCAGCCGGGCCGCGTGCGTACGCAGCGCGGCGGCGTGGCCGCGCAGGTCGTCGGCCGGCGGTCGCGGCGCCGGCCGCGGCGGCCGGCCCGTGACCCGGCGCCGGGCCGGACCGCGGGCGGGCGGGCGCCCGGCCGGGGGCCGTTCGGGCAGGCCCTGGCCGCGGTCGCAGAACGCCCAGAAGGCGGCGCCGAGTCCCAGCAGCGGTTCGGCGGTCTCGGCCCGGCCGGTGGCGACCTGCCAGCCGGCGTGGTCGTTGAAGGGGTTGGCGTCGGTCAGCGCCTTCCAGGCGAGGATGTCGGCGAAGGACGGGGCCAGCAGGGCGAAGGCGTGCTCGGCGCCCTGGTCGCGCATGATCGTCCGGAACAGGCGGACGGCCTCGGCCTGCCGGCCCGCCCCGACGGCCCGCAGGACCGCCGCCGCGCCCGGATCGTCCAGGAGTTCGGGTCGGTCCGCGCTCGCGGCCCGGATCCGGGCCTTGAGTCCGCAGACGGCGATGCTGATGGCGAGGCTCTCCCGGCTCACCAGGATGCCGGCGAGCCGCCCGGCCCGGGCGACGCCACGGCCGCGCGGGGCCCAGCCGAGGCCCGCCGGGTCGGTCAGCGTACGGAGCAGGGTGCGCCAGCCTCGCCGGGCGCTGCCGCCGCGGGCGAGGGCGGTGGCGGGCAGGCGGGCGCCGAGGGCCAGGCCGGAGGCGTGGCGGGCGGCTTCGCCGACCGCGTCGGCGGCCTCGGCAAGGGCGCGGCACGGGGCGTCGAGCAGGTCGACGTCCGGGTCGGTGGACGCGGAGGTCGCGGCGTCGGGCATGGGATCCTCGTGGGGTTCGGCAGGCTTCGGCACGTGCGGCGGGTTCGGTGAGCGGGCGGCAGGTTCGGTGAGCGGGCGACGGGTTCGGTGAGCGGGCGACGGGCGGGGCGCGCGGCGAGCGGTTCGGACAGCGGCAACAGCGGCGGCAGCAGTAGCAGCGGCACCAGCGGCAACGGGTGCGCCGTCAGCGGCGGGTGAGGGTGAGCCGGATGCCGTGCGGGTCGAGCGTCGCGGGCAGCGGTCCCACCGGGTCCAGGACCGGCCGGGTGGACCGGATCCGATGGCCCCGCAGCACCTCGGCGCAGAGCGCGGCCGTGATCATCAGGCCGAGCTGGTCGCCCGGGCACCGGCCGCCGCCATGGCTGAAGGGCGCCATCCGGATGTCCTGGTCCGCGCGCGGGTTCTTCCACCGGCCCGGCACGAACACGTGCGCCGCCGGTACCCGTTCGGGGTCGCGCTGGTGGAACGCGGCCGGCAGCAGCACCGAGGTGCCGGCCGGGTAGCGCACGCCCCGCCATTCGGTCTCGGCCCGGGTGACGCGGACCAGGTCGGGCACCACCGGGTACAGCCGCAGGGACTCCCGTACGCAGGCCCGCAGCCGGGGCAGTTCGCCCCGGCCCGGGCCGGCGGCGGTCTCGGCGGCCGCCTCCGCCGCGGCCGCGTCCTGCTCCGCGGGGTGCGCGCCGAGCAGCAGCAGGGTGCGCAGCAGCGTGCCGGGGACGGCGCCCAGGGCCAGGAGCCACTGCTCGGCCTCACCCACGGTGTCCAGGGTGGCGGTGACCTCGGCGTCGGCGTGGCGGGCGGCCCGCCCGACGAGGGTGCCGGCGTCGGCGTGGCGTGCGTACTCCTGGATGCGGGCGTGGGCCTTCTCCCGCACCGAGCGGGTGGTGCGGGCGGTGCGCACCCGGCCGACGCGCAGGCCCTTGCCCTCGGCGCGCAGTTGGGCGAGCCAGCCGGCGAGTTCCTCGTCCGCGGCCGCCGCGTCGCCGAGCACGATCCGCCGGGCGGCCCGGTTCACGGCGTGCCGGGCGCGGGCGAGGTCGAGGGTGCCGGTGGCGGTCAGGTGCCGGGCCTCTTCGGCGACGGCCGCCAGGAAGGACCCGCAGGAGGGGTGCACGGCCAGGCCCGCGGCCAGTACCTCGGCACTGACCTGCCGTCGTTCCGTGCGCGGTTCGGCGCGGGAGCAGCCGGTGCCGGCCGGCTCCGCCAGGTCCAGGCCCCGGCACTTCTCTGGCGGGTCGGCCGCGAGGACGCTGACGGGTTCCTCGTAGAACCGGCGCAGGTCCTGCGGGTCGAGGAGGACGAGGACCGTCCGGCCGGAGCGGGTGCGTACGAGGGCGGGGGCGTCGCCGTGCCGGGCGCGCAGGGCGCGCAGCGCTGCGGCGGAGGCGCGCACCGCACCCGGGCGACTGCGCGGGCCCGCGGGGGCGAGGCCGTGCAGGAGGGAGCGGAGGACACCGAGGGTGACGTCGGCGGCGGCCGGATGCCGAAAGGCTTCTTTTACGGATGTCCGCCGGTCGGCGGTTTCCGCGCCCAGCCCCTTCCCGGCCGGCCCCCGGTCCGCGAGCGGGGTCCCGCCCCGGGGTGACCGACCGGCGCGCCCGGTGCGGCGGCGGGCGGGCGCCGCGGTCACCCGGACGGCGCCCGGAACGGAGCGGACCGGCAGCCCGGTCCGCTCGGCGAGAGCCCGGACCCGGGCCCTGAGCCCGTCCAGGGCGACCCCTTGGACCGTACGCATCCGTGTACCTCCGCAGCCGGACCGACAACGGTCGGTGACATCGGCATCACCGTACGTCCCGACTGCGCACTCCGCGTCCCGACTACGCCAGGGGGTCGAGCCCGACGAGCAGCGCCGCGGTGTCGAGTCCGGCGGTGAGGTAGGAAGTGAAGGTCTCGTTGTGCAGGGCCCACGGGGAGCGGCGGCGGCGCACGAGCGCGATGGCCTCGGCGGGCGCCAGGCCCCGGTCGACGAGGCACTGGGCGACGACGAGGCCGGACCGGTTGTAACCCGAGTGGCAGCGGACCAGTGTGGTGAGGCCGCTGTCGAGGGCGAGTCCCGCGGTGCGCGCGAGGCGCTGGACGGTGCGGAGCTGGGCCGCGGTGAGTTCGGCGTCGGGCATCTGCTCCACGACGTGCTCGGCGCGCGGGCCGGGGCCGTGCCCGGTGCGGGTGAAGAGGCTGATGACGAGGTCGAACTCGTCGGCCACGACGGCGGGCCGCAGCTTCCCCGCCGGGTGGGTCCAGTAGTGCCCGCCCATCCACAGGCCGGGCGCGATCTCGTCCCACGGGCGGGGCGGCGGCCCGGGCACGTCGCGGTCGCGCTGGGGGGTCTTCTTCATGTGGCCGGGACCTCCTGGTGGGGCGGCACCCAGCATCGCATACAACGGTACTTCACCTGGGCGGAGTTGGGGCGAAGACGGCCTCGCGGAAGGCGGTGCGCAGCGGGCTGTGGCCCCCGGTCGGGACGAGGACCGCCCAGCGGCCGTGGCGCGGGGAGACCCACAGCGCGGGGCCGCCGTCCTGCGGGGCGTGGTGGGCCCAGACGCCGTGCGGGGCGGGGTGCCAGAGGAGGCCGCGGGCGGGGGTGAGTTCGCCGGTGCGGATGCGGAGGGACTCGCTGGTCCAGGCGCGGGTGATGCCGCGGGCGGTGTCCGGGGAGCCGCCGGTGTCCGCCGGGGCGAGGAGGCGGCGCAGGAATCGGACGAGGTCGGCGAGGGGCGCGCGGAGGGTGCCGTCGGTGAACCGGGTCCCGGCCATGTCGAGGGGGCGCCAGACCCGGGTGGCCGCGAGGTCGGCCAGGGGGCTGCCGCAGACGTGTTCGGCGAGGCGGGTGAGGAGGGCGGTCCCCCCGGGGCGGGTGAGCAGGTGGTGGGCGGTGGTCCCGGCGGGGGCGCCGGCGGCGGCCGCGTCCCCGTAGGCGGTGAGCGGGGTGTGCAGGTGGATCGCGCCCTCGTCGACGAGGGTCCCCACGACCGGCCAGAGGGCGAGGACGGCGGTGAGACCGCCGACGTCGAAGCCCGCGCCGCCCGTGTTCGGATCCCCGGCGCTCGGATCCCCGGCGCTCGTGGCCCAGGCGCTCGTGCGCGCGTGGTCCGAGCCCGCGGGGTCCGAGCCCGCGGGGTCCGAGCCCGCGGGGTCCGAGCCCGCGTGGACGCCGTCGGCGCCGCCGACGGCCCAGACGGCCCCGGGGTCGGCGGACTCGACGAGAGCCCGGATGTCGTCGGCCTGGTCGCTCAGGAGCGTCATGGTGCCCCAGGTTAACGAGCCCCGCCCGGGCCTCCCGGCGCGTCGTGGCGCATTCGCGTCCCCCGCCACCCGAATGGGGCGGGGACCCGGCCCGCGGGTGAGGGGGGCGAAGAGGAAGGGGCGGGCGCCCGTGAGCGTCCCGCCCCCTCACACATCGGCTAGCTCTTGTCGGGTCGGTCGGTCACGCGCAGGCTGTTCAGCAGGGGCTTGCCGAATCCGTTGTGCGTGACGAAGCGGATGTTGAGGACGCCGTCCGTGACGGTGACCGTGTACTGACGGGTCAGGGCCTTGTACGTGCCCGCCTCCAGGGAGATGTCCAGGGAGGGCAGAACCTGGGTGCCCTCGGCCAGGACGTCGAAGACGCGCTTGTTCGGCTTGGTGGACGAGAGCTCCGCGAAGCCCAGCTCCACCGTGTAGGTGCCGTTCGGCACGTTGTCGAAGCGGTACTCGTACATGCCCTCACGGGCGTTGCGGAAGAGCCGCTGGTCCTCCGTGCCCGCGATCGTGCGGCTCGTGGACTCGACCGAGCCGTTGCCCTGGTAGCCGTACGAGCCGGCCGTGTACTTGCGGTCCGGGGACCAGGCGTCACCCAGGCCGTCCGTGCTCGCGCCGGTGGAGCCCGCGTCCAGGGAGACCTGGTAGCGCGGGACGACGGCCTTGACGGGGACGGTGAGGACAGGGGTCCGGCCGCTCGCCGAGGTGATCTTCAGGTCCGCGGTGAGGACCGTCCCGGGGGTGAGCCCGGTCGTGTCCACCGACAGGGCGAGCGGGATCCTGCCGCCCGTCGGGAGGTCACCGCCGGCCGGCGTGGCCGTCAGCCAGGCCGCGTCCTCGGAGACCGTGAACGCGGTGCCGAGGCCCGGGTTGGTCAGGTCCAGGGTCCGGGTCCGCTTCTGGTTCGCCGGGAGCACGATCTCCACGGACGGCTTGGACGCGGTCACCTTGCCGGTGCGCAGGGACTGGGTCACCGCCGTGACGTCGGCGGCCTTGACGTTCACCGTCGCCGTGGCGGACTCGTACTGGGGCGCCGCCAGCGAGACGGGGAGCGAGCCCGACGGGCTCTGGACGACGTATCCGCCGTCCGCCGCGGTGGTCGCCGACACCGCCGTGTCGCCGGTGCCGACGGTGACCGTGGCGCCCGCGACGCCGTTGCCGTCGTTGGCGTCGAGCACCCGGCCCGCCACCACACCGCTCTTGGTGGTCCGGAAGGCGATGGACAGGCCGTCCGTGATGACCGCGGTGTTGAAGGAGTACTTGAAGGCGTCGGTGCCGGTCGCGTTCTCGACGCCGACCGTGGCCGTGGAGCCGCCCTTGATGCCGGTGCCGCCGGTCCCCTTGTAGGTGTACGAGACGGTGCCGTCCTCGCCGATCGCCGCCGAGAAGGAGAACTTGTCGGCCTGCGCGGACCAGTGGGACACCTGGCGCCACTCGATCACGTAACTGCGGTGCGGGGCGGTGCCGGTGACGGCGGTGAAGACGCCCGAGCCGCTGCCCGCGGCGCCGACGACCAGGTCGTCCCAGAACGGGTACAGGGCCGCGTTGGGCGTGGCCGCGCTCGGGATGTCCCCGTTGATGTCACCGGTGTTGTTGCCGCCGAAGCTGACCGTGCCGTTCGTGCCGATCCAGGCCTGGCCGTACGTCTTGCCGTACAGCGGCAGCGGGAACGGCAGGTCGACGCGCTCGGTGGTGTTGTCGCCGGTCAGCGCGAGCTGCCGGCTCCCCGCGGCGTAGGGGCGGTCGCCGGCGGTGGCGCAGGCGTAGCCGTACCCGTCGGTGCGCTCGGGGAGGTTCACCGCGACGGTGGCGTCGCCGGCGACGGTGACCTTCGTGGTGCCGCCGGTGAGACACCGGGAGGCGTGGCTGGCGCTCACGTCGTACGTCCCGTGCGGCAGGGTGACCTCGAAGCGGCCCTGCGCGTCGGCGGTCGCGGTCACCGGGGTGTCGGCGATGGCGACGGAGGCGCCGGCGGCGGGTCCTGCGGCCGAGGAGACGGTGCCGGTGAGCTTGCCGGAGGGTGCCTGGGTGAGGGTGAAGTCGCCGGTGGCGGTGGCGTTCTCGGTCACCGTGGCCGTCGCGGTCTGCTGCCCGTAGCCGAATTTGGCGGCGGTCAGCGTGTAGTCGCCCACCGAGAGGGACGGGAAGGCGTAGCTGCCGTCGGCGGCCGTCGTCGCGGTGCGGTCGATCGGGCCGTCGGCCGTGATCTTCACGCCCGCGAGCGGCTGGCCAGCGGAGCGGGCGATGCCGCCGAGGGCGCCGATCGCCCCGCGCGGGGCGGCGTTCACGGCGGCGAGGACGTCGAGCTTGCCCTCGCCGAAGACGTTGTTGTCGGCGGGCGTGCCGCCGCACTGGCTGCTGTCGGTGTCCTGGGCGGTGCCGTCCAGGAGCGATTCGGTCTGCGCGACGTCGCCTTCGAGGGTGGGCGCGGCGGACCAGAGCAGGGCCACGGCGGCCGCGGTGTGCGGGGAGGCCATGGAGGTGCCTGAGAAGGCCTCGTACGCACCGCCGGGTACGGAGGAGCGGACGTTCACGCCCGGGGCGGCGATGTTCGGCTTGATGATGCCGCCGGGGCCCGCGCCGCGCGAGGAGAAGGACGCGATCGCGTTGTTGATGTCGAAGGCGCCGGAGCTGTAGGAGCTCGCGTAGTCACCCGGGGAGCCGCTGGTGGAGCAGCCCGGGCCGGCGTTGCCGTTGGAGAAGGCCGGGAAGATGCCGGCGGCCCGCCAGGTGTTGACGATCTCCTGGTACCAGGTGTCGCCGCCGGTGCCGCCCCAGGAGTTGTTGACGATGTGCGGGGCGAGGTCGGGCCGGGGGTTCTGACCGCTCGGATCGGTCGGAGCCACGATCCACTGGCCGGAGGCGAGCAGGGAGGCCTCGGAGCAGGAGTTGGACTCGCAGCCCTTGGCCGCGATCCACTTGGCGCCGGGGGCCACGCCGATCTTGTTGGCGCCGCCGTCGTCGCCGACCATGGTGCCCATCGTGTGGGTGCCGTGGTCGTTGTTGTCGCAGGGGGCCGCGGTGGAGCAGACGCCGGCCGGGTCGAACCAGTTGTAGGCGTGGTCGTACGAACCGTCCGCCTTCTTGCCGCGGTACTGGTTGTTCACGGCCGGGTGCGTGTGGTCCACGCCGCTGTCGATGTTGGCGACGACGATGCCCTCGCCGCGGACCCCGAGCTGGTCCCAGACCTGCGGGGCCTTGATCCGGTCGATGTTCCATTCGACGGCGTCGGCGGCGGCCTGCTCGCGCTTGCCCTCGGCGGGCTTGGGGAGCTCGACCTTGTCGTCGGCGTCGATCCGGGCGACCTCGGGACGCTGCGCCAGGGCCCCGGCGAGCTTCTCGCTGCCGACGACGCGGACGGCGTTCACGATCCAGTACGAGGTGTACTCGGCCTGGGCGCCTTCCAGGGCCTTGACGATCCCGGCCTGGCTGCGCGCGGCGTGGTCCCTCTTGGTCCGCAGAACCGTTTCAGCTTTGGCGGCGCGGGTCTGCTGTTTCCCCGCGGCGGTCAGGTCGGCGGCACTGTCGAGGTACACCCAGAAAACGGCCTTGGCCGAGCCGTCGAGCTGGGCGCGGAGCTTGGGTTCGATCTTGCGCTCGGCCGCGCTCGGCGCGCCGGGACCGGGGTCCTGCGCCGCCGCGGCGACGCCGGCGCCGAGCGGGAGGAGCAGGACCGAGGTGAGGGCGGCGAGCGCCGCCCGTAAGGACCGTGCGGGCCTTGTCGACCTTGTGGGCCTTAAGGCTCGTGAGGACCGGTTGTCGCGTTGGGCCACGTGTTGTCTCCTCGTACGCCGTGTGCGGGTTGTGCGGGAAGGGTGCGCGTGACGTGCGCGGGTCATGGTGAAGGAGAGGTCATGTCCATTACAAGAGGGCCTATTGAGCCGGATCGAGCCATCCCCGGCCTCCGACAACGCCCTCCCGGTGGCCCTTCCCGGCCGCGCGGGCCAGCCTGAAGACATGACTGCGCCCGCCGAGCCGTCCGGAGCCGGTGTCCCGATCGCGTCCGCGCGTGGCCGGTGGATCCTGCTGACCACGGTGCTCGGGTCGACCATGGCCATGCTGGACGGGACCGTGGTGAACGTGGCCCTGCCGCGCATCGGGGAGGACCTCGACGCCGATCTGGCGGTGCTCCAGTGGACGGTGAACGCCTATCTGCTGACCCTGGCCGGGCTGATCCTGGTCGGCGGGTCGCTGAGCGACCGCTTCGGGCGGCGCCGGATCTTCGTCCTGGGCGTGGTGTGGTTCGCGGTGGGCTCGCTGCTGTGCGGGATCGCGCCGAACGCCGGGGTGCTGATCGCCGCCCGGGCCTTGCAGGGCATCGGCGGGGCGCTGCTGGCGCCCGGCTCCCTGGCCCTGATCCAGGCGTCGATCCGTGCCGAGGACCGGGGACGGGCGATCGGCCTGTGGTCGGGGTTCGGCGGGGTGGGCGCGGCCGTGGGGCCGTTCCTCGGCGGCTGGCTGGTGGACGGGCCGGGCTGGCGGTGGGTGTTCCTGCTGAACGTGCCGCTGGCGGCGGTGTGCGTGCCGGTCGCGCTGCGGCACGTACCGGAATCGCGGGACCCGCAGGCGCACGGGCGCTTCGACGTGGCCGGGGCGGTACTCGGTGCGACAGCCCTGGGGCTGGTCACGTACGCGCTGATCGAGGCCCGGTCGGGCACGGTGGCGGTGACCATCGCGGCGGTGCTCGGGGTCCTGCTGGCCGTCGCATTCGTCTACGTGGAGCGGCGGCGGCCCGACCCGATGGTGCCGCCGGACATCTTCGCGTCCCGGCAGTTCACCGCGGTCAACCTCGTCACCCTGTGCGTGTACGGGGCCATCGGCGGGTTCTTCTTCCTCGCGGTGCTCCAGCTCCAGGTGGTGTCCGGCTACTCGGCGCTGGCCGCCGGGGCCGCGATGCTGCCGACGACCCTCCTGATGCTCCTCCTGTCGGCCCGCTCGGGTGAGCTCGGGGAGCGGATCGGGCCGCGCATCCCGCTCACGGTGGGGCCGCTGCTGTGCGCGGCCGGGACGCTGCTGATGCTGCGGGTGGGGCCCTCGGCCTCGTACGCAGGGGACGTGCTGCCCGCGATGGTCGTGATGGGCATGGGCCTGGTGGCCCTGGTGGCCCCGCTGACGTCGACCGTGCTGGCCTCGGTGGATCCCGGCCGGGCGGGCCTGGCCAGCGGCATCAACAACGCGGCGGCGCGCGTCGCCGGGCTGCTCGCGGTGGCGGCGCTGCCGCTGCTGTCCGGAATGGGACCGGAGTCGTACCGCTCGGCGGCCCAGTTCGACGCCGCTTTCGGGCGGGCCATGCTCTGGTGCACCGGGGCGTTCGTGGCCGGCGCCGTCGTGTCCTGGGCGACCGTACGCTCCCCCGCGCGCCCCGAGGCGTGCCACCCGCAATGCCACACGTACTGCGCGGTGACGGCCCCGCCGCTCGAACAGCCGCGGGAGGAGAAGCGGGGACTTGGCTGAGTTCCGGGCCGGGTCCGGCTGATCCCTGTGTGCTGGAGCGCGACGGCCGATCTGGTGGCGGGCACGGTCATCGCCGCCGTCGGCGTGGTGTGCGTGGCACGCGTGCGGCGGGCCCGCGATCTGCCGATCGCCGCGCTGCCGCTGCTGCTGGGCGCGCACCAGCTGGTGGAGGCCGCCGTCTGGAGCTCCGGCGGCGGCTGCTCCGCGGCGACCACGGCCTGGGCCGCGATCGCCCTGCCGCTGTTGCCTCTCTGGGTGCCGGTGGGGGTGCTGCTGGCGGCCGCGCCCGGGACGCGGCGCCGCCTGTGGGGCCGGTGGCCGTGGGCCTCGCCACCGCCGCGGTGCTCGCGTACTGCCTCGCGATCCGGCCGGTGACCTCCGAGATACGGGGCCGCACCATCGGCTACGGCGTGAATGTTCCGTGGATGCCGCTCGTCCTGACGGGCTACCTGTTCGCCACCCTCGGCGCCCTGCTGCTCGCCGGGGACCGGCGGCTGCGGACCCTCGGTGTGGTGTTGGCCGCCGCGGCGCCGGCCTGCTCAGCGCTGTGGCGGCTGGAATTCGCCTCCACCTGGTGCGCCTTCGCCGCGGTCGCGTCCGCGCTCGTCCTGGGCTGGGTACGGCGCCGGGATCCTCTCCCCTCCGCCACACGCTGACCGAAAGTTACCTAGACGTATGTAGTGACTTCACATGCACGCGGCAGTAGAACTCGTTCCCATTCCACCGAGAGTGAGGAACGTCACATGGGTGACAAAACCCTGGCCGGAAACGGCTCTAAGGGAATTTCCCGTCGTGGATTCATCGGTAGAACGAGTTGCATTCTGGGAGCCGCGGCCCTGGCGGGCCACATCACCCCCGCCCAGGCCGCCGCTCCCGCGGCCGCCCCGATGGCCGACGGCGCCCGCGTACCGGCCCTGGTCATCGGCACCGGTTACGGCGGCTCCGTCGCGGCCCTGCGCCTCGCGCAGGCCGGCGTGGACGTGCAGATGATCGAGATGGGCATGTCCTGGGACACCCCCGGCTCGGACGGGAAGGTCTTCCCGAAGGTGACCACTCCGGACTACCGGTCCTTCTGGCTCCGCACCCGGACCAAGGCGCCGCTCAGCAACTTCCTCGGCTTCCCGATCGACAAGGACGTCCCCAAGTACACCGGAATCCTCGACGCCGAGGACTTCGCCGGCATCACGGTCTACCAGGGCCGCGGCGTCGGCGGCGGTTCGCTGGTCAACGGCGGCATGGCGGTCACGCCCAAGCGCGCCAACTTCGCCGCCGTCCTCCCCTCGGTGGACGCCGACGAGATGTACGCGACCTACTACCCCCGGGCCAACGCCGGTCTCGGGGTGGGCATGATCGACCCGGCGTGGTTCGACACCGCGGACTGTTACCAGTTCTCCCGTGTCGGCCGCAAGCACGCCCAACGCTCCGGATTCGCCTGGACCTTCGTACCCGACGTGTACGACTGGGACTACATGAAGCAGGAGGCCGCCGGCACCGCCACCAAGTCCGCCCTGGCCGGCGAGATCCTCTACGGCAACAACCACGGCAAGAAGTCGCTGGTCCAGACGTACCTCGCCCAGGCCAAGGCGACCGGCAAGGTCACCATCTCGGCGCTGCACAAGGTCACTTCGGTCTCCCCCGCCGCGGGCGGCGGCTACACGGTCGCCATCGACCAGATCAACACCACCGGCGACACCGTGGCCACCAAGACGGTGACCGCGGACCGGGTGTTCTTCGCGGCCGGCAGCGTCGGCACCAGCAAGCTCCTCGTCAAGCTGAAAGCCACCGGGGCGCTGCCGAACCTCAACAACGAGGTCGGCAAGGGCTGGGGCGAGAACGGCAACGTCATGTGCGGCCGCGCCAACCATCTGTGGGACCCGACCGGCAAGCTCCAGTCGACCATCCCCTGCTCCGGCATCGACAACTGGGACGCGGGCGGCGCCTTCGCCGAGGTCGCGCCGCTGCCCACCGGGATCGAGACCTACGCCTCCTTCTACCTGTCGATCACGAAGAACCCGAACCGCGCCGAGTTCACCTGGAACGCCGCGACGGGCAAGGCCGACCTGAGCTGGCAGACCGCCTGGAAGCAGCCCTCCATCACCATGGCCAAGACGATCTTCGACAAGATCAACTCGAAGGAGGGGACGATCTACCGGACCGACCTGTTCGGCGGCAACAAGATCTGGAACGACACCCTCACCTATCACCCGCTCGGTGGCGCCGTCCTGGACAAGGCCACCGACAACTACGGGCGCCTGCACGGCTACACCGGCCTGTACGTGATCGACGGAGCGCTGATCCCCGGAAACGCCAGCGTCAACCCGTTCGTCACCATCACGGCACTCGCCGAGCGCAACATAGAGAAGATCATCGCAACCGACCTCCGGTAGGGCCGCGTCCTCCCCCCCAGCGGCCGGGGCCGTTCGGATTCACCGAACGGCCCCTTGTCATTCCTCGTTCCGCGCCGCTCCGAGGCGCTCCGAACGGCCCCGAGCGGCCCCGAGCGGCTCCGCTCAGTGGCCGGGCAGTACGCACACGCTGTCGAGGCCGAGCACGTGGTTGAGCCGGCCGAAGGCCAGCCAGGACCCGATGCTCATCGTCAGCTCCACGATCTCCAGCTGGCTGTAGTGCGCGGTCATCCGGTCCCAGAACTCGTCGTCGAGGCCGTGGTGGTCCAGGGTGTACCGCTCGGCGTACTCCGCCGCCAGCCGGGTGCGCTCGTCGAAGCGGTCGGTGGTGCGCCAGTCGGTGACGGCCTCGGAGAACTCCTCCTCGACCTTCTCCCCGTCCCGCTCGGTGCGCCAGTCGAGGCAGAAGACGCACCCGTTGATCTGCGCGACGCGCAGCCGGGCCGCCTCGAACTCGCGCAGGCCCAGGGTGGTGTGGGCGTACACCGAGAGGGAGAAGTTCGCGGCGGCCATGCCGATGCCGGGGACCATGTCGCCCCAGACGTACTCGATCGGGTGCTGGCCTTCGGGGATGTCGATCCTCATGACTTTTTCCTTCCGAGTCTGCCGGTGGCGGGGCGCAGCGGGATGTCGAGGGCGTCGTAGAGCCCGGGCTCCGCCTCGGTGAGCCAGTCGATGGCGCCGACGAGTCGGCCGACGGCGGTGGCGTTGCCGCCGGCCGAGCGGTTCTCGCCCTCGTCGGTGGCCTCGATGGTGACCTCGATGCGCGGCCGGCCCTCGATGACGACCCGGTGGGCGCCGTCGCCGCCGTCGGGGGGCGTGGGCCAGTCCGGTGCGCAGGAGGCGTGGATGCGGGTGACGTGTTCGATGACGATGCGGGGCTCGCCCTCGACGATGCCCTGCACCTCGAAGCGGATCGCACCCTGGGTGCCGGCCTCGAAGTCGCCCATGGTCCGGGTGGTCACGGTGGTGTCGAGGGCGCGGCGCTCCGACGTCTCGCGGATCTCGTCGAGTTCGGCGCCGAGGGCCCGGGCCATCATCCGTATCTGCCCGCCCCACACCATCGTCGGGATCGAGGGCATGAGCATCATCGGCTCGTAGTCCATCGGGTGGCCCATGCCCACGAGGTGGCGGACGGAGTCCGGCTGGTCGTAGGTGGAGTAGTCGAAGATCTCCTGGCAGCGGATGACGTCGATGGTGGTGCCGAGTCCGCTGAGCAGGAGCGGCAGCACGTCGTTGCCCCAGCCGGGGTCGACTCCGGAGGCGAAGAGCGAGCCGCCGCCCTCCGCGATGGCGGCGAGCACCGGATCGCGGAACTCCGGTGGGGCGCTGCGGTGGTCGTAGAGCGGATAGAGGGCGGGGCTGACGACGACGGCGCCGGACCGGATGGCCCGGGTGATGTCGGCGAGGGCCTCGTCGGGCCGGACGTCACCGGACGCGGCGTACACCACGGCCCGGGGGCGGGCGGCGAGGACGGCCTCGATGTCGTCGGTGGCCTCGACGCCCAGCAGGTGATCCAGGCCGCCGAGTTCGCCCGCGTCGCGGCCGGTCTTGGCTGGATCGTGGACGATGACGGCGGAGAGTTTCAGCGCGGGATGGGCCTCGACGGCGCGGATGGCCAGACGGCCGACGTTGCCGGTACCCCAGACAACCGTGGAAATCATGCGCGGAGGGTAGCCACAGGACCTGCAACTTCCTAGAGTCTCGCGGCGTCGTCTCGCCGCTCTCCACCGCTGCCCGCGCTCGCTCGCCCCGGCGCGCTACTGGTTCTGGGCTCCCAGGACGAAGAGGAGGTAGACGAAGAAGGCGAAGAGGTGGCCGACGAACAAGTAGGCGATCAGCCGGATCACCAGACCGCGCGGGAACTTGGCCTCGATGCGCGCCCGTACGGTGACGGGGTTGGTGACGGGGTTCTCTCCTCGGGACATGGGTACGGCTCCTCGGCTATCGGTGGTGCGTGGTGGAGTTCCCGCCGAGGCACAGCCCGGCGAGGCTGCTCTGCAGCAGGGTGTGGACGAACAGCAGGTCGGCGCCCCCGGCGGAGGCCGCGCCGATCCGGTGCGGGGTGAGCGAGTCGAAGTGCGCGCTGTCCCCCGGCTCCAGCAGGTGCTCGGCTTCCCCCAGGTGCAGCCGCAGCCGTCCGTCCAGGACGTACAGCCATTCCTCGCCGGGATGTACGCGGACCAGCTCGCCCTGGCTGCGGCCGTGGGGGACGTGCACGCGCAGGGCCTGCATGCCGCGGCCGGAGCCGCCCGCCTGCCAGTACGTCCATCCGTCGGCCTCGCGGGCTCCGGGACCGCCGGCCCGTACGAGGGGATCGGCGACGGCCGGGGTCTCGCCGAGCAGCTCGGAGACCGTCGTACCGTAGGTGCGGGCGAGCCCGAGCAGGAGCGGCAGCGAGGGCTGGCGTCGGCCGGTCTCCAGTCGTGACAGGTGGGCGGGCGAGAGCCGGGCCCGGGCGGCGGCGGCCTCCAGGGTGAGTCCGGCGCGGCGGCGCAGTTCGCGCAGTTGCGGGGCCACGGCGGGCAGCTCGTCGGCCGCGTCTTCGGGGCCGGGGGCGGGACCGGGTTTCATGCCCTGATTGAGCCAGAGCTTTGCCTTTCTGGCAATTCTCCTTGCCTGTGAGGCAAATTCTCCCGGCTGCCCTCGTCCTGCGGCTCCCGGCGGATGATCAGGGCCCGCTCTCCTCGCCGAGCACCGTCTCCACGGTATCGGCCTGCTCCGCGTCCTTGTCCGGGCGGTGCCTCAGCACCCGCGCGAACCGCAGCGCCACCCCGGCGGGGTAGCGCGGCGAGCGCTGCAGCCCGTCGTAGGCGATCTCCACCACCAGTTCGGGCCGCACCCGCACGGTGAAGCCGTCGTCCGAGGTGGCCAGCGCGCGCAGCGCCCCGGTCTGCCAGCGCAGCATCTCGTCCGTGAGCCCTTTGAAGGTCTTGCCGAGCATGGCGTAGGTGCCGTCGGCGGCCCGCGCCCCCAGGTGCAGGTTCGAGAGCAGTCCGGTGCGCCGCCCGTGGCCCCATTCGGCGGCGAGGACCACCAGGTCCAGGGTGTGCACCGGCTTCACCTTCAGCCAGTGCCTGCCGCGGCGGCCGGCCGCGTAGGCCGAGTCCAGTGCCTTGACCACGACCCCCTCGTGGCCGCGGCGCAGGGTCTCGGCCCAGAACTCCTCGGCCTCGGCCGCCTGCCCGCCCGGATCCTCCACGGCGAGGCGCCGGACCCGGGCGTTCTCGGGCACGAGGGCGGCCAGGGCCTCGTACCGCTCCCGGACCGGGAGGTCGAGGAGGACGTCCTCGCCGGCGGCCAGGACGTCGAAGAAGCAGGGGACGACCGGGAGCGTCCGCCGTGCGGCCACCACGTCGACGCGGGAGCCGACCCGGCTCGCGATCTCCTGGAAGGGGACGGGCCGGCCGTCAGGCGCGCGGCCGATGACCTCCCCGTCGAGGATGAACCGCTCCCCCGGCAGCGACCGGGCCAGTTCCACCACCTCCGGGAGCCGCCCGGTGATCTCGTCGAGGGAGCGCGTGTACACCCGTACGTCGTCGCCGTCCCGGTGGACCTGCACGCGGATCCCGTCGAGCTTCTCCTCCACCGCGCACGGCCCGAGTGCGGCAAGTGCCTCGGCGACCGATTTCGCGGTGCCCGCCAGCATCGGCTGCACGGGCCGGCCGACGCGCAGGGTGACGGCGCCCAGGGCCGGCGCCCCTCCGGCGAGCACCGCGGTCGCCACCCGGGGCAGCGAGCCGTCCAGCATCACCGCCCGGCGCAGTTCGGCGGCCGGCACTCCGGCGGCCGCGGCCACACCCTCCAGGGCCACCGCGTCCAGCGCGCCCTGGCGTACCTCGCCGGACAGCAGGCTGCGCAGGAACGCCTGCTCGGCGCCGGTGGCCGCGCCCAGCAGGGTGTCGACGATCCGGCGCCGCTCCCCCTGTGCGCCGGGGCCCGCGACGGCGGCGAGTTCGGAGACCGCCGCGTCGACGGCGCGGACGGTCAGGGTGGGCTCCGGCGCCGGTGCGGTCTCCTGGGCGAGGGCGCGCCAGCCGATGCCCGGGCGGCCCTGCGGGAGGCGCCCGGAGAGGTAGGAGATGACCAGACCGGCCTCCTCGGGTGGCGCGGCCGCGAAGAGCTCCGCGAGCAGCGCGGTCTTGCGGGACCGGGCGGAGGTCTCGGCGACCTCCCGGGACACGCGTGCGACGTCGGCGAGCAGCATGCGGCCATCCTCCCGCCCCCGTTCGTACCGCGCAGGTCGGCGGCGCATACCGCAGGTGCGGTACGCGCGGGGCTCGGCGTGGTCCTTGAGAAGGTCTGGGGTTCCGCCTGTGGGTGCTCGGAGCCCGGGTACCGGCCCTTTAGGGTTCCCCTATGAAGCTCCGAATGCCCCGGCGCCGACGAGACCGCCTCCTCGCGGGCGCCGCCGCGCTCGCCGTCGTGGCGGGCGCCGGTACGTGGACGGCCGCGTTCGCGTCCGACGACGCGCCCCCCGTGCACCGCGAGGACCAGGTCCTGTCCATGCCCGGTGCCCGGATCGACTCCTCCTATTTCACCGCGGGCGGCGGTGCGGAAAAACGTCCCGCCGTTCTCCTCGGGCACGGCTTCGGCGGCAGCAAGGACGATGTCCGCGAGCAGGCCGAGCGCCTCGCCCGCGACGGGTACGCCGTCATGACCTGGTCGGCGCGCGGCTTCGGCGGCTCCGGCGGCCAGATCGGCCTGAACGACCCCGAGAACGAGGTCAAGGACGTCTCCCGGCTCATCGACTGGCTCGCGGCCCGGCCCGAGGTGAAGCTCGACGCGGACGGCGATCCGCGCGTCGGCGTGTCCGGGGGCTCCTACGGCGGGGCGATCTCGCTGCTCGCCGCCGGGTACGACCGGCGGGTGGACGCGATCGCTCCGCAGATCACGTACTGGAACCTCGCCGACTCGCTCTTCCCCAACGGCGTCTTCAAGAAGCTGTGGTCCGGCATCTTCTTCACCACCGGCTCGTCCGGCGGGATGCAGCAGGCCCGTCCCGGGCGGCCGGACCCGTCGGCCGCTCCCGGCTGCGGACGCTTCCAGCCCGAGCTGTGCGCGATGTACGAACGCGTCGCGGTGGCCGGGAAGCCCGACCCCGAGGCGCGCGCCCTGCTGGAGCGGCGGAGCCCCTCGGCCGTCGGCGACCGGATCAAGGTGCCGACCCTCATCGTGCAGGGCCAGGACGACTCCCTCTTCCCGCTGGACCAGGCCGATGCCATGGCCAGGGCCATCGCGGCGAACGGCGCGCCCGTTTCCGTGGACTGGGCGTCCGGCGGCCACGACGGCGGCATGCGCGAGGCGGACCGGGTCGAGGCCCGGGTGGCGGCCTGGTTCGACCGCCACCTGAAGGGGGACGAGGGCTCGGACACCGGTCCGGCGTTCCGCGTCACGCGCTCCGGCGGCATCGATTCCACCGACGGCGAGGTCACCCTGCGCGGCGCGAGCGGCGACACGTACCCCGGGCTGGTTTCCGGCCCGCGGCAGTTCGCCCTGACGGGCCGCGAGCAGACCTTCGCCAATCCGGCGGGCGGCGCGCCTCCGGCCCTGTCCTCGCTGCCCGGCATCGGCGGGCAGCTCGCCGCCTTCGGGGCCGGCTTCTCCCTTGACTTCCCCGGGCAGAACGCCCGCTTCGAGTCGGCTCCGCTGACCGAGGACGTACGGATCACCGGGACCCCGACCGTCACCCTGAACGTGAGGTCGACAGCCGCCGACGGATCGGCCGTGCTCTTCGGCAAGGTGTACGACGTGGGGCCCGACGGGCAGCAGCAGGTGCTGCCCAACCAGCTGGTCGCCCCGGTGCGGGTGGAGAACGCGCAGCAGGGCGTGAGCGTGCGGCTGACGCTCCCCGCGATCGACCACTCGGCCGTGGCCGGGCACCGGCTGCGGCTGGTGGTCGCCGCCACCGACCTCGGGTACGCCACCCCGGCCGCGCCCGCCGCCTACACGGTCGCGGTGGAGGGCCCTCTGGCCGTTCCCGTCGCGACCGGCGTGCGGACGGCCTCGGCCGGGCTGCCCGCCTGGACCTGGTGGCTGCCGCTCGGCGCGGTGGCGCTGGCCGCGGGGCTGCTCGGGATCCGCAGGACCGGCCGGGGCGCCGCGGGGACGCGGCCGGGCCCGGCGCAGCCGGACCCCTCGCTGGCCGACGTACCCCTGGAGATCACCGGACTGTCGAAGCGGTACGCGAAGGCGCAGGACCGGTACGCGGTGCGGGACCTGTCGTTCCGGGTGGAGAAGGGGCAGGTGCTGGGGCTGCTCGGGCCCAACGGCGCCGGCAAGACCACCACCCTGCGCATGCTGATGGGGCTGATCTCGCCGGACGCCGGGGAGATCCGGGTGTTCGGGCACGCGGTACGGGCCGGCGCGCCGGTGCTGTCGCGGGTCGGGGCGTTCGTGGAGGGCGCGGGATTCCTGCCGCACCTGACGGGCCGCGCCAACCTGGAGCTGTACTGGCAGGCCACCGGCCGCCCGCCCGAGGACTCGCACATGGCGGAGGCCCTGGAGATCGCGGGACTGGGCGACGCGCTGGAGCGCGCGGTGCGCACGTACTCGCAGGGCATGCGCCAGCGCCTCGCGATCGCGCAGGCGATGCTCGGAATGCCGGACCTGCTGATCCTCGACGAGCCGACGAACGGTCTGGACCCGCCGCAGATCCGGGAGATGCGGGACGTGATGATCCGCTACGCCGCCGGCGGGCGGACGGTCATCGTCTCCAGCCACCTGCTGTCGGAGGTGGAGCAGTCCTGTACGCACCTGGTGGTCATGGACCGCGGACAGCGGGTCGCGGCGGGCCGGGTCGCCGAGATCACCGGGGGCGGGGACACCCTGTTCGTGACGCTGGCGGAGCCGGTGGACGCGGTGGGCCTCGAGAAGGTGGCGGCACTGGAGGGAGTGGGTTCCGTGGTGGCTGCCGACGACGGGCTGCTCGTGCGGCTCGACGGCGCGACGGCCGCGGGGCTGATCGCCGAACTCGTACGGCTGGAGGTGCCGGTCACCGGAGTGGGACCGCACCGGCGACTGGAGGACGCGTTCCTCACCCTGATCGGAGGTCCGGCGTGAGCGCCGTACAGGAGGTGGCCCCGGGCTACCGGGCGGGCCGTACGCTGCCGCTGCGCGTGGAGGCGCTGCGCCAGTGGCGCCGGCGGCGGACGCTGGTGATGGGCGGGGTGCTGGCCGCGCTGCCGTTCATCCTGATGATCGCGTTCGCGGTCGGCGGCGGTCCCGGCAGCCGGGACGGCGGGAACGGCCGGGTCACCCTGATCGACACGGCCACGGCCTCGGGTGCGAACTTCGCCGCGACCTGTCTGTTCGTCTCGGCCGGGTTCCTGCTGGTGGTGCCGGTGGCGCTGTTCTGCGGGGACACGGTGGCCTCGGAGGCGAGCTGGTCCTCGCTGCGCTACCTGCTGGCCTCGCCGGTGCCGCGGATGCGGCTGCTGTGGAGCAAGCTGGTGGTGGCGCTGGGCTTCAGTCTGGCGGCGATGGTGCTGCTGCCGGTGGTGGCGCTGGCGGCGGGCACGGCCGCGTACGGGTGGGGGCCGCTGAAGCTCCCGGCCGGCGGGGCCCTGGCGGCCGCGGACACCGTGCCGCGGCTCGCGCTGGCGGTGGCCTTCGTCTTCGTCTCGCAGCTGGTGACGGCGGGGCTGGCGTTCTGGCTGTCCACGCGGACGGACGCGCCGCTCGGCGCGGTGGGCGGGGCGGTCGGTCTGACGATCGTCGGCAATGTGCTGGACGCCGTGACCGCGCTCGGATCCTGGCGCGAGTTCCTGCCGGCGCACTGGCAGTTCGCGTGGGCGGACGCCTTGCAGCCGCAGCTGGAGTGGGGCGGGATGATCAAGGGGACGGTGGTGTCCGTATCGTACGCCTTGGTGCTGTTCGCCCTTGCCTTCCGGGGATTCTCGCGCAAGGACATCGTGTCCTAGGGCCGTACGAGACCCGGCTGTTGCGCGGGAGATCCGTCGTCTCGCGGCGACGGGATACGGGGCCGGCTGACGCCTGGCTGCCGGCACCCGGCAGCTGGCGGTCAGCTGTCAGCCGAGGACGCGCACGGGCGAGCCGTCGAGGAACGCCTGGATGTCCTCGACCGCATCGCCGTAGTACGTGGCGTAGTTGGACCGTGTCACATAGCCCAGGTGCGGGGTGGCGAGCAGCCGGGGAGCACTGCGCAGGGGGTGCCCGGCCGGCAGCGGCTCGACGTCGAAGACGTCGGTGCCCGCGCCGGCGATCCGGCCCGCGTGCAGGGCTTCGAGGAGCGCCTGCTGGTCGACGATCGCGGCGCGCGAGGTGTTGACGAGGTAGGCCGTCGGCCGCATCAGCGCGAGCTCCGCGGCGCCGATCAGGCCCCGGCTGCGCTCGCCGAGGGCCAGGTGGACGGAGACGAAGTCGCTGCTCGCCAGCAGCTCCTCCTTGGACGGCGCGAGCGCGACCCCCACCTCTTCGGCGCGTTCCTCCGTGAGGTTCGGGCTCCAGGCCACCACCTCCATGCCGAAGGCGAGCCCGACCCGGGCGACCCGGCTGCCGATCTTGCCGAGGCCGAGCAGCCCGAGCCGCTGCCCGTGCAGGTCCGCGCCGACGCCCTGCTGCCAGGGGCCGCCGTCGCGCAGGGCGCTGCTCTCCCGTACCAGGCCGCGGGCCAGGCCCAGCAGCAGGGTCCAGGTCAGCTCCACGGGCGGGGTGGCGGAGCTGCCGGTGCCGCACACGGTCACGCCGTTGCGTGCGGCGGCGGCGTAGTCGATCACCGAGTTGCGCATGCCGGACGCGATGAGCAGGCGCAGGCGCGGCAGCCGGTCGAGGAGCGAGGCCGGGAACGGGACGCGTTCGCGCAGGGTGACCACGATGTCGAAGCCTGCCAGCCGTCCGGCGAGCACGTCCTCGTCATCCGTGTGGTCGGTGAGGCTCACCGTTTCGACACGGCCGGCGAGCGGCGACCAGTCCGCCGCGGTGCGCCCGACGTCCTGGAAGTCGTCGAGGAGCGCACAGCGCAGGGGCCGCCGCCCGCCGCCCGTCACGCGCCGACGCCGGGGGCGATGGCGTCGATCTCGGCGAGCAGCTCCGCGTCGAGCGGGCGGTCGGCGACGGCCGCGTTGGCACGCACCTGCTCGGCCGAGGTGGCTCCCGCGATGACGGAGGCGCAGCCGGGCTGGGCGGAGAGCCAGCCGATGGCGAGTTCGAGGACGGTCCGGTCGTGCTTCTCGCCGAGCGCGGCCAGCGCTTCGACCACGTCGAGGCGCTCGTCGGTGAGGTACGCGTCGCGGCCTTCGAGACGGGAGCCGGCCGGGACGGGCGCGCCGCGGCGGATCTTGCCGGTCAGCAGACCGTTGGCGAGCGGGAAGTACGGGAGCACGCCGACACCGTAGTGCAGGGCGGCCGGGACCAGCTCGCGCTCGGCCGACCGCTCCAGCAGCGACCACTCGTTCTGCGCCGACACGAAGGGGACCGTGCCGGTCTCGCGGGCCACGTGGGCGGCTTCGGCGAGCTGCCAGCCGGAGAGGTTGGAGTGGCCGATGTAGCGCACCTTGCCCTCGGCGACGAGCTCGGTGAGCGCGGCCAGGGTCTCGGCGATCGGGGTGGCCGGGTCGGGGCTGTGCAGCTGGAAGAGGTCGATGTGGTCGGTGTCGAGGCGGCGCAGGGATTCCTCGACGGCCCGCCGGATGTACGCGCGGCCGCCGCGGGATCCGGCGGCGGGCCCGTACTTCATGTCCACGCCGTCGTAGCCGAACTTGGTGGCGAGGACGACCTGGTCGCGGCGGCCCTTGAGGGCCTGCCCGAGGTGGACCTCGGAGCCGCCGGCGTTGCCGTAGATGTCGGCGGTGTCGAGGAGGGTGATGCCGGCGTCCAGGGCGGCGTCGACCACGGCGCGGGTGGCCTGGGCGTCGAGCCGGCCACCGAAGTTGTTACAGCCGAGGCCGACGGCGGAGACCTGCAGACCTGAACTGCCCAGGGGGAGATAGCGCATGCGTTTCGTTCCTCAGACTCGTCGGGTACATGATCAACCGCATGTCAGTCTAGGCGGCCCGGTCCGGCGGTGGTACGGCGTCGGCGCCGTACGACGTGAACACCATGTGTCGCGAGCGCGGCCGCCGCGGCGCCGCCCAGGGCCCAGACCTCGGGGCGGCCGGCGACGCCGCCTCGCCCGTCCTCGTCCCCGCCTTCGCCGTTCCCGTCATCGCGCCCGGCCGCGACGGTGATCGAGCCGCCTCCGGCGACGTACGGGCGGCTCCCCGCGGTGTCGCCGGAGTCGAGCGGGTTCACGTAGTCGAAGGTGACGGACAGCGGATACTCGCCGGGCTTCGCGTCGGCCTTGATCCGCGCCCAGCCCAGGTAGGACCGGCCGTTGTAACCGATCTGGCTGTCCTCCGAATCCTCGGCCAGGACCGGGCTGCTCACCTTGACCACGCGCAGCTGCCGCCCCTCCGGAACGCGTGCCTGGTGCTGCGGATCGTCCTTGGCCATCACCGGTACGAGTTCCCCGGCGCGGCCGACCTGCTCCGAGGAGGCCCACCCGCTCGCCCAGGACGGCGCGGCGGCTGCCCCGAGCGCCAGCACCGCGGCGCATACGACGACGGCGGCCGCGGGCGCGGTGCGGCCGATCGTACGGGTATGGCCGATCCGGCGTTTCCGGCTGATGCGGCGTTTCTGGCTTGTACGGCTGTTCATGCGGCTGTTCATGCGGCTGTTCATGTCCCCGACTCCCCGTGTCTCGCCTGACCGTTCCGTCAGGGAGGAGGGGCAACGGGGAACTCAGGTTGCCTCGGCCCTGCCGTGGGGGCTACTGGAGCGTGACGACGGTCGTGCGGCCGAGGTCGGGCTGGTCGCGCAGCGGGAGTTCGGTGCCCGGGCGCTCCAGTTCGAGGACGACGATCTCGTTCTCGCCGTCGCGCCACAGGGGTCCGGGAGCGTAGAGGGTGCGCTGCGGGCCGCGCGGGGTGTCGTAGTGACCCAGGAGGAAGCCGTTCAGCCAGACCAGGCCGGTCCCCCAGCCGGACACGTCGAGGAAGCCGTCGGCCGGCCCGTGCCCCTCGGCGAGCGCGTGGGTGAAGCGGTGGAAGGCGGGCCGTCCGGGCTTCCCGGACCCGTCGAGGCCGTCGAGGCCGCAATCGGTTCCGTCGAGCCAGTCGAGTCCGGTCAGGTCGGTGAGCGGCAGCGGTCGGATCTCCCACTCGAACAGCTGCTGGTGGCCGTGGCGTACGCCGCGCCAGATGCCCTTGCGGTCGTCGAGGAGCGGACCGTAGTTGACCCGTCCCTGGGCCCGGACGAGTACGTCGAGGACCACCCCGTCCTCGCCGACCGGCAGGTCGAGCCCCTCGTCGGGGCTGTTCCTGTCCAGGACTCCGAGGGGCACCCCGTCGGCGAACACGTACGCGCGGTCGCCGAGGCCGTCGATCCTGACGGGCATGGCGGGGCGCGGGCCGGTGACGGCGGTGCGGTAGTGGATCAGGCCGTGGCTCTGTCCGAGCCGCTCCATGGACTCGGGTGCGGGGCGCAGGACCGGGGGCCCGGCGAGGAGGTCGAGGCGGTCGAGCAGCTCCACCGAGCCTGCGGGCACGGCCAAGGCTGGCGTGATCCGGGGCGGCGGCTCGGGCAGCGGGACGTCGGGGAGCGGCACGTACTTGCCGATGACCTCGCGGAACACGTGGAACTTGGGGGTGAGTTCGCCGGCCTCGCCGATGGGCGCGTCGTAGTCGTAGCTGGTGACGGTGGGCTGGTAGCCGGGTTCGCCGGGGCGGGATCCGGCGTGGTTGGCACCGGCCCAGAAGCCGAAGTTGGTGCCGCCGTGGGCCATGTAGAGGTTGACGGAGGCGCCGGTGGCGAGGAGTTCGTCGAGTGACGCGGCCGCGTCCTCGACGGCGCGGACGTGGTGGTCCTCGCCCCAGTGGTCGAACCAGCCGATCCAGAACTCCATGGCGGCGAGCGGGCCGGTCCGCTGGTAGCGGCGCAGTGCGTCGAGGCGTTCGGCGGGCCGCGCCCCGAAGGTGGCGGTGGCGAGCCGGCCGGGGAGCATGCCGCCCTGGAGCATGGCGTCCTCGGGGCCGTCGGCGGTGAACAGCAGGCAGTCCACGCCCCGTTCGACGAGGGCCTGCTCCACGTGGGCGCGGTAGCGGGTGTCGTTGCCGTACGAGCCGTACTCGTTCTCGATCTGCACGGCGACGACCGGGCCGCCCCGGCTCGCGAGCAGCGGCAGCAGCTCCGGGACGATCAGGTCGAACCAGCCGTCCACCTCGGCCTCGAAGCGCGGGTCGGAGCAGCGCAGGTGGAGGCCGTCGACGGCGAGGAGGCGGGCGGGCAGGCCGCCGAAGTCCCACTCGGCGCAGATGTACGGGCCGGGGCGGACGACGGCGTCGAGGCCGAGGTCGTGGGCGAGGCGCAGGAAACGGCCGAGGTCACGCCGGCCGGTGAAGTCGGCCTTGCCGGGCGCGGTCTCGTGGAAGTTCCAGGGGACGTACGTGTCCACGGTGTTGGCGCCCAGGGCCCGCAGGCGCGCGAGCCGGTCCTCCCACAGGTCCGGGTGGACCCTGAAGTAGTGCAGGGCGCCCGAGACGATGCGGTGGGGGCGGCCCGCGCGCCGGAATCCGTCCTGGTCGTACGTGAGCATGCGCTGACTCCCGAGAGAGGTCGAGATGCCGAGAAGTACGGAACGCCGCCGAATATATGAACGCACCGTCCGAACCGTCAATGACCAGTTGATCGGTTTCGATCGAATCGATCGAATCGATTCCCTATGATGTCGCTGACACCATGACGGCGCTGACACACACCAGCCACGCCGGCGGACCGCGGGGGGACACCTTGAGAAGACACGTGAACCAGCGTCAGGCACAGGTGCTCGAGCTCGTCCGGGCCCGCGGCAGCGTGCGCGTGGCGGACCTGGCCCGGGAGCTCGGCATCTCCCCCGTCACCCTGCGCCGGGACATCGAGGCGATGACGGCGCGGGGCGAGATCCAGCGGATGCACGGGGGGATCAGCCGAGTGGACCCGGGGCGGGCGCCTTCGGCTGCTTCGGCCGCCGCGACGGCCGCCGTCACGGCCGGTACGCCGCAGGGGCTGGTCATCGGCATGGTGGTCCCGACGACCGAGTACTACTACGCCGATGTCGTACGCGGGGCACGCGAGGCGGTCGAGGCGCGAGGGGCCCGGCTGACCGTGGGGCTGACCCGCTACCTGCAGGGCGAGGACCGGACTCAGGCGGACCGGCTGCTGTCCACGGGGGCGCACGGGCTGCTGCTGACACCGAACTGGGAGGCCGGGTCGCCGGGGCCCGGCGAGGGCGCCTGGACCGCCGAACTCCCGGTTCCGACCGTACTGGTGGAACGCTGGGCACCGCCGGGACATCCCGCGGCCTCACTGGACCGGGTGGCCTCCGACCACGCGCACGGCGCGGCCCGGGCGGTGCAGCACCTGGTGGAGCAGGGGCACCGGCGGATCGCCCTCGCCAGCCGGGCGACCCCGACCACGGCACGACTGCGGGCCGGTTACGAGGCCGCCGTGTCGGCGCTCGGCCTGGAACCGGCCCCGCCGTGGCCGCCGGCCGGCCCGGGCCCGCTCTCGGACGCGGACATGTTCGCCCGGACGCTGGACTACCTGTGCGAGGCGGTGACGGCGGGCGGGGTCACCGCCGCCCTGGTCCACAGCGACACCGACGCGATCATGCTGATCCCTCGGCTCCAGGCGCGCGGAGTGCGGGTACCGGAGGACCTGGCGGTGATCACGTACGACGACGAGGTGGCCGGGATGGCCGACGTCCCCCTCTCGGCGGTCGCACCGGCCAAGCACGAGGTGGGCGCGCGAGCGGCGGCCCTCCTGCTGGACCGCCTGTCGACCACCACATCCCCCGACACCGCTCCCCGCCAGCACCTGGACCTGCTCCCCCGCCTGACGATCCGCTCATGACCGGCGCCGCGGCCGTCGGTACGCGCGGGAGATCCCGGCCGCGGCGTTCGACGTGTCGAAGAAGCCGTCGCCCTGCTTCACCCACGGCCCCATCCGCTCGCCGTTCACGCACCTGTGCAGCGCCTCGAAGGCGAGGGCGCCGAAGCGGGGGCTGCATGCGACGACGGCGTTCACCCTGCCGTCGGCCACGGCCCGCAGGATTTCCCTTCCGCCGCCGACGGACAGGACGATGACGTCCTTGCCCGGCGCCCGGCCGGCGGCGTCGAGGGCGGCCACGGCACCGAGCGCCATCTCCTCGTGGTGGGCGTAGACCACGCTGGCGTCCGAGTGGCTCCCCAGGCGGGTTTCGGCGACCTGGCAGCCCTCGTCACGGACGCAGTCCCCCGATGAGGAGGCCAGGATCCTGAACCCTCCAAGAGCCGTGACGGCCTCGTCGAACTCCTACTTGCGGCCAACGGCCGATGCGGCGCCCGCGACCCCCTCGATCTCGATGATCTTGGTCTTCCCGTTGGCGCTCCTCACCAGCCACTCGGCGAGACGCCGCCCTTGCCCGCCGAAATCGGACCCCACGAAGGTCAGACAGTCCCCACCGGCCGTCGCCGGAGAGGATCGAGCCACCGATCGCAGAGGACGACCGGAACACCGGCGGCCGTGGCCACCGTGACAGCCGCAACCACCGACGCTCCCCCGACCGGATGGTGCACCCGCCCGCGCCGGCCAGGCGATGCCCGTGATCGTAGTTCGCGATGCGCATGAGCGTCGCAGAGACGACGTCGCCACCCGTGCTCGGGATCGGCCTGGATGTCCGCGACGCACTCGTCCCGCGCACGTTCCAGGCCCGTCAGGCGTGCCCCAACTCCTGGACGGCGCCGATATCACCGTCCACTGACACGGCACCCCACCCCCAGCCGACCTGGCCCTCTCCCCCCACCGCGGCCCGCCGTATCGCCGTGGTGGCCCGCGTCCGGCCCGCCCACCTTCTCTACGCGCTAACCGGCCTGGTACCGGGAAGCAGCCAGGCGATCGGCGCGGGGGCCGGCCCGGCGGCCACCGCATCGTGGACACCCCGGGGCGGCGCAGCTGCCTGAGACGGCCCCGCTCGGCGATGCGGGCCTTCTGCCACAGATGCCCCACGGCCCCGTCTGGGTCGCCGCAGACGGCGACGATCGCCGTGACCGTCTCCCACGTCGCCACCAGCACGGTCCCCGTCATAGCCCGCCTGGTCCAGGCTGAGGAGGACACCGTCCGCGACGTGATCCACAAGTTCAACGAGATCGAGTTCTCCTGCCTGAGCCCTCGCTGGGCGGGAGGCCGTCCCCGCCCTATCGATCGTGGCGACGAGGACTTCATCGTCCAGACGGCGACCACTCGCCCGACCATGCTGGGTCTTGGGCCGCGCATGAAAGAGCGTGCTGTAGTGGGAGTCTGGGCGCGGGGGTGGGGCTCTCCCTGGTGGACCCGGAGACCGAGCCCGGCCGGTCCGAGGATGTGGTGGCCGCACTGACTAACGGCCAGCGGGTTGCCACGGAGGTACTCGTCGCACTGCCGACCCGGATCGACCCGGCCTGCCAGTACTGGCCGCAGCTGGTCAAGGTGGGCGAGCAGACCAGCCACCCAGGTGGCGACGGCCGTTCCGGCGAGCGAGCAGGGGCCGCAGTTGCATCCGTCGCTCGTCACGGTCGCGGACAAGGCTAGTCGTGGTGCCGCTTCCTCGAATGTACCTCTGAACGCGGCCCGCCCGGTGGGCAGCCTGCCGGGCGGGCCCTAATTTCGATCTTGACCAACCGTCACCAGACGGCTACACCATGGGGGAATGGGCATGTCACCAATCACTCGCGCCGCCGCAGGCTTCCTGGGCGCAGCGGGAATCCACGCTTCGTCACTGGCCTTCGCTCCCGCCGCGAACGCGGCGAGCGGTGGCGGCTGCTGGGAGTACTCGGAGGGTTTCGCTCCAGCTACGTCGACTGGAAGTCCTGCATCAGCGCCCCGAGGGCCGGCGTGGGCCGGTCCGACGCCTACGTCACCCTGCGCGCGGGGCACCCCGCCTGCAAGATCATGCTCCAGACGTTGGAGACCGGCGGCTCGAGGATCATGTCGCAGAAGATCTACGACTGCCCTGCGGGAGCCATCACGAACAAGCCCTTCACCGCACCCGACTTCAATGGCAAGGCCGGCAGGGCCTACGGGAATAACACGACCATCTTCTGGACCAGCAGCCACACCGCCACCCTGACCAACAAGAGCCCCTGGCTGAAGCTGCCGTAACCACCACCGAACCAGGACGACGCGGTGCGAACCCGATTGCGGGCTCGCACCGCTTCGTTCAGGACTGCCTGTTTCCTAACCGTCCATGACAGCGAGGGCTCAAGGGGATGCCGCACGACAGCTCGTTCACAGGCGGGCGAGAATCTCGCCATGGCAGCTACCTCCCCCGCATCGCGGTTGGTCACCGCAGCGGCTCGGCAACATCTTCGTCCCCTCGGCCTCCGGCAGAGAGGCCGGTCTCGGCTCTGGCTCGACGATCACGGGTGGTGGCTCGGTGTAGTCGACTTCTTCCCGCCTCAGTGGAGCCAGGGCAGTGCTTACCGTCGGAGTGATGTGGCTCTGGCAGGACGTCGGGCATGTGACGTTCAATGTCCATGAGAAGGTCGCCGGCTCGCAGGAGTTTCGCCACGAGCAGCAGTTCGCTGCCGTCACGGAGAAACTCGTCCACGACGCTGAGAAGCGTGTGGGCGAGTTCAGGGACCGCTTCGCCGATCTCAATGCTGTGGCTCGCGCCTTGTCGAGCCAGCCGGTCCGACGAGATGATCTCTGGGGCAACTTCAATGCCGGGGTGGCCGCCGCGCTCGTCGGCAATGCCAGCGAGGCCCGCGAGCGATTGTCGGCGGTTCTGACCCACGATCCTTTCGCGGACTGGATCCAGGCGAGTCAGCAGACTGCGCAGTATCTCATCGATCGTCTGAGGATGCTGCTGCCGTGCGCGCGTGGGCGAGAGATTCGGTCCTCTCGTGCCGGGCGAAGCTGGCCCTTGGAGACGTGCGGCCTCCGTGGGCGATTTGTTGGCATAGCAGGCTCGGCAGTCCGTGCTGGCTGTCAGAGGGTCCCGGTACTGTCGCTGCATCTTCCCGGGGTTGAAGGGCTGGTCATGCAGACCGACCACTCGCACCCGCTGGGCACCATGGCCGCGCTCGACGCGCTCGCGCGGCCCTTGCCCGCCCGGACGATCCGTGTCCGTGACTTCGTCATCGACTTAGACCTCATCTCATTTGGCCAGTCTGCGGTAGCAGATGAGGGTGCAGGCGATGCTGGCGAAAGCAAGGAAGTGCTCGGCCTTGCGTTCGTAGC
>NZ_JBVHWW010000042.1:66792-75588 GCF_055563995.1 Streptomyces sp. NPDC029164 | reverse complement strand
CGGGTGTGTGTCGGGGTGATCCCCGCAGGGCGTCGAACGCAAGGTGCCCCCGGCTCTCCGACCCCCCGACACGTTCGGCGTCCGAGGAGACGCCCCGGCGCGCGCCCGGCCCCGCCGGAACCGGCTCCACCCAGCGCCCAGGCCCCGCCGCACCAAACCCAGCCCCGCCGGCGTTTGAGGCGCGGGGTCCGGGGCGGAGCCCCGATCTTTGGCCCCGGCCACAACGGGCCGGCTCCGCCGGGACCGACCCCGACCGACCCCGACCGCCCCCGTACGGCCCCCCGGGCCGCCCCGCATAGAGTCCCACCGTGGAAGAACACCGCCCCGGCTCACCCGTGCGTTCCGGCATTCCCGAGCACGGCCGCATCCCCAAGTACTACGCCGTCAAGGCCCGCATCTCCGGCCTCATCGACGAGCTCGGCGAGGGCGGTGCGCTGCCCACCGAGCGGGATCTCGCCGAGCACTACGAGGTGTCCCGCGAGACCGTCCGCCAGGCCCTGCGCGAGCTGCTGCTGGAGGGCCGGCTGCGCCGCCACGGCCGCGGGACGGTCGTCGCCGGGCCGAAGCTGGAGCAGCCGCTCTCCCTCGCCAGTTACACCGAGGGTGTGCGCCGCCAGGGCCGCCGCCCGGGCCGTCACCTCATCGGCCTGGAGCGGTTCCCCTGCCCGCCCGACCTGGCCGCCGGCATCGGCGCCGAGCCCGGCGAGCCCGTCTGGCACCTGGAGCGGGTCCTGCTGGCCGACGACGAGCGCGTCGGCCTGGAGAGCACGTACATCCGAGTGGCCCGCGCCCCCCGCCTCGACAGCGATTTCCAGCCGGACTCCTCGTTCTACGGGTACCTCCGCGACAGCCTCGACATCGCTTTCGGCGAGGCCGACGAGAAGCTGGAGACGGTCCTCGCGACCCCCCGCGAAGCCCTGCTGATCGGTACCCCGCCCGCCCTCCCGATGCTGCTCATCCACCGCTTCTCGCGGGACCAGGACGGCCGGCCGCTGGAACGGGTCCGTTCGCTCTACCGTGGTGATCGGTTCAGCTTCACGACCCGCCTGCGAGCCGAATAGCTCGAGGTCGATCCACGCACACCCGCTGTAAAGGGACATATGAACACCGCACTCTGGTCACAGAATGATAACGGGTCTAGTCCAAGTGTCGAGGGCCGTTCACCGACGCGTTGCCGGACGGATCCTTCGGGGTCACGGTCCGCGCCCACCGTTGGCGGCGTGAGAGTCATAGTCGTCGGAGGCGGCGTGGTCGGCACCATGCACGCCTGGCAAGCAGTCCAACGCGGCCACGAGGTCGTCCAGATCGAGCGAGAAGCGGAGGCCCGCGGCGCGTCACTGCGCAATTTCGGCCAGATCTGGGTCAGCGGACGGGCCGGGGGAGAGGAGCTCGACACCGCCCTGCGGGCCCGCGAGCTCTGGGAGCGCATCGGCGCGGAGGTGCCCGGCCTGGGCTTCCGTGCCAACGGCTCCCTCACCCCCGTCCGCACCGACCGCGAGTACGCCGTCGCCGAGGCGGCCCTGGCCCGCTCCGACGCCGCCGCCCGCGGCTACAAGCTGGTCACCGCCGACGAGGCGCGGCAGATCAACCCGGCCCTGCGCGGCGCCTTCGAGGCCGCCCTGTGGTGCGAACGCGACGCGGCCGTCGAGCCCCGCACCGCGCAGCTCCACCTGCGGGAGGCGCTCAAGGCCACCGGCCGGTACACCTTCCTGCCGGGCCGGGAGGTGCGCGAGGTGATCGCCCCCGGCGCCGTCCGCGACGACCACGGCGACGTGCACCGCGGCGACGCGGTCGTCCTCGCCACCGGCGCCTGGCTGTCCGGCCTGGTCCGCGAGCTGGTCCCCGACCTGCCCGTGCGCCGCGTCCGCCTCCAGATGATGCAGACCGCCCCGCTCGGCGAGGCGCTCACCACCTCCGTCGCGGACGCCGACAGCTTCCGCTACTACCCCGCGTACAAGTCCCCCGCGCTCGACGCCCTCAACGCAGGGCAGGACCAGGCGCCGGTCGCCGCCGCGCACAAGATGCAGCTGCTGATGGTCCAGCGCCAGGACGGCGGACTGACCATCGGCGACACCCACGAGTACGAGCACCCCTTCGCCTTCGACACCCTCGAAGACCCCTACGAACACCTCACCGGGGTGGTCGAGGGCTTCCTGGGCCGCCCGCTGCCACGGATCCAGCGCCGCTGGGCGGGCGTGTACGCGCAGTGCACCGACACCACCCGCGTCGTCCACCGCCAGCGGGTGGCCGACGGCGTCTGGCTGGTGACCGGACCCGGCGGACGCGGCATGACCTGCTCGCCCGCCATAGCCGAGACCACCGCGAACGAACTGGGCTGGTAAGTCAGATGACCGAGAACCGCACGCAGAACCTGATCGTCCTCGACATGGCCGGCACCACCGTCGCCGACGGCGGCCTCGTCGAGCGCGCCTTCGAGCGCGCCGCCGAGCGCCTGGGCGTGGAACCCGGCACCCCCGACCACGCCGCCAAGCTCCAGTACGTCCGCGACACCATGGGCGAGTCCAAGATCACTGTCTTCCGCCACCTCTTCGGTACGGAGGACCTCGCCCGGCGCGCCAACTCCGCCTTCGAGGAGGCGTACGCGGAGCTCGTCGACGGCGGCCTGATCACCCCGGTCCCCGACGCCCGTGCCGCCGTCGAGAAGCTCCGCGCCGACGGCCGCACCGTCGTCCTGACCACCGGCTTCGCCCGCGTCACCCAGGACGCCATCCTCGACGCCCTCGGCTGGCAGGGCCTCGCCGACCTGACCCTCTGCCCGGCCGACGCGGGCGGCCGCGGCCGGCCCTTCCCGGACATGGTGCTGACCGCGTTCCTGCGCACCGGCGCCGTGACCGACGTACGCGACACCGTGGTCGCCGGCGACACCGCCTACGACATGCTCAGCGGCCGTCGCGCCGGCGCCGGGATCGTCGCCGGCGTCCTCACCGGCGCCCACGACCGCGCGGCGCTCACGGCGAACGGCGCGACCCACGTCCTCGGCTCCGTCGCCGAACTCCCGGACCTCCTGCTGGAGTCGGCGTGAGCGGCATCCGCTTCGACGGGGTCAGCGTCGCCTACGGCGCCGCGACCGTCCTGGACTCCCTCGACCTGACCGTCGAACCGGGCGAGGTGATGGCGCTGCTCGGCCCCTCCGGTTCGGGCAAGACCACGGCGCTGCGAGCGGTCGCCGGTTTCGTGCGGCCCGTCGCGGGCCGGGTGCTGATCGGCGGCAAGGACGTCACCGCGCTCCCGCCGCACAAGCGCGGCATCGGCATGGTCGTCCAGCAGTACGCGCTCTTCCCGCACATGCGGGTCGAGGACAACGTCGCCTTCGGCCTCCGGGCCCAGAAGGCATCCAGGGCCGAGATACCCGGCCGGGTCGCCGAGGCCCTGGCACTGACCGGCATGGGCGCCTACGCGCGGCGCTACCCCCGCGAACTCTCGGGCGGCCAGCAGCAGCGGGTCGCCATCGCCCGCGCCCTCGCCATCCGCCCCGGGGTGCTCCTGCTGGACGAGCCCCTCTCGGCGCTCGACGCGCAGCTGCGCTCCGGGATGCTCGCCGAACTGGCCCGCCTGCACCGCGAACTGCCCGACGTCTCCATCCTGTACGTCACCCACGACCAGGTCGAGGCGCTCACCCTGGCCGACCGGATCGCCGTCATGGACAAGGCGCGCCTCCAGGACTGCGGGACCCCGCAGCAGCTGTACCGGGCCCCGCGCACCGAGTTCACCGCGTCCTTCGTCGGCAACGCGAACCTGCTGCCGGTGACGGTCGCCGAGGCCGGCGCGGTCTTCGAGGGCCGCACCCTGACCCTCGACCGCGGCCGCGCGGCGCCGGGCTCCACGGCCACCCTGTGCGTACGGCCGCACCTGCTCGGCCTCGGGGCCGGCCCCAACGCCCTGACCGGGACGATCGCCGAGGTCCAGTGGCGCGGCTCGACGCACCGGCTGTACGTCGACGTCGACGGCCACCGCGTCAAGGCGGACCTTCCCGAGCTGCGGGAGACTCCGGCGCTGGGGGACCGGGTCACGCTGCACTTCGAGCCACGCGATGCCGTGTTGCTGGCCGCTGGGGTGTCGGATGGCTGAGGCGACTCGGCGCGCCGCGCCTGTACCGGCCCCCGCCGGGGAGGCTCGGGGCTCCGCCCCGGACCCCGCGCCTCAAACGCCGGCGGGGCTGAAAGATCGGGGCTCCGCCCCGGACCCCGCGCCTCAAACGCCGGCGGGGCTGAAAGATCGGGGCTCCGCCCCGGGCCCCGCGCCTCAAACGCCGGCGGGGCTGGATGGTGCGGCGAGGCGCAATCGCGCCCTGTGGGCGCTGCCGCCCGTCGCCGTGCTCGCGCTGGTGTTCCTCTATCCGCTCGCGCTGGTCGTCCAGCAGTCGCTGAGCCCCGAGAACGGCGGCGGCGCCTTCGACGCGTACGCCTCCGTCTTCGCCTCGCAGAGCTTCCGCGAGGCGCTCGGGACCACCGTCTGGCTGGCCGTCGGGGCCACCGCCGGCTGCCTCGTCCTCGGCTTCGTCCTCGCGCTGATCATCGCGTTCGTGCCCTTCCCCGGGGCACGGGCCGTCGCGAAGTTCATCGACGTGTTCCTCTCCTTCCCCTCCTTCCTCGTCACCCTCGCCCTCCTCTTCGTCTACGGGACGGTGGGCATGGCCAACGGAGCCTGGACCGGCCTCACCGGAGCCGCCGAGGGGCCCTTCCACTTCCTGACCACCCCCTGGGGCGTCCTCCTCGCGGAGATCACCTACTTCACGCCCTTCGTGATGCGCCCGCTGCTCGCGGCCTTCTCCCAGCTGGAGACCGCCCAGCTGGAGGTCGCCGCCGGCCTCGGCGCCCGGCCGGCCCGGATCGTCCGGCGGGTGATCCTCCCCGAGGCCCTGCCGGCGCTCGCCGCGGGCGGCAGCCTCGTCCTGGTCATGTGCCTCAACGAGTTCGGGATCGTCCTCTTCACCGGAGCCAAGGACGTCACGACCCTGCCGATGCTCATCTACGGCAAGGCCATCCTCGAATCCGACTACGCGGCCGCCTGCGTGGTCGCCGTCGTCAACATCGCGATCTCCGTCGGCCTGTTCGGCCTCTACCGGGTGGTGAGCAAGCGTGCTGGTGCATAGCAAGACCGGCCGCTGGGCGGCCTGGGGCCTCTTCGGCCTCCTCTTCCTGCCGCTGTTCGCCCTGCCGCTGCTCGTCGTGGTGGCCGCGTCCTTCTCGACCCACTGGTCCGGGGCCTTTCCTTCCGGCCCGACCACCGCGAACTACGCCTCCGCCGTGCGCGGCGAATCCCTCCGGGCCCTCACCACCAGCCTGGTCACCGCGCTCGCCGCCAGCCTCCTCGCCCTCACCGTCGGCACCTGGGCCGCGCTGGCCGCCGCCACGCTGAAGCAGCGCGGGAAGCGGTCCCTGGACGCGCTGTTCATGCTGCCCGTGGCCGTCCCGTCCGTGGTCGTCGGCCTCGCCGTGCTCGTCGCCTTCAGCCGGCCGCCGGTCCTGCTCAACGGCACCAGCTCGATCGTCATCCTGGCGCACACCATCCTTGTCACGGCGTTCGCCTACCAGTCGGTCTCGGCCGCGATCGTACGGCTCGACCCCGCGTACGAGCAGGCGGCGGCCTCCCTCGGCGCCCGCCCCGCGTACGTCCTGTGGCGGATCAAGCTCCCCCTCCTGCTGCCGTCCCTCACGGCCGCGGCCGGCCTCTGCTTCGCCCTGTCCATGGGCGAGCTGAGCGCCACGATGATGCTCTACCCGCCGGACTGGATGCCCCTCCCCGTCCGCGTCTTCACCGCCACCGACCGCGGTTCGCTCTTCAGCGGCTCCGCCGTCGCCGTCGTCCTGATGGCCGCCACCCTGCTGGTCCTCCTGGCCGTCTCCCGCGTCCGCACCAGGGCCTCGTACCGCTGAATCCCCGCTGAATCCCCGGAACCCCCGCTGACTCCCTTTCGCCGTAAGGAAGTTCCATGCCCAGCAAGCTCGTGCTCCGCAGCGCCGCCGCCGTCGTCGCCGGCCTCGCCCTCACCGCCTCCCTCACCGCTTGCGGCGGCTCCTCCTCCGCCGATTCCGAGGGCGAGGAGAAGGTCGTCACCGTCTACAGCGCCGACGGCCTCAAGAGCGAGAAGGGCGACGGCTGGTACGACAAGGTCTTCGCCGACTTCACCAAGAAGACCGGCATCGAGGTCAAGTACGTCGAGGGCGGCTCGGGCGAGATGGTGCAGCGCGCCGTCCGCGAGAAGACCAACACCCAGGCCGACGTGCTGATCACCCTGCCGCCCTTCATCCAGCAGGCCGACGGCAAGGGCCTGCTCCAGGCCTACGAGCCGCAGGGCTCCGACAAGGTCAACGGCGCCGACAAGGCCGCCGACGGCAAGTGGACCTCGGTCGTCAAGAACTACTTCGGCTTCGTCTACAACAAGAAGGAGCTCCCCGAGGCCCCCAAGACCTGGGAGGAGCTGCTCGACGCCAAGTACAAGGGCAGGCTGCAGTACTCCACCCCGGGCGTCGCGGGCGACGGCACGGCCGTCCTCATCAAGTCGATGCACGACTTCGGCGGCAAGGAGCCGGCGCTGGAGTACCTGAGGAAGCTCCAGGCCAACAATGTCGGCCCGTCCTCCTCCACCAGCAAGCTCGCGCCGAAGACGGACAAGGGCGAGCTGCTCGTGGCCAACGGCGACGTCCAGATGAACTTCGCACAGTCCAAGTCCATGCCGAACCTGGGCATCTGGTTCCCGGCGAAGGACGGCGGCAAGCCCACCAGCTTCGCCCTGCCCTACGCGGCCGGCCTCGTCGACAAGGCCCCGCACTCCGAGAACGGCAAGAAGCTCCTCGACTTCATGCTCGGCGAGGAGGCCCAGAAGCTGGTCAGCGAGATCGGCGGCGGCTTCCCGGCGCGCACCGACGTCAAGCCGACCGACGCCAACGCCGTCGAGCTCACCAAGATCATGGCGGGCGTGGAGATCTTCGAGCCGGACTGGGCCGACATCGACAAGAACCTCACCGGCTACGTCGACGCGTGGAAGTCGGCGACCGGAAGCTGACTGGTTGCCTCCTGGTCATCCACGACCAGCAGAGTGACCGTTGCATAACGGGTCTGGACCGAAGACCGCACCTTCGGTCCGGACCCGGCGCACGTCCCCAGCGCCTTCCCACGATCACTCCCGGAGGAGTTCGTGCCCACTGCTGTCCCCGCCGGACGCACCCTCGCCGTGGCCGCCACCGCCACCGCCCTGCTCGCCACCGCCCTCGGCGCGCACGCCGCCACCGCCGACGAGGCCGCGGCGCTCGCCGGCACCGACAAGGTCCTCGTCATCGGCATCGACGGCGCGGTCCTCGACCGCGTCAAGGCCGCCAACGCGCCGCACCTGAACGGCCTGATGGCCCAGGGCCTCACCGCCCGCAGCACCCTCTACGCGAACCCGATGGCCGCCACCTCCTCGGGCCCCGGCTGGTCCACCATCGCCACCGGAGTCTGGCCCGACAAGCACGGGGTGAAGGACAACTCCTTCACCGGCAAGAACTACACCGCGTACCCGGACTTCCTCACCCGCATCGAGAACGCCAAGCCGGCGCTCAACACGTACGCGGCCGCCGACTGGGAGCCCATCACCTCCACCGACCAGAACGGCCCCATCTTCTCCGCCAAGGTCGACAAGCGCCTCTCCCTCAAGGGCGACCGCGACGGCTACCGCAACGAGGACCCGAAGATCGCCGCCGCGGCCGCCGCCGAGCTGCGCGACCAGAACCCGGACGCCGCCTTCGTCTACCTCGGCGAGATCGACGCGGCCGGCCACTCCTACGGCGCCGCCAGCCAGCAGTACCTCGACACCATCGCGCGCGTCGACGCCCTGGTCGGCCAGTTGCTCGCCGCCGTCCAGAACCGCCCCACGTACGCCCAGGAGAACTGGAAGGTCCTGGTCACCACCGACCACGGCCACACCAACTCCGGCGGCCACGGCGGCTCGACCATCCAGGAGCGCGCCACCTTCGTCATCGCCAAGGGCGCGGGAATCCCGGCCGGTTCGGTCCGCGACGACGTGAAGCTGGTCGACGTGGCCGCGACCGCGCTCGCCCAGGTCGGCGTGAGCGCCCCCGGCATCGACGGGGTCCCGCTGAACGCCCCGGACGACGACCCCTTCGACACCCTGCGCCCGAACCTCCAGGCGCGCGTGGACGAGACGGGCATCCCGGCGGGCGTGAAGGGCTTCACGCACACCCCGCCGGCCGGCTGGTCCGTGGACAACTCCAGGATGGGCACCGGCGGTGTCACCGAGTGGGCCGGCTGGGCCTTCGCCACCGACGAGTTCTGGAGCCAGTCGCAGCGCGACCAGTGGCGCGAGCTGAACGTCCGCTCCCGTGACGTCTTCGCCGTCGCCGACTCCGACGAGTGGGACGACAAGAGCCACACGGGCACCTTCGACTCCACCCTGATCACCCCCAAGTGGGCGGTCACCGGCGGCAGCACGCGCAATCTGACCTTCCAGACCCACTACCGCCAGGAGGCCGGCCAGAGCGCCCAGGTCCTGGTCTCCTACAACGGCGGCACCCCGGCCGTCGTGAAGTCCTACACCGCCGACGCCGTCGCCAAGGCCGAGTCCCTCGCGCTCCAGGTCCCGGCCGGCGCCACCGACGTCCAGATCCGCTTCCGCTACAGCGGGAACAACAACTGGTACTGGGCCGTCGACAACGTCCGCCTGAGCTGATCCAGGCCCTCGCGGTCCGGGGGGGGGGGGGGGGGGGGGGGGGGGAGGGGGGGGGGGGGGGGGGGGGGGGGGGGGGGGGGGGGGGGGGGGGGGGGGTGAGGTGGGGG
>NZ_JBVHWW010000042.1:0-66784 GCF_055563995.1 Streptomyces sp. NPDC029164 | reverse complement strand
TCCGGAAAAAAAAAAAACCCCCCTCCCCCCCCCCCCCCCCCCCCCCCCCCCCCCCCCCCCCCCCCCCCCCCCCCCCCTCCCGTCCCCCCCCCCCCCCCCCCCCCCCCCCCCGGCCCCGATAGGGTGGTACAGACCATGGGCCATAGGTCATGGGCCATGGGTCATAGGCCGGAAATCAGCGGGTCAGTGGTCGGTGGTCTACGGGCCACCGAGAGCGGAGAACAGTCCAGTGGCAGAGCGCAAGCCGATCGAATCCTGGCTCACCGACATGGACGGGGTCCTCATCCACGAGGGCACCCCGATCCCCGGCGCCGATGCCTTCATCAAGCGGCTGCGCGAGTCCGGCAAGCCCTTCCTGGTCCTGACCAACAACTCGATCTACACCCCGCGCGACCTCCAGGCCCGCCTGTCCCGCATGGGCCTGGACGTTCCCGTCGAGAACATCTGGACCTCCGCGCTGGCCACCGCGAAGTTCCTCGACGACCAGCGCCCGGGCGGCACCGCGTACGTCATCGGCGAGGCCGGTCTGACCACCGCCCTGCACGACATCGGCTACATCCTGACCGACCACGAGCCCGACTACGTGGTCCTCGGCGAGACCCGGACGTACAGCTTCGAGGCCATGACGAAGGCGGTCCGCCTGATCAACGCGGGCGCCCGCTTCATCTGCACCAACCCCGACGAGACCGGCCCCTCCACCGAGGGCCCGCTCCCGGCCACCGGCGCGGTCGCCGCGCTGATCACCAAGGCGACAGGCAAGCGGCCGTACTTCGCCGGCAAGCCCAACCCGCTGATGATGCGCACCGGCCTGAACGCCATCGGCGCGCACTCCGAGACCAGCGCGATGATCGGCGACCGGATGGACACCGACGTGCTGGCCGGCCTGGAGGCGGGCATGCAGACCTTCCTCGTCCTCACCGGCCTGACGTCGGTCGCGGACACCGAGAAGTTCCCGTACCGGCCGACCACGACGGTCGACTCGATCGCGGATCTGGTCGACCTCGTCTGAGGCGTACGGCCGTACGGCCGTACGGCGCACAGGGCACCTCCGGCGCGTGCGGTGCGTGCGGTGCGTACGGCCGACAGGGCGTACCGCGTTTGGGGCGTACGGCTGACACGTACGGCGCCGTTCCGGATGCGGAGCGGCGCACCGCGCGTGAATCTCCTTGACGAGGAGGTTCACCATGCGCAGTGTCCCGATCGCTCTCCGTGCCGCCGCCGTGTCCGTCGCCCTGGCGGCGTTCTCCGCGGTGACCGCGCCCATCGCCCTGGCGGGCGAGGAGGACCGCGGTGACCGCGGCAGCATCACGGTCGACCCGGATCCGGCCCACCCCGGAGCGCAGGTCAAGCTGCGCGTCAACGGATGCGACGGCGCCAGAGGGGCGGCCAAGTCCGCCGTCTTCGTCGCGGACGTCGCCCTCTACGGCCGCGACGGCGGCCGCAGCCCGCTCTACGGCCAGGCGATGATCAGCTCGCACGCCTCGCCCGGCTGGCACTCCATCCGGGTGACGTGCGACGGCCGCGACAAGGTCACCGGCTCCGTCCAGATCTCGCCGTACCGCCACCCCACCCACCACGCCTCGCCGGTCTGGCCGGTCCACGCGGGCGGCGGCGGCATGTCCGCCGAACTCGCGGAGGCGGCCAAGCCCGTCGCCGCCGCGGCCAAGAAGGACCACGGCGACGACGGCCCGAGCCTGCCGCACACGGTGATCGGCGCCATCCTCGCCGCCGTGGCCACCCTGGCCGTCGCGGGCCGGGCGCTGGCCCTGCGCCGCCGCCGCAGCGGCGAGTGAGGCGGGGGGCGGATGGGTGAGGCCAAAGCTTCCGGGAGCGGCCGGCTGCTGACCTTCGCCGCCTGGTCCGTGCTGGTGCTCGGCCTGTGGCTGTGGGGCCGCCAGCTCACCGTGGCGCCCGCATCCCCCGCCGGCCAGGCCGGCGGCGCGGTGGGACCGGGGCTGCCGGCCGCGCACGCCCCGCTCGCCGCGGCCCTGCCCCAGCGCGTCGACGTGCCCTCCATAGGCATCCAGGCCCCGGTGATCTCCCGGGGCCTGGACAAGGACGGCGCGCTCGAACCGCCCCCGTACGAGAGTCCGGGGACGGTGGGCTGGTGGGGGCGGGGCGCCCAGCCGGGGACGGCCGGGGCGGCGCTGATGGTGGGGCACGTGGACACGCGCTCCAAGCCGGCGGTGTTCTACGGCCTGAGCACGGTCCAGCCGGGTGACAAGGTGCGGGTGGTGCGGGCGGACGGATCGGTCGCCGAGTTCACGATCGAGGACGTACGGGTCTACGAGCGCGCGGACTTCGACGCGCACAAGGCGTACGGCCCGCGGGTGCGGGGCCGGGCCGAGCTGAGGCTGGTGACCTGCGGCGGCACCTACGACAAGGCGGCCAAGGAGTACACGGCGAACGTGGTGGTCTCCGCCTACCTGACGGGTGTGGGAGCCCGCCCGGGCACGGCGGTCTGACGGACGGCGGCCCGGGGAACGAAGAAGCCCCTCGCAGCTTTCGCTGCGAGGGGCTTCCTCCGTCTGTGCGCCGCCAGGGACTCGAACCCCGGACCCGCTGATTAAGAGTCAGCTGCTCTAACCAACTGAGCTAGCGGCGCTTGCTGACAGGGAAAACTCTACCCCACCTCCGCGGGTGCTCGTGACCAGCCACGCCCGCCTTGTCCGATTAACCCATGTTTGAGGGGTCTATCGTGCACGATATGTCTGCGCCGTGCACATCTGATGCTTTATCAGATGTGAGCCCGGCCGACCAGTGGACGAGCAGGGGACGAGCAGGGGAGTGGACGGATCCGCATGACGACGCAGCCTCCGACGCATGTGCAGATGCCGATGCCCGCTTTCGAGGAGTACGAGCCCGAGGGCGACTGCGTGTGCCGGGGATGCGCCCAGCGCCGCCGCTCCCTCGCCCGCGCGCGGGCCATACCGCTGCGCGACGGGGGTCACCCCGCGGCCCGCGGGGCCCGTCGGGCGCTGGTCCTGGCCACCGCCGCGGGCGTGGTCCTCGGTGGTGGAAGCGCGGCCGCGGTGGCCGTGACCTCCCCGGCCACCGGCCCGGTGGCGCTGGACGACCCCGGCTCCCCGCAGGGCGGCCGGACCCCGCTGCACGGCCCGAAGGGCGGCCCGGTCGGGCAGCCCGGCGCACCCGCCAAGCCCGGCGCGGTGAAGCGCATCGACCGCACGACGATCATCACCCGGGCGAAGCTGTGGCTGGACGCGCAGGTCCCGTACAGCATGTCCGCGTACTTCACGGACGGCTACCGGCAGGACTGCTCGGGCTACGTCTCCATGGCCTGGAACCTCGGCTCGAACGAGTGGACCGGCAGCCTCGACAAATTCGCCACCAAGATCACCAAGGAGGAGCTGCTGCCGGGGGACATGCTGCTCTTCCACAACCCGGCGGACCCCAACAACGGCTCGCACGTGGTCCTCTTCGGCGGCTGGGTCGACGAGACGCGCACGCACTACGTCGCCTACGAGCAGACGCGCCCCAACACACGGAAGCTGGCCACGCCCTACGGGTACTGGAGCAACGCGGCCAAGTACGTCCCGTACCGGTTCAACGGGGTGACGGGCGGGGTCGTTCCGGAGGTCCCGGGCGCCGTCCCCGAACCGCCGGCGCCGGGCCCGAAGCCCGGCGACGCCAAGGCCTTCCCGGGCGCGGACAAGTTCGCCCCGGGCGCCACGAACGACTTCGTGGCGCAGCTGGGCCGGATGCTGATCGAGCGCGGCGCGTACCGCTTCTACCCCAAGGGGGTGGCGGACCGGACGTGGAGCGACCACGACAAGCTCGCCACCCAGGCCTTCCAGCGCGCCCAGGGCTGGTCGGGCGCGGACGCCGACGGCATCCCCGGCGCGCACACCTGGCGCCTGCTCGTCGAGAAGCAGGGCGGCAACATCGCGCCGTTGGTGGGCGCGGCGCCGGGACCGGGCGGGGTACGGGCCTACCCGGGGGCCGCGCTGTTCCGCCCGGGCCAGTCGAACGCGGCCGTCGAGGCCCTCGGCCGGCAGCTGGTCAAGAAGGGCTTCGGCAAGTACTACACATCCGGCCCGGGCCCCCGCTGGGGTGAGGCCGACCGCCGCAACGTCGAGGCCTTCCAGCGCGCACAGGGCTGGCGCGGCGCCTCGGCCAACGGCTACCCGGGCCCGGAAACCTGGCGCCGGCTGTTCGCATGACGGAGGTAACGATGTTTCCCACGCGCACCACCTCGACGACGGGCACCCTCCGCGTACCGCCGACGGCGCCCCCCGCCGTCCCGGCGCGGCCGGCAGCGCCGCCGCCCGCCGCCGCCACCCCGGCCGCCCCCGCCTGGGACGCGCCGCGCCCCCACCCGGCGTGGGCAGCCGCGGAGCCGGAGCCCGCACTCGCTCCCGCGGCCGTATCCGCGCCGGGCCCGCACGCCCGCCCGGCATGGGCAGCCGCGGAGCCGGAGCCCGCGCGTACGGCGTCGGCCGCGGGGCGCCCGCACCCGGAGCCGGCCCCCGCCGCGCATGGCGGGCCCGGTCAGGGCATGTCGGCCGCGCCCGCGTCCCGCCCGGCGCCGGAAGGACCGCGCTCGCACCCTGGGTGGGCGGCCGAGCTGCGGCCCGCGCCGGCCTTCGCGGCCGCGGCCGGATCCGCGCCAGGCCCGGACCCCCGGACGGCGTCGGCAGCCCTCGCGCAAAGCGGGCCCGGCCGGGACGAGCGGGCACCCGTTTCCCGTACGGCGCCGGAAGGGCCGCGCTCCCACCCCGCGTGGGCGGCGGCCGAGCCGGAGTCCGTTCGTACGGCCGCGCCCGCACCCGCCGCCGCGCCCTGCCCCGCGTGGGCCGCCGAGCCGGAGTCCGTTCGTACGGCCGCGCCCGCACCCGCCGCCGCGTCCCGCCCGGCGTGGGCGGCCGCCGAGCCGGAGGCCGTCCGCGGCGCGGACTTCGCGCAGGCCGCCGTCGCCCAGGGCGGCCCCGGCCGCGCCGCGCGGTCCGCGTGGGCGGCGGAGCCCGAGGCCGCGGTCCCGCACGGTTCGGCCGTGGCCGTGGCCGAGCCGCGCCCGGAGGCCGCTCCGGCCTCGTCCGCCGCCGTGGGCGCACCGCGCGAGGAGGCGGGGGCGGGTGTTCCCGAGGAGACCTCGTTCGGCTGGGCCCCGGCCCCGGTGGCCCGCTCGGCGCAGGCTGAGGAACCGGTGCCGCCGCACGGTTGGGAGGTCCCGGCGGCCCGGGCGGAGCCCGACGCGGGCCCGGAGATCCCGCACGCCCAGGACGCGGAGGCCCCGGCTGCCGGGGTGGCCACCCTGAACCTGCGGACCATCGACCCCTACCCCTACCCCGCGCCCGACTCCGCCCCCGACTCCGCCCCCGACGCCGAGCCCGAGTACTCCGCCGGTGTGCCCGGCCCCGGCGCGGCCGAGATCGTCGCCCAGGCCGTGGCGCGCGGCCTGGAGAAGCCCCCGGCGGAGGGCGACTCCGAGGCCGCCCCCCGCTTCGGGCGGCAACGCGGCACCTCCGTCACCGAGGTGCCGGTGCACCTCCCCTTCCGCGGCGACCCGAAGCCGATGCCCGCGCCCGCCCCCCGGCCCGGCCGGTCCCGGTCCACCCCCCGGCCCGCCCCCGGCCGCCGGGTCCCCCGCGGTGACGACCGGCTCAGGGAGCACCGAGGCCCGGTGCTGCCCGGCTGGGTCGGCGTGGCCGTCGGCGGCATCGCCCTCGCCGGCTGCACGGCCGTGCTCTGGCGGGCCGGGGCCGTCCCCGCCCCGTTCGTGGCCGCCTTCGGCGCGACCCCCCGCGCCTACCACGGCCTGCGCGCCACCCACTGGCCCCCGCTGGCCTTCCTCGGCATCGTCGCCCTCGTCGCGCTCGGCGGACTCGGCCGGGCCCGTACCGGCCACGCCTGGGTGCTCACCCTCTTCGGCCGCTACCGCGGCACGGTCCGCCGTACCGGCCTGACCTGGGTCAGCCCCCTCCTCCTGCGCCGCCGGGTCGACGTACGGCTGCGGCACTGGCGCAGCGACCCCATGCCCGCCGTGGACTCCGGCGGCCTCGCCCTCCAGGTCGTCGTGCAGGTCGTCTGGCAGGTCAAGGACACGGCCCGGGCCACGCTCGCCGTCGAGGACCACACGGAGTACCTCGCCGAGCAGGTCGAATCGGCCATGGCCCGCGTACTGTCCCAGCTCCCCGCCGACGCCTTCCACGAGGACGCCCCGACCCTGCGCGACGCCGAGGCCGTCGGCGACGCGCTGACCCGGATGCTCGCGGCCGAAACCGAGGCCGTCGGGATCGAGGTGTTCTCGGCGCAGCCGACCCGGATCGAGTACGCGGCCGAGGTCGCCGAGGCCATGCGCCGCCGCCGGGTCGCGGCGATCGACGCCAAGCACCGGGACACCGTGCTGACCTCGGTCGTGGACGCGGTGGACGACACCGTGCACCGGCTGACCTCGCGCGGGCTGGTCGAGCTCGACGACTACGAGCGCAAGGCCCTGGTGAAGGACCTCACGGTCGCCTTCTACACGGGACGCCCCGAGTAGGGCGGCGGTTCAGCAGGTCAGCAGTACGGGAGCGGGTGGCCGGAATTTACCGGACCACCCGTTTTCCCATTGGTATGGACATGGCCAACTCTCGTCAATAATCTGGGACTTGGTCTAGACCTAATCCCCACACGCGCGCGCTCTCACCGAACTCCCCCCACGTTCAAGGAGCATCATGCGTAACGTCCGCATGCCCGGACGGGCCGGCGTCGCCGCGCTCGGCCTCGGCCTCGTCGCCGGCATCACCCTCATCGGCGCCCCCAGCGCCAGCAGCCACGGCTACACCGACACCCCCATCAGCCGCCAGAAGCTCTGCGCCAACAAGACCGTCTCCGACTGCGGGGCGATCCAGTGGGAGCCGCAGAGCGTCGAGGGCTTCAAGGGCTTCCCGGCCGCCGGCCCCGCCGACGGCAAGATATGTTCCGGCGGGCTCTCGCAGTTCGCCGAGCTCGACAACCCGCGCGGTGGTGCCTGGCCCGCCACCAGGGTGACCAGCGGGCAGAGCTACGCCTTCCGGTGGCAGTTCACCGCCAACCACTCCACCACCGACTTCAAGTACTACGTCACCAAGAACGGCTGGACCGGCACCAAGGCCCTCACCCGCGCCGACCTCGAACCCCAGCCCTTCCTCACCGTCGCCTACAACGGCGCCCGCCCCGCCATGACCACCGTCCACCAGGGGGCCATGCCGAGCGGCAAGTCGGGCCGGCACCTGATCCTGGCCGTCTGGACCGTCAACGACACCCCGATGGCCTTCTACGCCTGCTCCGACGTTCAATTCTGACGCAACGTCAGATACCCTCCGGCGGCATGCGGACGACGACTGCACCCGAAACCGTCGCGGAGCTCATAGCGCGCCAATGGGGCGACCACCGGCCCGGGCTGAAACACGAGGGCGGTGTCCTCACCCACCACCGGACCGCCCAGGAGGCCGCCGCGCGCGCCGCGCTCCTCGTCGACCTCATGCCTCAGGGGGCCGAGCCGCACCTCGGGGTGCTGCTCGACAACACCCCCGAGTTCCCGTTCTGGCTCGGCGCGGCGGCCCTGGCCGGGGCCGCCGTCGCCGGGATCAACCCCACCCGGCGCGGCCCCGAGCTGGCCCGCGACATCCTGCACACCGACTGCCGGATCCTGATCACCGAGCGCGCCCACCTGCCGCTGCTGCGCGGGCTGGACCTGCCGGGCGTGCGCGTCCTGGTCACCGGCACCGAGGAGTACGAGGCCCTGCTCGCGCCCTACGCCGCGGCCAAGCCAGGCGAGGCGGCCCTGCGTACCCCCGCCCCCGACGCGCGCCTCCTCCTCTACTTCACCTCCGGGTCCACCGGCGCCCCCAAGGCCGCCATCTGCACCCAGGGCCGCCTCGCGGCCGCCGGATCCGCCCTGGCCCGCCGGTTCACCGTCACCCCGGACGATGTCCACTACGTCTGCATGCCGCTCTTCCACGGCAACGCCGTCATCGCCGACTGGCTGCCGGCGCTCGTCGGCGGGGCCGCGGTGGCGCTGCGACGGCGCTTCTCGGCCTCGGCGTTCCTGGACGACGTACGGGCGTACGGCGCCACCTACTTCACCTACGTCGGGCGGGCGATCCAGTACCTGCTGGCCACCGAGCCCCGCCCGGACGACCGCGCGCACAGCCTGCGCCTCGGCTTCGGCACCGAGGCCGGGGCGGTGGACGCGGCCCGCTTCGCCGAGCGGTTCGGGGTCCGGCTGGTGGAGGGCTACGGAGCCACCGAGGGCGGCGCCTCCGTCCAGCGGACCCCGGACACCCCGCCGGGCGCCCTGGGCCGGGCGGGCGCGGGCGACGACCTGGCGGTGATCGACCCGGAGACGGGCGCGGAATGCCCGGCCGCGGTGCTGGACGAGGCCGGCCGCCTGCTCAACGGCTCGGCCGCGATCGGCGAACTCGTCAACCGCGGCCGCAGCCTGTTCGAGGGCTACTGGCGCAACCCGGCCGCGGAAGCCGACCGCACCCGGGAGGGCTGGTACTGGACCGGGGACCTCTTCTTCCGCGACGCGGCAGGCTTCCTCTATTTCGCGGGCCGTACGGACGACAGGCTGCGGGTCGACAGCGAGAACCTCGCCGCGGCGGTGATCGAGAACATCCTGGCCCGCTGGGCCGACGCGGCGGCGGTCGCGGTCTACGCCGTCCCGGACGAGGTGGCGGGGGACCAGGTCATGGCCGCGGTGTCCCTCCGGGAGGGCGCGGCGTTCTCGCCGGCCGCCTTCGCCGACTTTTTGGCGGCTCAGCCGGACCTGGGCACGAAGATGTCCCCGCGCTACGTCCGCATCCTCCCGGCCATGCCGGTCACGGCGACGAACAAGATCCACCGAGTCTCCCTCCGCCGGGCCGCCTTCCGCTGCGCCGACCCGGTCTGGCACCGCTCCCCTGCGGGGGGCTACGCCTTGCTGGACGCGGAGGCCCTGGCCACCCTCCTGGCCGCGTACGAGTCCCAGGGCCGTACCCGCCTCCTGGACCACTGGCCGGCGAGGCTGAACGACAGCCCCTCCGGCGTTTGAGGAGCGGGGTCTGGGGCGGAGCCCCAGGTCTTTGGGGTTCGGGCAGAGCCCGAGAAACGGAGAAAGGGCGGGGCGGGCCTATTGGTTTTGAGCACCCCGGAGGACCAGGTAGTATTTTCTCTGTCAGCAGGCGCCGCTAGCTCAGTTGGTTAGAGCAGCTGACTCTTAATCAGCGGGTCCGGGGTTCGAGTCCCTGGCGGCGCACCTGTCCTTCGGGCGGTTTCCGGTTCACCGGGAACCGCCCGAAGTGTTTTCCGGTCCGCGTACGGCCCCGGCGTCTGCCCGCAGTGCCCGCCGTTCCCGCCGTCAGAGCGTGAGCGACAGCAGCAGCGGCGCGGCCTTCCGGTTCAGGGTGTCCGCCGCGGCGCGCAGCCGGTGCGCGTGCTCGACCGGCATCGACAGCGCCAGGCAGCCCACCGAGGCCCCGGCCGTGATCGGGACCGCCGCGCAGACGGTGCCCACGGCGTACTCCTGCAGGTCCAGCATCGGCACGGTGGCCGGCTGGGCGTCCAGCTTGGAGAACAGGATCCGCTCGTTCACGATCGTCTTCGACGTGAGCCGGGCGATCTTGTGCCGGGACAGGTGGTCGCGCCGCCCGTTCAGGTCCAGCTGCGTGAGCAGGCACTTTCCGACGGCGCTGGCGTGCGCGGCGGAGCGGAAGTCGACCCACTCGTGCACCTTGGGAGTGCGGGGGCTGTCCGCGAACTGCGTGATCCTGACCTCGCCGTCCACGTACCGGCTGATGTAGACGGCCGCGCCGACCGAGTCGCGCAGCCGGTCCAGGGTCTCCTGCAGTTTGTCCGTGAGCGCCTGCTGTCGGTCGATGCCCGAGCCGAGCAGGACGAGGGAGTCCCCTATGGCGTAGGCGCCGTCGGACACCTGCAGGACATACCCCTCCCGACGCAGCATGAGCAGCATCGGGGCGAGATGGACGGCGGGCAGGCCGGTCTCACGCGCGATCTGCACGTCGGTCACACCACCGGTGTGCCGTGCGATCGTTTCGAGTACGCGTAGTGCGTACTGCACCGAGTGGAACGGCGCGGTCGGCTCGGGCTTCAGCGCCACGGTTTCCCCCTAGCAGGTTGTTACCGCTTGCCCTACCACGATAGCCATCAAGAGGCCCATGTGGAGCGCCTGTTGGGGAGATTGATGGCTCAATCATGTCTCTCTGCCAGGATCTACTCCACTGGCATATGCCATGGTCACGCGCGCTGTCCCGGTGCGCCGGGAATGCCCGGCCGCCGTTCACGGTTCGAATTCTTCGTACGGATGACACGGCGAGACGGGAGCGACGATGAGTGACACCGGTGGCGCACATGGACAGCACGGCAGGAACGACGGCATCCGGGGCGCCGCGCAGGGCCGGGCCACCGTACCGCTCTCGGTCCTGGACCTCGTCACCGTCGGCGCCGGCAGCACCGCCCACGACTCCCTGCGCACCAGCGTGGCCATCGCCCGGCTCGCCGAGTCCCGCGGCTACCACCGCCACTGGGTGGCCGAACACCACTCCATGCCCGGCGTCGCCAGCTCCTCGCCGGCCGTGATCCTGGCCCACCTCGCCGCGCACACCTCCCGCATCCGGCTCGGATCGGGCGGGGTCATGCTGCCCAACCACGCCCCGCTCGCCATCGCCGAACAGTTCGGCACCCTGGAGGCGCTCGCCCCCGGGCGGATCGACCTCGGCCTCGGCCGGGCCCCGGGCACCGACGGGCGCACGGCCGCCGCGCTGCGCGGAGCCGGGCGCCTCGACGAGTCCGCGGACGACTTCCCGCGCCAGCTCATGGAGCTCCGCCGGTTCCTCGACGACGACTTCCCGGACGGGCACCCGTACGCCCGCGTGCACGCCGTACCGGGCCCGGTCCAGGGCCCCGCCGGGCGGCCGCCGCTGTGGCTGCTCGGCTCCTCCGGCTTCAGCGCCCGGCTCGCCGGCGAACTCGGCCTGCCCTTCGCCTACGCCCACCACTTCTCGGCGGCCGGCACCCTGCCCGCCCTCGACCTCTACCGGCAGAGCTTCCGCCCCTCGGCCGTCCTGGACGCCCCGTACGCCGTCATCGGGGTCTCGGCACTCGCCGCCGACACCGACGCGGAGGCCCGCGCCCAGGTGCTCACGGGCGCGCTCTCGATGCTGCGGCTGCGCACCGGGCGGCCCGGCCTGGTCCCGACGCCGCAGGAGGCGGCGGCGTACCCCTTCTCCCCGGCGGAGCGGGAGTTCGTGGACGGCTGGCTCGCGAACATCGTCCACGGCACCCCCGACGAGGTCCGCACCGGACTGGACGACCTCGCCAAGCGAACGGGCGCGGACGAGCTGATGCTGACCGCCAACGCCCACAGCGGGCCGGCCCGACTGCGCTCGTACGAGCTCGTCGCAGACGCGTACGCCATGCCCGCGCAGGCGCCGGCGGCCGACTAGTCGTATGCAAACGGGGTTTGGCTGGTTTGTTGACGAAACCTTGCGGGGGGATGTCTGAAGGCAGCCTTAAACCGCTCGTCACCCGGGGTGGCGAGCGGTTTCTGATGTGCGCTCAACTCTCTGACTTGGGGAAATAGCGCCGGAGTGGTCTAGTCCTTCTTTGGTCCGAACCATTGACGCGGGGCTGGAGTGATCGCTATCACTTCTCTCACCCGACCTCTTGCTCTCTCCTCCCAGCCCCCCGGAGGCAGTTCATGCACATCCGTAAACCCCTCATCGCGGCCGCCGCCACGGCCGCGCTGGCAGCCGGAGCGCTTGCCTCCTTCGCGGGACTCGGCACGGCCCAGGCCGCCGGCGCCGGCACCACCGCCGCGGCGGGCGGTGTCCGCATCGCCTACTACGACCAGTGGAGCGTGTACGGGAACGCCTTCTACCCCAAGCACCTCGACACCCGCGGCATAGCGGGCAAGCTGGACGTCATCAACTACTCGTTCGGCAACATCCACCCCACCGACCTCACCTGTTTCGAGGCGAACAAGGCGGCGGGCGACGACAACAACCCCAACGCCGGTGACGGCGCGGGTGACTCGTACGCCGACTACCAGAAGTCCTTCAGCGCGGCGGACAGCGTCAGCGGGGTCGCCGACAAGTGGGACCAGCCGATCGTCGGCGTCTTCAACCAGTTCAAGCAGCTGAAGGCCAAGTACCCGCACCTGAAGATCAACATCTCGCTGGGCGGCTGGACCTACTCGAAGTACTTCAGCGACGCGGCCAAGACCGACGCCTCCCGCAAGAAGCTCGTGTCCTCCTGCGTCGACCAGTACATCAAGGGCAACCTGCCGGTCGAGGGCGGCTACGGCGGGCAGGGCGTCGCGGCCGGGATCTTCGACGGCATCGACATCGACTGGGAGTACCCGGGCTCGTCCGGCGGCCACCTCGGCAACCACTACGCCCCCGAGGACAAGCAGAACTTCACGCTCCTGCTCAAGGAGTTCCGCACCCAGCTCGACGCCTACGGCGCGGCCAACGGCGGCAAGAAGTACCTCCTGACCTCCGCCCTCCCGGCCGGCCAGGACAAGATCAAGTACATCGAGACCGACAAGATCGGCCAGTACTTGGACTACGCCAACATCATGACGTACGACATGCACGGCGCCTGGGACGGCGACGGGCCGACGTACCACCAGTCCCCGCTGTACTCCGGCGCCAACGACCCGACCGACCCGATCGCGCCGGGCACCCAGAAGTACAGCATCGACAACGCCATCGACTCCTGGATCGACGGCAACCCGGCCTACGGCATCACCGGCGGCTTCCCCGCCAACAAGCTGACCCTGGGCTACGAGTTCTACTACCGCGGCTGGAAGGGCGTCCCCGCCGGGACCACCAACGGCCTCGCCCAGTCCGCCACCGGCGCCTCGGCCGCCCGGCCCACCAGTCAGCAGGCGGGCATCGCCAACTACAAGGAGCTCGGCGGGCTCGTCGACAACCCGGCGACCACCTTCTGGGACGACCAGGCCAAGGCCTCGTACTTCTACAAGGACGGCGAGTTCTTCACCGGCCTGAACCAGAAGGCCATCCAGGCCCGGGTCGACTACGGCAAGCAGCGCGGCCTGGCCGGCGCGATGATGTACTCCCTGCTCGGCCTGGACAACAACACCACGCTGCTGAACCAGATCTCGGACGCGCTCGGCTCCGCCACGGTCCCGCCGACCACCCCGCCGACCACGCCTCCGACGACTCCGCCCACGACGCCGCCGACCACGCCGCCGACGACCCCGCCGACCACGGGCTGCGGCTCGACCCCGGCGTACGTCGCGGGCACCGTCTACACCGCCGGCAACGAGGTCTCCCACAACGGCCGCAAGTACAAGGCCCAGTGGTGGACGCAGAACGAGACGCCGGGCACCACCGGTGAATGGGGTGTCTGGAAGGACCTCGGCGCCTGCTGATCTCCCCCCACCCCGCGCCGAGCGACACCCCGCCCTGTCCCCTCTCCGGGGGCGGGGCGGAGGTGTGTGACATGGTTGCCGGATTCGCGCCACCGGTGTGTATTCGTGCCGCTACGCTCGGCGACAAGCTCAATTCCGCTTGGGGGTGCCGTCGCATGGTTCAGGCCCGTGAAATCGATCCCAGTGCCTCGCCGCTGGACTACTACGGCTATGAGCTGCGACGCCTGAGAGAAGGCGCCGGGCTGAAGCAGTCGCAGCTGGGCGACGTCATCTACTGCACGGGCTCCCTGATCGGCATGGTCGAGAACGGCCGTAGGGTCCCCACGCGCGACTTCTCGGAACGGGTGGACGCGGCGCTCGTCACGGACGGGCACTTCTCCCGCCTGGTGGGGCTGGTCCTGCGGAGCGTCTTGCCGACGTGGTTCCAGCCGTTCGCGGAGATGGAGGCCCGGGCGGCATACATCTCTACGTACCAGGCCCAGCTGGTGTACGGACTCCTCCAGACAGAGGCCTATGCGCGCGCGGTGCTGGCGACAGGACTGCCGGACAGCGTGGATGATCTGGTAGCGGCCCGCCTGGACCGTCAGCGACTCCTGGGCCGGGGCAATCCGCCTATGGTGTGGGTGGTGCTGGACGAAGCCGCCCTGTACCGGCCGATCGGTGGTCGGGAGACCATGCGGAATCAGCTTGCTCACCTCTTGAGCTTCCGTGACAGGCGGTGGGTCAGGATCCAGGTGCTCCCGTTCTCAGCCGGTGAACACGCCAGCCTGATTGGTTCGTTCACAACCATGCGGTTCGATGACGACCCGGACATCGTCTACTCGGAGGACCTGATCTCCGGACACATGACGGCCAACCCTGACACGGTCAAGGAAGGCGCCCTTCGTTACGCTCACTTGCAGGCCGCTGCTCTCTCGGTGGAGGACTCGGCGGCATTGATCATCCGCGTAATGGAGGAACGTTATGGGCACCAGCCAGAACCTGACCAACGCGGTGTGGCGCAAGTCGAGCTATAGCGGAAACACCGGTGGCGAGTGCGTCGAGTGCGCCCCCCTCGGCGGAGCCGCCTGGGACAAGGCCTCGTACAGCGGAACCACCGGAGGAAACGGCACGGTGGCAGTCCGGGACTCCAAGAACCCCGGCGGGCCGGTCTTCACGGTCGCGCCGAAGGCGTTCACCACCTTCGTCCGCAGCCTCTAAAGCCAGCCCTGCTGGGCCGCTTTGAGGCCGGCTTCGAAGCGGCTCGTCGCGTGGAGGCGTTCCATGAGGGCGGACATCTGGCGGCGTACGGTGCGCAGGGACACCCCGAGGCGCTTGGCGGCGGCCTCGTCGGTCATGCCCGAGGCCAGGAGCTTCAGCAGTTCGAGCTCGGTCGCGGTGGGGCGGCTGTCGCTGGGGCGGGGGCGGTCCGCGCCGAGGGGTACGGCGGAGTTCCACGTCTGCTCGAACAGGGTGGTGAGGGAGGCCACGATCCCGGGCGCGCTGGTGCACAGGGCGCCCAGGCGGGAGTGGTCCGGGTCGATCGGGACGACCGCCACCGCGCGGTCGAATATCAGGAGGCGCGGCGGCAGGAGCGGGCTCGTCCGCACCTGGCCGCCCTGTTCCGTCAGCCATCGCGCATAGGCCAGGGTCGTCGGGTCGTTGCGCGCGCTGTCCTGGTAGACCGAGCGCATCTCGATGCCGCGGCCCAGCGCACGCTGGTCCAGCGGCCGGGAGGCCTCCAGGCTCGCCTCGGACAGGGCGCCGCCCGGCAGGATCGCCAGGCATTCGCGGGTCAGGCCGTGGGCGAGCTGTTCCAGGCGGCCCTGGATGGCGTCCATCCCCACGAGCCGTTCCGCGCCGTCGACTTCGGTGTTCGGGCTGAGTTCCGCGAATTCGGAGACCACCTGCGCCGCGGCCGCCTTGCCGCGGGCCAGCTCCTGCTGCTGCCGGGCCAGCTCCTCCTCCTGGCGGCGCAGCAGCAGTTCCAGGCCCAGTTCGGGGCGGACCGCGCGCAGGCCGCCCGGGCAGTCCCGTGACGGTCTGAGCAGGTCGAGGTCGACGAGCCGGTCCAGGCCTTCGCGGACCTGGGCCGGGGTGAGGCCGAGGCGGGTGCTGAGCTCGGTGATGCCTCCCGAGGGGTCGGCCAGCATGCCCCGGTACACGGCTTCCACGTCGGCTCCGAGCCCCAGCGATTGCAGCATCTCCCAGCCCCCCGGCTGTAGTTGGGCCGCCCCCGGCGAGCGTCGCCCCCGCGATCGTAGGCGAAGTCTGTCACCAAGGTGCCAGGCCTGTTGGTGACAGCCGGAACCTCTTCTTCGCAGGTCCCGCGGGCAGCAACATGGTGTTCACCGGGACGGCGGGGAGGGAACTCCCCGACTCAGGCCAGAGCCGCAAGGACGATCCGGACCAGCGCGCAGCACACCGCACCGACCGCTTCGCTTCCGAGCCTGTGACCTGGGGGAAACCATGTCCCGCACCGCCCGCTTCGCCGCTGTCGCCACCCTCTTCACCGCCCTGTGCGCCGGCGCGGTCACCACCGCCCCGGTGACCGCCTCCGCCGGGAACCACCGCGTCAGCGCCTCCGCCGACGGCAGCATCAACTGGGACACGGCGCCCGCGTCCGCCGAGGACAGCGTCAACTGGGACTAGCCGGGATGCGCGTCATCCGAGCCTCCCTTTCAGGGCCTCGTACCGATCCGGACCAGGAGGGCGTGCTCGCGCTCGTCTCCGATCTGATCTGGGCCCACACGCCCGCCGCCCACGGCCTCGAACACCTGCGGGCCAAAGCCGCGGCCGACGGCGTGGACGTCTACCTCTTCCTGCGGGCCGCCTCCGAAGCCGCGGCCCTCACCCAGGCCCGCGCCATCCTCGACGGCGCCCGCGCCCCGCTGCGGGCGCACGGCTACCGCACCCCCGAGCCGCGCCGCTGACGCGCGGGCTCCGCCCCTGCCCCGCCCCGCCACCCGTACCTCAGGGCTGCCCAGAATCCGGAGACACCCATGTCCTCGTCGTCCCTCAAGCGCCGCTTCGCCGCCACCCTGGCCGTCTCTGCCACCACCCTCGGCATGGTCACCCTCACCTCGGCGCCGGCCCAGGCCGCCGCCATCTGCGGCGGCGACGTCTCGATCTACGGCACGCTCGCCGACGGCCGCCTCACCTACACGGCGATATCCCCCAACACCGGGGACCGGGTGAAGACCCTGATCGGCTCGAACCTCGGCTTCACGCCGAAGGCGATGGCCACCCTCAACTTCAACACCGTCCTCGTGACCTCGACGGCCGGCGACCTGTACCGCGTCGACATCCAGACCAACGACAACGCGCTGGCCCTGGCCGGAGTCACCAAGATCTGGGACGGCGGCTGGACCTTCGACAAGCTGACCTACGACGGCGCCGGCCACCTCTACGGCACGGTCGCCGGCCAGCTCCACCGCTACAACGTCTCCCAGGCCAAGCCCAGCGGATCCGCCCACATCGCCAAGCACGCGGTGATCGACACGGGCTTCGTCCTCAAGACGCTCGCCGCCGCCGGCGACGACGTCCTCATCGCCGGCACCGCCGACGGCAGGCTGCTCTCGTACCAGATCAACGGCGTCGGAGACTGGGAGAGCTCGGAGCTCAAGAGCTCCGGCTGGTCGGCGGTCGACAGCCTCGTCTCGCCCGGCGGCGGCCTCTACTACGGCCGTACGAACGGCGGGATGTACTGGTACCACGACGCCGACCCCACCGACGGCAAGGGCGACGACATCGCCTACCACCCCGCCGACCCGGTCGACGCGAGCGGCTGGACCCAGACCCTGCTGTCCGCCTTCGCCAACGACTGCACCTACCGGCCGCCGGCGCCCCCGACCCCCACCCCGTCCACCAAGGGCGGGCAGATCGCCCGCAGCGAGATCATGAGCCGCGCCGCGAACTGGCTGAGCCGCGACATCCCCTACAACCAGGGCGCATACGCCTCCGACCCGGACGGCGACCACACGTACCGCACCGACTGCTCCGGCTTCGTCTCCATGGTCTGGCACGCCAGTACCAGCTACACGACCCAGAGCCTGCCGGGCGTCGCCGCCACCATCTCCAAGTCCGACCTCCAGCCCGGCGACGCGCTGAACACGCTGGACGGGCACGTGGTGCTCTTCGAGAAGTGGGTCGACAAGGCCGCCGGGAAGTTCTCGTACATCCACGAGGCCAACACCAACGACGACATGATGCGCGGTCAGGACTACCTCAACGGAGGCAGCGACGGACGCATCGCAGGCCACGCCGCCTCCGGCTACGTCGCCCTGCGCTACGACAAGGTCGTCAACGGCTAGCCCCCGCGCGAGAGAAGGCCGGACCCCCGTCGGGCGGTCCGGCCTTCTCGTACGGGCCGGCCCGTTGGTCACAGTCCCGGGCCGGGCCGGTGCGGGGCGGGTCCGTCGGGCCGTGCGGCGGCCGCCTCGGAGGCGGCGGCGGAGGCCGCGGAAGCCTCGGCGGCCTGCGTCTGGCGGCCGATCATGCCGGCGATCACGTCCGGGGCCACCGCGCGCGAGAACAGCCAGCCCTGCCCGGTGTCGCAGCCGACGCGGCGCAGCCGGGCCGCCTGCCCGGCGGTCTCCACGCACTCCGCGGTCACCGTCAGGCCCAGCCGGTGCGCGAGCTGGACCAGGGCCTCGACGATGGTCTCGTCGGCCGGGTTCGGGTGCGTGCCCTCCTCGTAGCGGAAGCCCCGTACGAAGGAGCCGTCCAGCTTCAGCACCGAGACCGGCAGCCGGCTGAGGTAGGCGAGGTTCGAGTACCCGGTGCCGAAGTCGTCGATCGCGATCCGCACGCCCATGTCGCTGAGCGCCTGCAGGGCCTGCAACGGCCGTCCCGCCGAGCCCATCACGGCCGACTCGGTCAGCTCCAGCTGGAGCAGCTGCGGCGCCAGGCCCGTCTCGGCCAGGATCTCCGCGACGTCGCCCACCAGGTCGGAGTCCCACACCTGGCGCACGGCCACGTTGACCGACACGAAGACCGGTGCGTCGCTGGGCTGCTCGATCTGCCAGCGCCGCGCCTGCCGGCAGGCCGTCCGCAGGACCCACTGCCCCAACTGGACGATGGAGCCGTCCTCTTCCGCAATTCCGATGAACCGATTCGGCGTGAGCGTGCCGAACTGCGGGTGGTTCCAGCGCACCAGGGCCTCGACCCCGCGCACCACTCCGCTCTCCAGGTCGACCAGCGGCTGGTACTCCAGCTCGAACTCCCCGCGCTCCACCGCCGGCCGCAGCGTGGAGGAGAGCGCCTGCCGGGTCATGCGGTGGGCGTTGCGCTCCGGGTCGAAGAGGGTCCAGCGGGCCTTGCCGTCCGCCTTGGCCCAGTACAGGGTCGTGTCGGCGGCCTGCATCAGCCCGGTCGCCGAGGTGCCGGCCGTGGTCCGTTCCACCACCCCGATCGACGCGGAGACCGACAGCCGCTGCCCGGCCAGGTCGAACGGCTCCTGTACGGCGGCCAGTACGCTCCGCGCCAGGTCCGCGAGCTGCTCGGTGCCGGTGGAGTCCTCGACCAGCAGGGCGAACTCGTCGCCGCCGAGCCGTGCGACGAGGTGCCCGCCGGTGCGCCCGTACCCGGACTGGTCGGCGCACTGGGTCAGCCGGGCCGCGACGGCGGTCAGCAGCCGGTCCCCGACACGGTGGCCGAGGGTGTCGTTGACGGCCTTGAACCCGTCGAGGTCCAGGTAACACAGGCCGATCCGGCCGGTGCCGCCGTGATCGTACGAGGAGGCCTCCAGGGCGGCGGAGAGCCGCTCGAAGAACAGCGCCCGGTTGGGCAGCCGCGTCACCGGGTCGTGCATCTGCAAGTGCCGCAGCCGGGCCTGGAGGTCGCGGCGGTCGCTGATGTCGGAGACGGACAGCAGGACGTCCCCGGTCCCGGGTACGGGCCCCAGGGTGACCTCGGTCCACAGCGAGTGCCCGTCGGGGTGCTTGAGGCGGCGGGTGCAGCGCAGCCGGGCCTGCCGGCCGCGGAGCACCTCCTGGTACGCGGCCCAGGTGCGGGCCTCCGCGGCCAGGTCCACCAGGTCCGCGGCGCACTGGTGGACGAGCGCGTGCGGCTCGCTGCCCAGCAGCCCGGCGAAGGCCTCGTTGGCGGCGACCACGTAGCCGTCGCGGTCCACGACCGCCATGGCGAGGTGGGCCGCGTTGAAGGCGGCCCGGTAGTCGCGCCGCTCCGACTCGGCGCGCGAAGGCGCTGCCGGCACGGCCGGAACTGCCGTGTGACGCTCCGTAATGGCCGATCGGATGCTGTCGGCCGCCGAACCGGTTCCCTCTGAGGTTCCGCTCACCGTTGGCTCCCGCAGTGTTCGTGAGTGTCCGTGCAGGAAAGTGTGCCGATCATAGAGGCTGCCGGGAGGCCCTATCCAGCGGCGTCGCCGCGTGAGCTCCGGGAGTTCGGCGTGATGACGGATCGCCGGACCAAGATCGCTTGATCGTTTCTGCGCGGCTGTGAACATGCGAAGGCCCTGACTGATCTCGGGTGATCGGTCGTGACGTTCTGTAGGCAGGTGCGTGAAGTCCGGGGGTCACCGACTTGCCCCATTGCTCACTCGTGTGGGGCAGCGGAACAGGGCATTAGTAAGACAATCGCCTCAAGGTGGCTAAACAGGCACGAATCCACCACCGGAGGTCGATGTGGCGCGACAGCAGACACCCGGGCGAGTGGACCGTTCCCGCATCCGAAGTACCGCCGCGGCGCTCACCTCCCTCACCGCGCTCGCCGCCATGTCGCTCGTCGCGGGACCCGCGGTGGCCGATTCCGGCGCCGGCCCCTGCGCGCTGACCCGGACGGGCGCGCACCACTCGCTGGGCCTGGACAGCTGGAACGGCGCCTACCCCAAGCCCGAGCGCACGCTCGATGCGGTCATGGTCTTCCTCTCCTTCCCCGACCACCGCACCACCCTCACGACCACGGAGCTCGCCCGCGACCACTTCCCCGCCACCAGCGAGTTCTTCGAGCAGGCCTCGTACGGCCGGTTCCGGCTGACCCCGCACCCGCAGAAGCAGTGGATCCGGATGCCCAAGCCGTCCACCGCGTACGGGATAAAGCGGGACTGGGCCCCCGGGGACCGGGCCGCCTACCTGCGGGACGCGGTCAAGGCGGCCGACGCCGAGGTGGACTTCGCCAAGTACGACATCGTCTACTTCGTCGCCGACCCGGACGCGCCCGGAGTGGACTCCGACGCCACCAAGGTCGTCAACTTCGACCGCCCGATCGCCGCGGACGGCACCGAACTGCGGCGGATCGTCACCGTCTTCGAGCGCCACCCGCCGGACCGCAACGTACTGGCGCACGAGACCGGCCACGTCTTCGACCTGCCCGACCTCTACCACCGGCCCACGGACGGCAAGGGCGACTGGGACACGTACGTGGGCGACTGGGACGTCATGGGCAGCCAGTTCGGGATGGCCCCGGACCTCTTCGCCTGGCACAAGTGGAAGCTGGGCTGGCTGGACGCCTCCCAGGTGGACTGCGTGCAGTCGGGCTCCTCCCTGCACACGCTCCAGCCGCTGGCGCAGGCCCCGCCGAGCGGCGGCACCGGCGGGACCCGGCTCGCGGTGATCCGTACGGGCCCCGGCAGCGCCATCGCCGTCGAGGCGCGGGGCTCCGCCGGCAACGACGGGGACACCTGCACGGAAGGGGTCCTGGTCTACCGGGTGCGCAACGAGGCGGCGTCCGGGGGCGGTCCCATCGAGGTGATGGACGCACATCCGGACACGGAGGCGTGCTGGGACCGTTCGGTCTACCCGCCGCTGGCGGACGCGCCGCTGGAGGTGGGCGAGGCGTACACCGTGCCGGGGGAGCGGATCACCATCGAGGTGGCGGACCGGACCAGGTCGGGCGCGTACACGGTGAAGATCACGACCTGACGGTCGTGCGGCCGTCGTGGTGCGGCTGTGGCACGACGAAGAAGGCCCCCATTCGCGTGGGGGCCTTCTTCTTGTCTGTGCGCCGCCAGGGACTCGAACCCCGGACCCGCTGATTAAGAGTCAGCTGCTCTAACCAACTGAGCTAGCGGCGCTTGCTGACGAGGAAGACATTAGCAGGAGGATCCGCGGAACGAAAAATCGATATCCCCAGGTCCGGTCGGTGCGGGGCTGCGGGCCGCCCGTACGAAGGCCCAGAGCAGGGCCTCGGGCCCGGGAAGCCACGGCGTCCGCGCATCGGGGGCGACCAGCCACCGGGAGGGGCCGGGGGAGGGGGCCAGCGGCGGCACGGTGACGGCGTCGCCGGGGCCGTGGCACAGGGGCGCCGGGGCGGTACGGGAGGCGCCCCATTCCTCCCACGCGAGCAGGGCGGGCAGCCGGTGGGCGGTGCCGGGGGAGGTGAAGAGGAGCATCCGGCCGCGGTGCACGGCGACCGGGCCGGAGCCGGGCCCCTCGGCCCAGAGCAGGTCCAGGACGCGACGCCCGAGGACGAGCGGGACGTTGACGACGTCGAAGGCGCTCCCGCAGGGCAGCGTGGCGGGCAGGCCGGGCCGGGCCTGCCAGAGCGCGAGGGTGCTCCGGGGGTGGGCGGAGGCGGAGGCGAGCCAGGCGGCGCCCTGCGGGGTGACGTGGGTGGCGTGCGCGGACCGTGTGGTGCGGGTGGGGCAAGCGGGAGCCATCGTCAGCGTCGTCATATGCAAAGGTCTACCGGCCGTAGCGACCCGGTTTCCGGGAGTCACCGGAAATCGGGACGCGGTGGCTGTCACTGCGGTATGTTGCGCCCCGCATATGCCAGTCCGCTGCGCTTGGCCTCAGCTTGCGTCCTGGGCCACCCACCCCCAGCGCCTCGAACGCCGGCGGGGCTTGAAGGCGGCTCCCGCTACGGCGTACCGGCTCCGCGCTGGAGGGTTTCGCCGAACTCGATCATCTTGAGGGCGTAGTCCTCGGTCCACTCCGCCTGCTCGGCGATCACCGCGGGCGCGAGCCGGTCGAAGCGCCGGGGGTCCGCCAGCTGCGCCGCCGCGAGCGCCTGGAACTCCACGGCCCGGTCCTGTGCCGCCCGGAAGGCGAGGGCCAGCTCGGTCGCCCGGGTCAGCAGCTCCCGGGGGTCCTCGATCGATTCCAGGTCGAAGAAGTGCTCCGGATCCCCCGCGGCCTCCGAGGGCTCGAAGAGCAGAGGCGCCGGCCGCAGCCGTCGCTCGGTCCGCTCGGGCTCTGCCATCCGTGTCCTCCTGCTGCGCGTGCGAAATGCTTCCGGGCCACCGTCCATTGTCCAACGCCACGCAAGACCCCACGCGATGGGCTGGAACACCTGTACGGCTGGCGAGGCGCACGAGCAGGCCTGCCGTCTCAGGGGCGGGGGAGTCGCACGGGCGATCGGCCGGAGCCGGCGCGCGGGCCGTACGCGCACGCCACGTACGGCCACCCGCCTCGTCGTGAGTCTGCTCAGACCGTGACGGACTCCGCGGCGCGCCGCGCGGCCAGCTCGGCCACGTCGTCCAGTACGCCGGCCAGCTCGCCGACGAGCGTCTCGGGCGCCTCGAAGCCCTCGGGGCCGATCAGCTTCGGGATGGCCGGGATCGCGACGGACCGCTCGGCGGGCAGCATGCCGAGGCGGGTGAGCACCGGCAGCAGCATCTCGGCGGCGGCGATGCCGCCGGTGGGGCCGGCGCTGTAGCTGATGAGGCCGACGGGCTTGCCCTTCCACTCGTTGTAGAGGAAGTCGATGGCGTTCTTGAAGGGGGCGGAGAAGCCGCCGTTGTACATCGGCAGGACGAAGAGGAAGGCGTCGGCCGAGTCGACCAGGGCGCTCCAGTCGCGGGTGTGCTGGTGGGTGTAGTTCCCGGTCGAGGCGTATTCGGGTTCGTCGAGGAAGGGCAGCGCGATCTCGCCGAGGTCGACGGGGGTGACCTCGAAGCCGCCGCGGTCGCGGGCCTGCTCGGTGACCCAGCGGGCGAGGGGGCGGCCGGAGGATGTGGGGCGGGTGGCGGCGGAGATGACGTGCAGGCGGGTCATGGAAGGAGCTCCCGGTCGATGCGGTTGTTGATGTGTCACCTATAAAACCCGCAGGGTGTATGACATGTCAACGAGATAGATGATGTGTCACCGACCTGGCTAAAGTGGAAGACATGACCCCCGCATCCGAGCCGCCCCGCTGGCTCACGGAGCCCGAACAGGACGCCTGGTACGCGTGGCGGCGGATGTTCCCGCTGGTCGACGCGGAGATCGCGCGGGACCTCAGCCAGGACAGCGGGCTCTCCGAAGCCGACTACGACGTCCTGTCGGTGCTCGGCTCCACGGACGGCCACCGCATGCGGATCACCGCGCTGGCCGAACTGATGCAGTGGTCGCGCAGCCGGCTGTCCCACCAGCTCACCCGCATGGAGAAGCGCGGCATCGTCCGCCGCGAGGAGGTGGCCACGGACGGCCGGGGCGCGGAGGTCGTCCTCACCGGGACGGGCGTGGCCACCATCACGGCGGCTGCACCCCTCCACGTCGAATCCGTCCGCCGCCACCTGATCGACATCCTGACCCCGGCCCAGCTCCACACCCTCGCCGAAGTCGGCGAAGTCCTCCGCGAACGCCTGGGCGCCCAGCGCAAGGCCTGAGCCCCAGGTGGCGGGCCCGGCCGCCGCTACGGGCGCCAGGGGACGCGGTGTTCTGCCAGGTGGGCCAGGACCGAGTGGTTCGCCTCCCAGCCATCCGGACTGTGTTCGTCTGCCGCCTCCGGCGGCGTGCCGGACTCCGTCCGGCGAGTGGGGCGGCTTCGCGTGCGGCAGGTGCCGCTACGGGCGCCAGGGGACGCGGTGTTCTGCCAGGTGGGCCAGGACCGAGTGGTTCGCCTCCCAGCCATCCGGGAACTTCACCGTCACGCCCAGTTGGACCGGTTCCGTCGAGGGGTGGTCGTCCAGGAGTTCCGCTATGCCCGCACGGGCCACCACCACGCACGCGTGCCGGTGCCGGGAGGCCAGGACGCACAGGCGGCCCGTCTCCAGGTGGAAGGCCGTCGCGTCCGGGCGGCCCGACAGGGGGTGCAGGACCACCGTGAGGTCGTACTCACGGCCCTGGAGGCGGTTCGCGGTGTCCACCGTGACCCCCGTGACCCCGAGCGCGGCCAGCGCCGCGCGGACCGCGGCCGCCTGGTCGCGGTGGGCGGTGCCGACCGCGATCCGGTCCGCCGTCAGCGGGGACGGGCCCTCGGACCGCTCGTCGGAGGTCACCGCCCCGCGGTCCAGGGCGCGGCGGACCACCCGCGCCACCGCCCCGACCGCCTCCGGGTCGGTGCGCGGGGTGTGCCGCGCCGGCAGCTCCAGCAGGCCCCAGCCCGCCTCGGCGGCCTCGTCCAGCACCCGGTCCGGGCCCGACCCGTCCGAGGGGACCCCGTACGACAGCCGCCGCTCGCCCGGGCCCGTACCGCTGCGGAACTGCGTGTACGGGTAGAACGCGCGGGACACCAGCGGAGCCGCCGTCGCCGGGAGCCGCCAGGACACCGGCAGCCGGTGCTGCGGCAGCTGCGGATTGTGCGCGAGCAGGGTGCTCACCGCCGACGCGGAGGGGTCGTAGGACAGGCCCGCCCACTGCTCCGCGCCGACCACGCTGAAGGGGTCCAGCTGCCCCGGGTCGCCCACGAACAGCGCCCGTTCGAACAGCCCGGCCACGGCCAGCAGCGCGTCCGAGCGCATCTGGTACGCCTCGTCGACGATGGCGTGCTGCCAGGGCTCGACGTCCTTGACGAACGCCCACTTCGCCGCCGTCGAGATGGTGATCGGCAACTCTGCCAGGTCCTTCGGCTTGGCCGACAGGGTGACCGAGGGCAGTTCGCGCAGCGCCGGATCGTAGGCGTCCCCCTCGCTGCTGTGCAGCCGGCCCACCTTCAGCTCCGGGTCCTTGTCGGCGAGCCGCAGCACCAGGTCGTCGACCTGCGCGTTCGTCTGCGCGACCACCATCAGCCGGCGCCCGGCCGCCGCCAGCTCCCGGGCCGCCCGGACCACGAGCGTGGACTTGCCGGCCCCCGGCGGGGAGTCGACGACCACGCCCCGCTCCGCCCCGTGCAGGGTGTCGCGCAGGATCGCGGCGGTCGCCTCGGCGGCAGCGGCCCCGGGATCGAAGGATGTGGTCGCGGTCACAGCAGGTCCTCGTCGGTCACGGCGTCGGGCAGGGGGACGGCGCTCAGGTGCCCCGGCGGGCCGCCGTGGGTCCACGGCGTCTGCTCCGGTTCCGGGAGCTTCGGGCCGCCGCGCGCGTCGTGCTCGAAGAGCGTCCAGCAGACCCGGTCACCCTTCTCCGGGACGGACCCCGGCTCCGGGTCCCGGCCGCGGCCCATCTTGTCCAGGAGCCGCAGCACCAGCCGCCCGTCCTCCTCGAAGCGTACGAACTGCGCGCTCTGCGGGCGACCGTCCAGCGAACGGAACACCTTCCCGCCGCCCCCGTCCGCGAGCTGCGGCCGGTCCTCCGTGGCCACCGTCACCAGCGGGCGCGGACTCGGCCGCTTCGACTCCGTCCACTCCATCACCACCTCGGTGACCTCACCGGCGAAGGCCTCGCCCGCGAGGCGCCGGCCCGCCATGACGAGGGGGTCGTCCAGCGCCTCCTGCGCGTCGAGCCGCACCTGCTCGGTCTCCCGCGTGGCCAGCTTCTGGGCGGCCGTCACCGCGTCGTCGCGGCGCGGCTGCGGCGGCTCGCCCGCCCGTACACGGTCCCGGTGGCCGGTGTACGACCAGCGGTCCCGCGTCCAGCGCTCCTCCGCGCGCTCGCCCGGCGGCAGGGCGCGCAGCAGGTCGATCGCCTCCCACGTCGCCCACCAGGTGTTCGACATCTGGTCCACGACCAGCCGGCGCACGGCCTCCTCGGCCTTCCGGACCTCTTCGGCCCGCCGCGCCCCGCGGCCGTCGTCCCCGCGGCCGTCGTCCCCGCGGTCGTCGTCCCCGGGCCCGGCCGCCAGGGCCGTGCGCGCCGCGTCGTAGCGGGCGATGGCCGGGGCCAGCAGCGTGTTGTCGAAGGCCGGGTCGGTGGCCGGACCGGCCGGCGGGCACAGCAGCCGGCCCTCCGCGTCGCGGCCCAGCTCCGCCCGCAGCGCCGCCTCGGCCCCCGAGAGGCCCTCGGGCGGGTCGATCCAGCCCAGCAGCGCGCCCAGGTGCTGGTCCTCCAGATTGCTCTGGCCGGTCGCCCAGTGCCGGGACAGCAGATCCGTCGCCGACAGCAGCATCGAGGAGCCGGGCACCCGCGAGCGCTCGGCGAGATGGGTGAACCAGCGGCCCAGCATCGGCACGTGCGAGGGCGCCGGATACGGATTCTCCGGCTCCTCCTCGGCGGTGCGCCGGAACCGCATCGACCGCCCCAGCAGCCGTACGTACTCGATACCCGCCCGGCTCGGCACGATCAGCTGCGGCGCGTCCACGCACAGCTCGGTCTCCACCTTGACCCGCTTGCCCGTCTCCGGGTCGGTCTCGCTGCGCTCGGCCGGCTCCACGACGTCCGCGTACGCGTCGATGTGGGCCAGCACGGGGACCGCCAGGTCCGCCAGGAACGCCCAGCGCAGGTCCCGGTCGCGCGGCTGGGGTATCACGAACACCCGCGGCTCGTGCCGGTCCGTGCCGACCAGCGCGCCCAGCGGAGCACCGGCCTCACCGGCCGTGGTCAGCGGCACGAAGACCATCGGGGTCTCGCTCAGGTGCCGGTGCCGTACGGTCGCGAGCGGCTGGGCGCGGCCCGCCCGTACGGCCTGCAGCCGGGCCAGCGTGTTCAGCAGGCTCATGCGCCGACCCCCGCCGCCGACCCCAGGGCCTCGGCGCGCAGCCGGGCCGCGCGGTGCAGGGCGGCGGCGGTCGGATCCTCGGCGCAGCCGGCCCCGGAGGCCGCCGCGAGGGCCTCCTCGACGGTGGTCAGCGCGCCCAGCTCGCCCCGTACGGAACGGCCGAGCGCGGTCACCGCGCCCGTGGTGCGGGCCCGGTCCCGGCAGTGGAAGGCCAGCTCGCAGGCGGCCAGGCACTCGGGTGCGTAGGCGGCGTCGACGGCGGACACCGCCTCGGCGAGCTCCTCGGCGGTCCGGGTCGCCGGGTCGAAGCTGATCCCCTCGGGCAGCGCCGCGGCCAGTTCCTCGACCCGGGTCAGCCGGTCCAGCTGGCGCCGGGTCACCGAGCGCTCGCGGCGGATGTCGACGGGTGAGGCGGTGGGCAGGTTGGAGAAGTCCTTCGGGCAGACCAGCAGCACGGTGTGCCCGACCTCGGCGCCCGCCAGCTTCCCGGCGGTCTTCTCCAGCGCCAGCACGTACACGGCGGCCTGGCGGGCGGCGGCGCCCACCTTCGCGGCGTCGGCGGCACCGTCGATCATCGGGAACGACTTGATCTCCACGACGGTCCACCGGCCGTCGGGATGCACGACCACGGCGTCCGGCTCCAGGTAGGCCGGGGAGCCGGCCACCTCCAGAGCCAGCATCGGGTGGTCCAGCAGGGTCCACGCCTGCGCCGCGGTGGCCTCGCGCAGGGCGAGGGCGGTCCGCGCGGAGCGGCCCTCGGGCCCGGCGGCGGTGAGGTCGGGGACGTGGGTGCCCGCGCCGGGGGGCTCGGCGCCCGGGTCGAGGTGCGCGTGGACCAGACGCAGCAGCTCGGCGCCGCCGTCGCCCTTGACCTTGGCCTCGAAGGAGTTCCCGCGGACTATGGCGAACTGCGACTGCCCGAACGCGGCGGGCGAGCCGAGGGCCGTGGCGAGGGCGTTCTTGTCCACGCCGGCGCCGTCGAGCAGGGCCCGTCTGCCGCAGCCGGGATTGGCGGCGAGGGCCGCCAGCGCCCGGGCGTCGAGCGGACGGGGCGGCACGGCCGGGCCGCGCAGGCCGGCGAGCCGCTGCCGCAGCGTGGTCGGCTGCGCGGGGCTGCTGGGCGGGTAGGAGCTCACGGGCGGAAGTGTCCCATCCGCCACTGACAATCGTGGACTTAGCGCGGAAACCGGCGGTGGGCGCGGGGCGGGCGCGGGGTGGGCGGGGCGGGTGCGGGGGCGGGACGGGGCGGGCCGGGTGGAGTCCGCCACGTCCGCGTGTTGTTGGATGATGGGCGGACGGCTGAATGACCGGAAAAACGCATGAGCGCGCACAAACTCGTATGAAACGGGAGAACCCCATGGCCCCCCGCATCCTGCTGGCCCGCCACGGCCAGACGGCGTGGTCCCAGCTCGGCAAGCACACGGGACGCACGGACGTGCCCCTGCTGGAGGAGGGCAAGCGGGGGGCGAAACTGCTCGGCGAGCGGCTGGCCCGCGACCCGTGGAAGAACCTGCCGGGCGTCGAGGTCCGCACCAGCCCGCTGGTCCGCGCGAACGAGAGCTGCGAGCTGGCGGGCTTCGGTGTGCGGGCGGAGCCGTGGGACGCCCTGATGGAGTGGGACTACGGGGACTACGAGGGCATGACCCCGGCCGAGATCCAGGCGATCCGGCCCGGCTGGCTGATCTGGCGCGACGGGGTGCCGGGGGGCGAGTCCGTCGCCGATGTCGCGGCGCGCGCGGACGAGGTGGTCACGTGGGCGCGCTCGGCGGAACGTGACGTGCTGGTCTTCGCCCACGGCCACATCCTGCGCACCCTCGCCGCCCGCTGGCTCGGCTTCGAAGCCTCCTTCGGTGCCCGCATCCGCCTGGAGCCCACCTCCCTCTCGGTCCTCGGCTGGGCCTACGGCGCCCCCGCGCTGGAACGCTGGAACGACACGGGACACCTCGACGCCTAGGGCCCCTTCGGGCCGTTGGCTGCGGGTTGGCTGCCGGTTGGCTGCGCCGCTTGGGCGGGGCCGGGGTGGGGGCCGGTTGTGCCGGGGTCGGGCGCGCGCCGGGGCGTCTCCTCGGGCGCCGAACGTGTCGGGGGGTCGGATTGATCGGCCTTGTTGTGTTCGGCGCCCTGCGGGGACACCCCGACACACACCCGACCCCGTCCCAACCGGCCCGGCTGCTACCCCAGTGCCTGCGGCCTCGCCGCACCATCCAGCCTGGCCGCACAATTTCCAGCCGCGCCGCACCAAATCCAGCCCCGCCGGCGTTTGAGGCGCGGGGTCCGGGGCGGAGCCCCGATCTTTGAGCCGCACCGTCCAACCCCACCGCACCACTCCAGCGTCCGCTACTCCTTCCAGCCTCGCCGGACTACTTCGGCCGCGCCGCACCGACTTCAGCCTCGCCGGCGTTTGAGGCGCGGGGTCCGGGGTGGAGCACACCCGCTAAAAGACGTTCACCGCACGGGAGTTGGGAGGCACGGGCCCCGGGGAGGATAGCGGCATGACGATTACCTCCGTGGTGTTGCGGCGGCGCGTGGACGATCTCGGTCCGGCCCTGGACTTCTACGTACGCCTCACCGGCCAGCCCGCGACCCGGTTCGGGTTCGCCGGCCTGGACCTGGCGAGCGTCGGCCCGTTCCTGCTGTTCAGCGGGCCCGACGCGATCGCCGAGCGGTTCGCGGGAGTGGCCGCCACCCTCTCCGTGGCGGACCTGGACGCGGCCGTCGCGCACTGCGCCGCGTCCGGGGGCGAGGTGATCGCCGCCCCCGCCGCCACGCCCAACGGCCGCCGCGCGGTGGTGCGCCACCCCGACGGCGGGGTCTACGAGTACGTCGGCGGCTGATCCGCGGGGTCAGACCGCCGCGTGCCTCGTCAGGAAGGCCCCCACCCGAGGAGAGCGCTGGTGCGGAACCAGCGCGCCCGCCGTTTCCGAGAGCATCGACCGGACCCGCGTGGACTGCACCTCGGCCAGCAGGTCCAGTACCCGGCCGCCCGCCCAGGCGGCCTCGTCGGGGGCGCCCGCGCGGGCCAGGTTCCCGGCCAGCTCGGCGGTGTAGAGGGCGACGTTCCGGGCGAAGTGCGGGTCCTGGAGGTCGGCGGCGCGGCGGGCGTGCCGGGCCGCGCGGGCGTGCTCCCCGAGGGCCGCCCAGCACCGTGCCTCCAGGGACTCCAGCTCCGCTTCGCCGAAGAAGGACATCCACTCGGGGTCGGCGTCGGCCTCGCCCCGGGAGAACTCCGTGTGGGCCCGGGTCAGCGCCTCCTCGCAGGCCTTGCGGTCGGCCAGCCCCGCCCAGCCGCCGGCTTCCCGCAGGGCGAGCAGCGACAGCAGCCGCGGGGAACCGAGGGAGCGCGCGGCCCGGCGGCCCGCCTGGGCGGCCCGTACCGCCTCGCGGGAGCGGCCGCAGTCCCGGGCCAGGAAGGCCATGTTGCTGAAGGCGTGCGCCTCCAGGCCCGCGTCCCGGGCGACCCGGGCCGTCGCCAGGGCCTCCGCGTAGTGCGAGCGGGCGTCGTCGAAGCGGCCGGAGTCGTGGGCCAGCCAGCCGACCGAGACGGCCAGTTCGCCGGCGCCCGCGTGCAGCCGGTCCTCGGTGGACTGCCGGGTGGCCCCCGCGTCGAGGAGGGCGTAGGCGGTGCGCAGGGGCTCGGCGGCCCTGCGGTACAGGGCGTCGGCCCCGTGCCGGTCGTCCAGCAGGCGGATCTGGCGTACGGCGTCCTCGACGGCGGCCGCCTCGGACTCGCCGGCGCGGGAGGGGAGCCGGCGGGTGTCGCCGAGCAGGGTGAGGCTGAGCGTCGCGGCCGCCACGGTCGCGGAGCCGCCCGCCATGAACGCGCGACGCAGCACGTCGCTCTCCTTGGCACTGGAAGGGGAACGGTGGATGGGGACGGGGGAGGGGTCGCGCCGGCCCGAGCGCCCGCGGACGCTCTCGCGGGGGGAGAAGCCCAGGTCGGCCAGGGCGCGGCCGGGGAACATATGGAGGAAGACCCGCTCGTACGCGTAGTTGGGGCAGCGGATCTCGCCGGACTCGACCCGGCCGATGTAGCGCGCGTCGCAGGAAACCGTTTCTCCGATCTCCTTCGCCGCCCGGCGCACCAGGGCCGCGAACTCGGCCGGGGAGTGCTGCCCGCGCAGCCGCCGGAAGGTGGAGTTGGGTGAGTGGGGGGACGCCGCCATGGACGTGACCTCTCTGGCGAGGAATCCAGCACCGGTGCTGTGACGTGGGTCCGGCGCGCATGAACGTACCGCCAGTGACAGGGTGTTCAAGCGATGTTTGGTTACAAAACGGATATCTCACCCGCGATCCGCCATGAACTGCCATCCTTTGCAGCGTCTTGCCGCCGCACCCGTTGACGTTCCCGTGCGTTGAACCCATGCGGATACGGATCGAGGAGGGGTTCCCTTGGTGGAGGGCGGCATGGAGAGCACTGGAACGAACACCGCACCCGAGCCCGGCACGGCCCCGGACCTGGATCTGGTGACGGTGCCCACGCGGCAGGGCCTCGAGGCGGTGGACATCATCCGCCGCGCCGCCAGCCAGGCCGGCGGGGTCGGACCCGTCCTGCACGACGGATCCGGCGACACCCTCGGCTTCCTCGTACCGCCCGGCACCGCCGATGCGTGGGACCTGCCGGGCAGTGCCTGTACGCAGACCAACGGGCGCGGGATGCGCTTCGGCGACGCCGCCTCGCCCGTCGCGGGCGTCACCGGCTGGCTGCTCCCGCCGGAGGCCGTCGGGCCGGTCACCGACCCCGAGGTGCTGCGCGCGGCCCTCGGCGAGGCGGCCCGGCTGATCGAGGCCGCGGACAACTGCCGCTGACCCCTCCCCGCCGGCCGCCCGGCACAATGGGGTGGTGGCAGGCAAGGACAGGAACAAGGGCAGGCAGCGCGGTCGCGGCACCGCCGAGGCGGTCACCGGGCAGGTGGACGGCGGCCGGGCGGAGCTGGAGCCGGACCGCGAGCGCGCCGGGGCCTGGACCCTGCTGATCGACGGGGCCCCGCAGTCGCATGTGGCCCTGGACGACCCCACGTACCTGGACTTCGCCTACCAGCGGCGGATCGGCCACCTCATCGACCTCGTCGCGCCCGCCCGCCAGCCGCTGAACGTGGTGCACCTGGGCGGCGGCGCCTTCACGCTCGCCCGCTACACGGCCGCCTCCCGCCCCCGCTCGACCCAGCAGATCGTGGAGATCGACGCCGCGCTGGTGGCCTTCGTACGGGAACACCTGCCGCTGGACCCGCAGGCGCGGGTCCGGGTCCGGGCGGTGGACGCCCGGGCAGGCTTGGCGAAGGTGCCGGACGGCTGGGCGGACCTGGTGATCGCGGACGTGTTCAGCGGGGCGCGCACCCCGGCGCACCTGACGAGCACCGAGTTCCTGGACGACGTACGACGTGCCCTCGCGCCCACCGGGTGGTACGTGGCCAATCTCGCGGACGGTCCGCCGCTGACTCATCTGCGGAGCCAGATCGCGACGGCCGCGTCCCGGTTCACGGAGCTGGCGCTGGCCGCGGACCCGGTGGTGTGGCGAGGGAAACGTTTCGGCAATGCCGTCCTGGTGGCGGCCGACCGCGAGCTGCCCGTCGCGGAATTCACCCGCCGGGTCGCGAGCGACCCGTACCCGGGCCGGGTCGAGCACGGCCGGGCGCTGGCGGACTTCGCGGGTGGCGCGGCCCCGGTCGCCGACGCCTCCGCGGTGGCCTCGCCGCAGCCGCCCCCCTCGGTCTTCCGGTAGCCGCGCGGGTCTCCCGGCGCGGGATTCCCGCGCGGTGGCGGACCGGTGACGCATGCGGATGGCGCAGTTACCTACAAAGATCCCCGGAGTACTCCCGGCGGACGGCCGCCCTGCGTAGCCTGTGAACCCCTGGGAGGGCTTGCCCTCCTACGACGCGTTCAGGAGACGGCAAGGCAATGTCTGATTTCCCCGCAACCCCCGGTGCCCCCACCCCCGGCACCCCGAGTACCCCGAGCACCGCCGGCTCCGACTACACCCAGCGGCTGGCGCGTCTCGAGCAGTCCGGAATCAAGCGGCTGCTGCCCACGCAGGCGCCGTACCGCTGGAACCTGCAGCGACTGCAGCTGGGCCGGGTCCTCGACATCGGCTGCGGGCTGGGGCGGAACCTGCTCAACTGCGGCCCGGACAGCGTCGGCGTCGACCACAACCCGCACTCGGTGCAGACCTGCCGCGAGCGCGGACTGAACGCCTACACCCCCGACGGGCTGGCCGCCGCGCCGGACTGCGGTCCCGGGTCCTTCGACAGCCTGCTGGTCGCGCACGTGCTGGAGCACGTGGAGGAGGGCACGGCGGCGACGCTGCTGGAGCAGTACCTTCCGCTGGTCAAGCCGGGCGGGGCGGTCGTCATGATCACCCCGCAGGAGGTCGGTTTCCGGTCCGACGCCACCCACATCCGCTGGGTCGGCTTCGAGGAGCTGCGCAGCCACGCCGCCAAGGCCGGGATAGCGGTCCGGCGGACCTACTCCTTCCCCTTCCCCCGCCCGATGGGCAAGGTCTTCCCTTACAACGAGTTCGTGCTGGTGGGCACGGTCCCGGCCTGAGGCTCCCGCCCGGAACGGTCCGGGGTCCGGCTCAGGGGTCGACGATCTCCACCAGCGGCGGGTGGTCGTGCCAGGTGCAGAACACCGACACCTCGCGGCCGTCACGGGTGAAGGTGACCCGGATCCAGAAGTCCTGCTTCCACACCTGCATCCGCCAGCCGGCCGCCGGCGTCGCCGAGACCAGCTCGGCGGAGGACGCGCCCAGGGAGAAGACGACCCGGCCGCCGGAGACCGGATACGCCTTCACCTTGCCCGGATCCTGCCCCTCCCCCCGTCCGTAGGGGGACGGGGTGGCCGCGGGCGTCTGGGACGGCTTGCCGGGGGAGGCCCCCGCGGACGACGGCGCGGCCGGGGCCGGCGAGGCGGAGGGCGACGGCGAGGCGGACGCGGACTGCGCCGGGGTGTCCGGCGGCTGCGCGCGCTGCGTCGAAGAGGACAGCGGCTGGGTGGCGAGCGGCACCGCGAGCGGCGGATCGTAGGCCGTCCCCGACATGACGCTGTGCACGCCCCACCAGGACAGCGTCACCGCCGCCCCGGTCGCCAGCGTCCAAGCCATGGCATGAAGAAGTCCTCGTCGCATCAGGGCACATACTGCACCACCCGTCACAAGAGCAGCCCGACACCCCGCTGGGTCCCTCGAATGGACTACGGTGCGAGCCATGGCAAGTGTGCTCGTGGTCGAGGACGACCAGTTCGTACGTTCCGCCCTCATCCGGCACCTGACCGAGGCCTCGCACACCGTGCGGAGCGTCGGCACGGCCCTGGAGGCCCTGCGCGAGGTCGCGCACCACCGCTTCGACGTGGTCATCCTCGACCTCGGACTGCCCGACCTGGACGGGTCGGAAGCGCTCAAGATGCTGCGCGGCATCACCGACGTGCCCGTGATCATCGCCACCGCGCGCGACGACGAGGCCGAGATCGTCCGGCTGCTCAACGACGGCGCCGACGACTACCTGACCAAACCGTTCTCCGTGGAGCACCTCTCCGCCCGCATGGCCGCCGTCCTGCGCCGCTCCCGGGCCGCCACCGGCGCCGAACCCCCCTCGCGCGTCCTGCGCGTCGGCGGGCTCGCCATCGACCCGCTGCGCCGCCAGGCCGAGCTCGACGGGACCGTACTGGACCTCACCCGGCGGGAGTTCGACCTGCTGGCCTTCCTCGCCGGGCGGCCCGGGGTGGTCGTGGCCCGGCGCGAACTGCTCGCCGAGGTCTGGCAGCAGTCGTACGGGGACGACCAGACCATCGACGTCCACCTGTCCTGGCTGCGCCGCAAACTCGGCGAGACCGCCGCCCGCCCGCGGTACCTGCACACGCTGCGGGGTGTGGGCGTCAAGCTGGAGCCGCCGCAGTGATGCCGCGATGAGATGGGCGCTCGTCAAGGTGTGCCTCGCGGTCACGGCCATGGTGGTCGTGGCCTTCGCCGTGCCGCTCGGGCTCGTCGTCCAGGAGATGGCCAGCGACCGGGCCTTCTCCAACGCCGAACGGCAGGCCGCCACCATCGGGCCGACCCTGTCCATCACCACCGACCCGGTCCAGCTGCAGAAGGCCGTGGAGTCCACGCAGACGGGCGCCGCCCGGCGGATGGCCGTCCACGTGCCCGCCATCGGCGACAGCGCGCCGGTGGAGATCGGCCGGGGCCGGGCGGGCGAGCACGCCGTCGCCGAGACCCGGCGGATCGGGCGGGCCACGACGGCCTCGGTGGCGGGTGGGGGTTCCGCGCTGCTCCAGCCGACCGCGCTCGGCTCCGGGGACATCGCGGTGGTGGAGATCTTCGTACCGGAGAGCGAGGTCAGCAACGGCGTCGCGACGGCCTGGGTGGTGCTCGCGGGCGTCGGGCTCGCGCTGATCGTGGGCTCGGTGGGGGTCGCCGACCGGCTCGGCGCCCGGCTGGTGCGGCCGGCCGAGCGGCTCGCGGACGCCGCGCACCAGCTGGGCGAGGGCCGGCTCGGGGCGCGGGTCCCGGAGGTGGGGCCGAAGGAACTCCGCTCGGCGGCCGTCGCGTTCAACGCGATGGCGGACCAGGTGGTGGAACTCCTCGCCAACGAGCGGGAGCTGGCCGCGGACCTCTCGCACCGGCTGCGGACGCCGCTGACGGTGCTGCGGCTCAACACGGCCTCGCTCGGGGACGGCCCGGCCGCCGAGCAGACCCGGGCCGCGGTGGAGCAACTGGAGCGCGAGGTCGACACGATCATCCGTACGGCGCGCGAGCAGCGCCCGGCCACCGGCCTGGTCGGGGCGGGCGCCGGCTGTGACGCCTCCGAGGTGATCCGCGACCGGATGGACTTCTGGTCGGCGCTCGCGGAGGACGAGGGCCGCGAGGTGCGGCTCGCGGGAGTGGACCGTACGGTACGGATCCCCGTGGCCCGGCCCGAGCTCGCCGCCGCCCTCGACGCCATGCTCGGCAACGTCTTCCGGCACACCCCCGAGGGCACGCCCTTCTCCGTGGACGTCCACGACGCCGGTGACGCGGTGATCGTGCTCGTGTCGGACGCGGGACCCGGCATCGCCGACCCGGAGGCGGCCCTGCGCCGCGGCAACGACGGCGGCCGCGACGGATCGACCGGCCTGGGCCTGGACATCGTGCGCCGCGTCGCGGAGTCGACGGGCGGCGACGTACGGCTGGGGCGCTCGGTGCTCGGCGGTACCGAGGTGCGGGTGTGGATCGGCCTGGACGGCCGGACCCTCGGCGGCCCGGGCGGCGGGCGGGCGGTCCGCGGCCGGCGCGGCAACCGACGCAACCGGGGGCGCGGCTAGGCCCTGTCCGGGCGGTCTTCGCGGGCCCACGGAGCCTGGCACGGCACCGCGCCGCGTCGTCGGAGCGCGCGAGTACGGCCACGTACGAGCTGCGCCCCTCCGCCTTGCGATGCACCGCACCGGACCCCGCGGCCTGATCCACGAAGATCACCCGGACAGGACCCAGCGGGCTGCCCCTGCCCGTCTCGGTACGGTCCGCGCCATGGACACCCGCGTCTTCGGCGGTCTCCTCGCCCCGCTACCGGTTCTTCCACGACGTGGGGATCCTGGACCAGCCGGGATTCTCCGGCCGATCGGAAGGAATCAGGTGGTCATCGGCACCCGGGACCCCGGGGCGACCGCCGGGCGCGCCGAGTACGCCGACTGGCAGGCGGGGCGGCCCGGGGTGCGGCTCGCCGGCTTCGCGGAGGCCGCGCGGGACGGCGACACCCTGGTCATCGTCACCGGCGGGCAGGTCGGCATCGCCGCGCTGACGGCGGGGGACGTCGCGCACCTGGACGGCAAGATCCTGATCGACGTCGCGAACCCGCTGGACTTCTCGCGGGGTTTCCCGCCGCGCCTGGACCCGGTGGACACCGACAGCCTGGGCGAGCTGATCCAGCGCACCTTCCCGGGACTGCGGGTCGTCAAGACGCTGAATACGATGAACTGCCTGGTCATGGTCGATCCCGGCCGGGTCGCCGGCGAGCAGCACGTCTTCCTCTCGGGTGAGGACGCGGACGCGAAGAAGGCCGTACGGGAGCTGCTCGGCTCCTTCGGCTGGCCGGAGCGGAGCATCCTGGACCTGGGCGGGATCGAGACGGCGCGGGGCGCCGAGATGCTGCCCGTCTGGCTCCGGCTGATGGGCTCCCTCGGGCACACGGACTTCAACTTCCACCTCCAGGGGGCGCCTTCCGCCTGACGGCCGCTGAACCGTCAGGCAGGCCCCGCACGGACGGGGGCGCATATGTTGCCGCGCCTCCGGGCCGCGCCGAGGGTGGGCGTGACGGAAGGAGCCACGCATGAGAGTCATGCTCAGGGCGCACTTTGACACGGCCGCCACCAACGAGGGCGTCAAGACCGGCTCGCTGCCCCAGGCGGTCAAGAAGCTGATGGACACGGTGAAGCCGGAGGCGGCCTACTTTGGTCTGCACGAGGGCGTCCGCTCCTGCTGGATGGTCTTCGACCTGGACGACAGCTCGCGGATGCCGGCGCTGATGGAGGACATGTTCCTGCAGTTCAACGCCGAGCTGGAGGTGGCCCCCGTCATGAACGCCGAGGACCTGGCGAAGGGCCTGGCGGCGATGCAATCCTCGCCCTGACGGGGTGCCTCAGCCCGGGTGCCCGCCGACTGGGCCGGGGCCGGGTGTGTGCTTTTGGCCTGGCCGGCCGTACCGCAGCAGTCCCGACGCACGGCGCCGTCGCCGGGGCTCCGCCGGGACCCTCCCCCAGACTTCGTCCGGGGGGACCCCCACTCAAACGCCGGCGGGGCTGCATTTGTGCGGCAAGGTCGCAGGGCCTGGAGTAGCAGCCGGGCCGGTTGGGCCGGGGTCGGGTGTGTGTCGGGGTGATCCCCGCAGGGCGTCGAACGCAAGGTGCCCAGACGCTCCGACCCCTCGACACGTTCGGCGCCCGAGGAGACGCCCTGGCGCGCGCCCGACCCCGGCACAACCGGCCCCCACGCGCCCGGCCCGAGCGGCGCAGCCACCCGGCGCGCAGCCCCGTCCCAACCGGCCCCGCCCAAAGCCCGGCCCGAGCGGCGCAGCCACCCGGCGCCCGGCCCCGTCCCAACCGGCCCCGCTCCTGCCGTCCCGCCGGAGGCAACCTGCCCCGTCACCACCGGCCCCGCCGCATCCGGCCCCTGCCCGAGCGGGGCAGCCAGGCCCCGCAAGAGCGGCGCAGCCGACCCGCGCCAGTACCGCGGAGGCGGCCACCGCGGCGCACGAGACGGCGAAGGCCGCCCGAGAGCCGTACGCGCTCGCCAGCGGCCCCGCGGCCGCCGCGGCCAGCGCCTGGCCGAGGATCAGGCCACTGCCGACCACGGTCATGGCCTCGCCCATCCGCTCCCCCGGACCGGCCCGTTCCACCAGCCCGAACAGCGCGATCGGGTGGGGTGCGACGGCCAGTCCGATGCCCGCGACGGCGAAGACCGCTCCCCACAGGCCGGACACCGCCGGCAGCGGCAGCGGCAGCGGCAGCGGCAGCCGCAGCCGCAGCCGCAGCCGCACGGTCAGGTCACCGTCAGCCGGTTTCCCCCGAGTTGAGCCGCTTGGCCTGGGCCCGGCCGACCTCGGCGGCGCGGTGCAGGTAGTCGGCGATGACGGCGAGCTCGGTGTCGGTGTAGCTCTCGAGTACGGCGCCGAAGGCGCGGCCGGGGGTGTCCCAGGCCGCGCCGATGCGCTCGCGGGCCTCGGGCGAGAGGGAGACGAGGGAGCGGCGGCGGTCGTTCGGGTCGGCATGCCGCTCGACGATGCCCGCCTTGACCATGCGGTCGACGAGGCGGGTGGCGGAACCGGAGGTCAGGCCGGTCAGGCGGGCGATGTCGCCGGTGCTGACGGGTTCGGGCTCCATGTCGAGGAGGGCGACGCACTGCATGTCGGTGGGGTGGAGGCCGACGTGGTCGGCCATGGCCTGGTTGAAGAGGGAGTAGTCGGCGTAGTGCCGCTGGCTCTCGGTGACGATGCGCGCGAGCAGCTCGGCGCGGCTCCAGTCCGCACCACTCGTACGAGTGGGATCGGTTGACATCGGCTCCTCCGTGCTTCAAATTTAACTGTGTGACGCAGAGAATGTGTCGCACAGAATCTGCGTCACATGTGGATTCTATCCCCAACTCCAGATGAGGAACCAGTCAGCCATGTCGATTCTCGTCACCGGCGGCCGCGGCGCCGTCGCCCGCGGTCTCCGCGCTCTTCTCGATGCCCACGGCGTCCCGTACCGTCTCGGCTCCCGCGAGCGGGCCACCCCCGATGCGGTCCACTGCGATCTCACCGATCCGTCGACCTTCCCCGGCGCCCTCGCCGGCGTCGGCTCCGTCTTCCTCTACGCGGAGGCCTCCGCGATCGACGCCTTCGTCAAGGAGGCCGGCACCGCGGGGGTCGAGCATGTCGTGCTCCTGTCCTCCTCCTCGGTGCTCGCCCCCGACGCCGCCGGCAGCCCGTTGTCCGCGTCCCATCTCGCCGTCGAACAGGCCCTGTCGGCCTCCCCGCTGCGCACCACCCTGCTGCGCCCGGGCTCCTTCGCGAGCAATGCCCAGGGCTGGGCCTGGTCGCTGAAGTCCGGCCGTCCGGTCCATCTGCCCTACCCCGGCGCCTACTGCGACCCCCTTCACGAGGCCGACCTGGCCGAGGCGGCCTTCGCCGTCCTCACCGACCCCGCCCTCGCCGGCCGCGCCTACACCCTGACCGGCCCGCAGTCGCTGACCTTCGCGACCCAGCTCGCGATACTCGGCGAGGTGCTCGGACGGTCCATACCCTTCGAAGCCGTCTCCGCCGAGCAGTGGAAGTCCGAGGTCGAGGGCTACATACCCGGCCCCTACGCCGATGCCCTGCTCGACTTCTGGGCCTCCGCGGACGGCCTCCCGGCCGAGATCACCGACAGCGTCAAGTGCCTCACCGGCCATCCGGCGCGCACCTTCGAGACCTGGGCGAAGGACCACGCCGACGCTTTCGCGGCCTGAGCGCCACGGCGCGTGACCTCAGGTGAGGGAGTCGATCCAGCGCTCCAGGCGGCGGACCTCGGTGGTCATGAGGTCCGGGTCGCGGAAGGTGTTGGTGAGCAGGGAGATTCCCTGGTACGCGGCGATCAGGGCGACCGCGAGTTCGCGGGAGTCGGTGCGGCCCATCTCCCGGAACTGCCGCTCGGTCCAGTCGAGCAGGGTCTGCATGACGGCGGCGATCGACCGGTCCAGTCCGTCGGCGCGCTTGTCGAGTTCGGAGGCGAGGGTGCCGGTGGGGCAGCCGTGCTGGGCGGTGAGCTCGCGCTGTTCGACCCAGCCGTTCAGCAGGGCCTTCAGGCGGTCCTGGGGGGTGGGGAGTTCGCCGAGGGCGGCGATCAGCCCCCGCAGGGTTTGGGCGTGCGCGTCGATCGCGGCCTCGACCAGCTGGTCCTTGGTCTTGAAGTAGTAGTAGACGTTGCCCACCGGGACCTCCGCCGCCTGGGCGATGTCCGCGAGCGTGGTCTGGGCGATGCCCTGCGCGTGGAGCACCTGGGCCGCGGCGGACGCCAGCCGCTCGCGCTTGCCGGACGCCCGCGAGGCCTTCTTTGAGTCAGTCACCTGACTAACTGTAGACGAGTGATAGGAGAGGGGCTATGGTCGTAACTAAGTCAGTCAACTAACTCACATGGAGGATCGCCATGATCGTAGTGACGGGCGCGACGGGGAACGTCGGAGGGGAACTCGTGCGGATCCTCGCCGAGGGCAGCGAGCAGGTGACCGCAGTCTCCCGGCGGTCGGCGCGGATGCCCGACGGGGTCCGCCACCACCAGGGCGACCTCGCCGAACCGGAGAGCCTGCGCCCCGCGCTGGACGGGGCCGACGCGCTGTTCCTGCTCATCGCCGGCGAGGATCCGCAGGGCATCCTCGACCGGGCCGGGGCAGCCGGGGTACGGCGGGTCGTACTGCTCTCCTCCCAGGGCGCCGGGACACGCCCGGAGGTCTACCGCCACCCCGCGCGGTTCGAGGAAGCCGTCCGCCGCAGCGGCCTGGAGTGGACGATCCTGCGCTCGGGCGGCCTCAACTCCAACGCCTTCGCCTGGGCCGAGACGATACGTACGCGGCGCACGGCCGCCGCGCCGTTCGGCGACGTCGGGCTCCCGACCGTCGACCCGGCGGATGTCGCCGAGGTCGCCGCCGCGGTCCTGCGCGAGCCCGGCCACACGGGGCGGAGCTACGAGCTCAACGGGCCCGCCCTGGTGACCCCGAGGGAAAGGGCCGAGGCGATAGCCGCGGCCCTGGGCGAGCCCGTTCGGTTCGTCGAGCAGACCCGGGAGGAGGCCCGCGCCCAGATGCTGACCTTCATGCCCGAGCCTGTAGTGGAGGGCACCCTGGGGATCCTCGGCGAACCGCTGCCGGCCGAGCTGATACCGAGCCCCGCCGTCGAGCGGATCCTCGGCCGGGCTCCCCGTCCCTTCGCCGACTGGGCAGCCCGCTCCGCACCGGCCTTCCGCTGACCGGTGCCCCGCGCCCGGCTGTCAGAAGGCCCCCTCGCGGGCCAGCCGGGCGTACCAGTGGGCGCTGGAGCGCGGGGTGCGGGCCTGGGTCTCGTAGTCCACGTGCACGATGCCGAAGCGCTTGCTGTAGCCGTAGGACCATTCGAAGTTGTCCAGCAGCGACCACAGGAAGTAGCCCTCGACGGGGGCGCCGTCCGCCAAGGCGCGGTGGATGGTGGCGAGATGGGCCTCCAGGTACGCGATGCGGAGCGGGTCGTGCACGTCCGCGGCGTACGCGGCACCGTTCTCGGTGACCAGCAGCGGAAGGCCGGGCGCCTCGCGGGTGAAGCGCATCAGCAGGTCGTACAGGCCGCTCGGGTCGATCGACCAGCCCATGTCGGTGCGCTCGCCCGGCGGTTGGTGGAAGGCCACCGTGTCCGCCGCGGGCCAGGGGGAGTGGGCCGTACCGCCGTGGCCGTCGGCGCGCGGGCCGTCCCCGTCGGGCGCCGCCGACACCACCGCCGGGGTGTAGTAGTTCACGCCGAGGAAGTCCAGCGGCTGGTGGATCAGCGCCTCGTCGCCGGCGCGGACGAAGGACCAGTCCGTCACCGCGGCGGTGTCCGCCAGCAGGTCCTGCGGATAGGCGCCGTGCAGCAGCGGCCCGGTGAAGATCCGGTTGGCGAGCGCGTCGATACGGCGCGCGGCGTCCGCGTCGGCCGCCGAGGGGGTCAGCGGCCGCACCGCGCTGGGGTTGAGGGCGATGCCGACCCGGGACCGGGCGGGCAGCGCGGCGGCGGCCAGGCCGTGGGCCACGTTCAGGTGGTGGGCGGCGCGCAGCGAGTCGGCGGGGGAGGTGCGGCCCGGGGCGTGCACCCCGGAGGCGTAGCCGAGGAAGGCGCTGCACCAGGGCTCGTTGAGCGTGGTCCAGAGCTCCACCCGGTCGGCCAGTACCTCCGCGACCTGGGAGGCGTACGAGGCGAAGGCGTAGGCCGTCTCCCGTTCGGGCCAGCCCCCCGCGGCCTCCAGCTCCTGCGGCAGGTCCCAGTGGTAGAGGGTCACGCAGGGGGTGATCCCGTGGGCGAGCAGCTCGTCGACGAGCGCGTCGTAGAAGCCGATCCCGCCGGCCAGCACGCGCGGCCAGGACACCGAGAACCGGTACGCCCCCAGCCCGAGTTCGGCCATCAGGCGGACGTCCTCGCGCCACAGCCGCAGGTGGTCGGCCGCCACGTCGCCCGTGTGCCCGCCGTGCACCTTCCCCGGCGTGGCACAGAAGGTGTCCCAGATCGAGGGCCCCCGCGAGGCGGACCCGCCCTCGATCTGGAAGGCCGCCGTGGCCGTGCCCCAGAGGAACCCCTCGGGGAATCGCATGTCCGTCATCCCTTGACCGCTCCCTGCATGATGCCGCCGACGATCTGGCGGCCGAAGACGATGAACACCAGCAGCAGCGGGAGCGTGCCCAGCAGCGCGCCCGCCATGATGACCGACTGGTCCGGTATGTAGCCCCGGCCGAGCCCGGTGAGGGCCACCTGCACCGTCGGGCTGCCGTTCTGGGTCAGCGCGACGATCGGCCAGAAGAAGTCGTTCCAGGCCATGACGAAGGTCAGCATCCCCAGCACCGCCATCGCCGGCCGGGCCGCCGGGAACACCACGTGCCACATGACCCGCAGGGAACTCGCCCCGTCGGTGCGCGCCGCCTCCACCAGCTCGATCGGCAGCGCGTGCACCAGGTACTGGCGCATGAAGAACACCCCGAAGGCGCCCACCAGGGTCGGCAGGATCACCGCCTGGAGCTGGTCGGTCCACGACAGCTTCGCGATCAGCATGTAGAGCGGCACCACGCTCAGCTGCGGCGGGATCAGCATCGTCCCGACCACCAGCGTCATCAGCGTCCGGCGGCCGCGGAAGCGGAGTTTGGCGAAGGCGAAGCCCGCCAGGGTGGAGAACAGCACGGTGCCCGCGGTGACCGTGCCCGCCACGATCACCGTGTTCAGCAGGGCGGTGCCCATGTTGGCGTCGGTCCAGGCGACCTGGAGGTTGCGCCCCAGGTTCCCGCCGAACCAGAACGGCGGCGGGGTCTGCGCCAGCCGCGTGCTGTTGCGGGAGGCCGCGATCGCCGTCCACACGAGCGGGAAGAGCGAGCCCGCCGTGAACAGTCCGAGCACCAGGTACGTGAGCCGGCCCGCGCGCAGTGATCTCATCGGGAGTCCTTCCGTCCGCGCAGCAGCCGCGCCGCCCCGGCGATCAGCAGCAGGATCAGGAACATCGCCCACGCGATCGCCGAGGCCCGGCCGAGGTGCAGGTTCACCCAGCCCTGCTCGTACAGGTACAGGCCGAGCGTCTGGAACTGATGGTCCGAACCTCCCGTCGCAGCCCCGCCGCCGTTGAACAGCAGCGGCTCCCCGAACAGCTGCGTCGCCCCGATCGTCGACACGACACAGGTGAAGAAGATCGTCGGGCGCAGCGAGGGCACCGTGACGTGCCGGAACTGCTGCCAGCGCGAGGCCCCGTCCAGCGCGGCGGACTCGTACAGCTCGCCCGGCACGGCCTGCATGGCGGCCAGGTAGATCAGCGCGTTGTAGCCGGTCCACCGCCAGATCACGATGGTGGACACCGCCAACTGTGAGGCGAAGGTGCCGTTCTGCCAGTCGACCGCCCCGAAACCGACCGCCGAGAGCGCCCAGTTGACCATCCCGTAGTCCCGGCCGAAGAGCAGCACGAAGACGAGGGTCGCGGCCGCCACCGAGGTCGCGTACGGGGTGAGCAGCGCGACCCGGAAGAAGGCGGAGCCGCGCAGCTTGTAGTTGAGCAGATGGGCCAGGCCGAGCGCGATCGCCAGCTGCGGAACCGTGGACAGCAGCCCGATGGTGAAGGTGTTGCGCAGCGCGTTCCAGAAGAACTCGTCGTCCCACAGCCGGGTGAAGTTCTTCAGCCCCACCCACGTCATGCTGTCCGGATCGGTCAGCTCCACCTGGTGCAGCGCCGCCCAGCCCGTGTAGAGCAGCGGGAACAGCCCGAAGGCGGCGAAGAAGAGGAAGAAGGGCGCCACGAAGGCGTAGGGGCTGAAGCGCAGGTCCCAGCGGTAGCGGCGCGAGCGCCACACCTGGCCCGGCCGGCCCCGGCCGCCCCCCTCCGCCGTCGGCCGCTTCGGGCCGACGGCGGAGGGGGACAGGACAGCGGTCTCGTCCGTCACCGGCGCCTCACTGGTCCAGGGCGTTGTCGATCGCCTTCACGGCGGCCTCCCAGCCCTCCTGCGGCGAACGGCCCTTCTGGTCGACCTGGAGCATGCCGATGTCCGCCAGGTTCTGCGAGATCACCAGGTCCTTCGGGCCGACCACCGTCACCGGCACGCCCTGCGCCGCCTTCGCGAAGATCTCGCCGATGGGGGCGCCGCCGAAGTACGCGTGCTGCGCGCCCGACACCGACGGCAGCCTGTACGCGGCGCTCGCGCTCGGGAAGCTGCCCCGCTTCTCGAAGAGCTTCGCCTGCTGCTCCGGGGCCGTCAGCCAGGCCGCCAGCTTCGCCGCCTCCTGGGCGCGCTTGCCGGCCTTCGGCACCACGAGGAAGGAGCCGCCCCAGTTGCTGGGCTTCGGCGCCTGCGCCACGTCCCACTTGTCCTTGCCCGCCGGTCCCGCCTTGTCCTGGATGTAGCCGAGCATCCAGGCCGGGCAGGAGACCGTCGCGAAGGAGCCGTTCGCGAAGCCCTGGTCCCAGCCCGGGGTGAACTGCTGGAGCTTGGCGCTCAGCCCGTCGGTGGCGAAGGAGGCCGCCAGGTCGAAGGCCCCGCGCACCGCCGGGTTGGTCTTGTAGACGACCTTGCCCTGCTCGTCGTAGAACCGCTGGGCGCTGCTCCCGGTCACCGCCGCCATCACGCCCGACGCCGAGTCCACGAAGGCCTTCCCGTCGCCGGCCTTCGCCTTGTACGCCCGGCCCGTCTCCAGGTACTTGTTCCAGTCGCCCGCCCACAGCGCCCCGACCGCGGCCCGGTCCGTGGGCAGCCCGGCCGCCTCGAAGAGGTCCTTGCGGTAGCAGATGCCCTGCGGGCCTATGTCGGTGCCGAGGCCGACCGTGGCCCCGCCCTTCGCCGCGCTCGCCGTGCCCTGCGCCCACTTCCACGGCAGGTACGCGGCCTTGTCGACGCCCGGCGCCTTGCCGAGGTCGACGAGCTTGTCGGCCTGGGTGGCGGTGATCTCGGCGATGTTGTTGACCTCGACGGCCTGGATGTCCGCGAGCCCGCTGCCCGTTCCCAGGTGGGTGAGGAGCTGGGGGTAGTAGTTCTCGTTGCGCTCGATGGAGGTCTGCTCGATCCGGATCCCGGGATTCTGCGCCATGTACTCGTCGTAGAGCCCGGCTTCCTTGAGGCCGAAGGCCCCGAAGACCCCGACGGTGAGGGTGGTCTTCGCCTTGTCACCGGCCGGGGCGCCGGCGTCGGGCTTCTCGGCCGGGTCCTGCGCGCAACCCGCGAGCAGCAGGGCGGCCGCTCCTACCGTGGTGACCACCGTGACGAGGTTTCTTCGCACTCGGGCTTGGGCTCGCATGTGCATCCTCCCTGAAGGACGGAACGTGCCGGGTGTTCTGTGACACAGTGTGGGAGCGCTCCCATAGTCGTCAAGAGGTAGATTCACCACCGGGAGGAAGTCATGAACGGGCACGGGCGCAGCGGGGGACGGCCCACGCTGGAGGAGGTCGCGGCGCGCGCCAGGGTAGGGCGCGGCACGGTCTCCCGGGTGATCAACGGATCCCCCAAGGTCAGCGAGCATACCCGGGCCGCCGTCGAGGCCGCGGTGGCGGAGCTGGGGTACGTACCGAACCGCGCCGCGCGGGCGCTGGCGGCCAACCGGAACGACGCCATCGCCCTCGTCATCCCGGAGCCCGAGGCCCGCTTCTTCGCCGAGCCCTACTTCTCCGAAGTGGTCCGCGGGGTCGGCGCCGCCCTCGCCGAGACCGACGTCCAGCTCGTCCTGACCCTGGCCGGCAGCGACCGCGAGCGCCGCCGCCTCGCCCAGTACCTGTCCGGGCACCGCGTGGACGGCGTCCTGCTCGTCTCCGTCCACGCCGGGGACCCGCTGCCGGAGCTGCTGGCCGAGCTCGGCATCCCGACGGTGATCAGCGGCCGGCGCTCCGCCGCCGAGACGCTGCCGTCCGTGGACTCCGACAACCTGGCGGGCGCGGCCGAGGCCGTACGCCACCTCCTCGCGCGGGGCCGCCGCACGATCGCCACGATCACCGGACCGCTGGACGTGTACGGGGCCCAGTGCCGCCTCGACGGCTACCGGCAGGCCCTGGCCGCCGACGGCCGCCCCGTCGACGAGCTGCTGATCGCGGTCGGCGACTTCACCGAGGACGGCGGCCGCCGGGCCATGCGCGAGCTGCTGGAACGCCGCCCCGGCCTCGACGCGGTCTTCGCCGCCTCGGACGTCATGGCGGCGGGCGCCCTGCGGGAGCTGCGCGCGGCCGGCCGCCGGACACCGCAGGACGTGGCCCTGGTCGGTTTCGACGACTCGGTGGTGGCCCGGCACATGGACCCGCCGCTGACCAGCGTCCGGCAGCCGATCGAGGAGATGGGCCGCACCATGGCGCAGGTGCTGCTGGCGAGGATCGCCGGGGAGACGGCCGAGGCGTCCGTCGTCCTGCCGAACCGGCTGGTGGTCCGCGAGTCCTCGTAAGGCAGGAACGCAGAAGGCCCCGATCGCCTTCGCGATCGGGGCCTTCCCACAGGGTGAGTGACGGGACTTGAACCCGCGGCCACCTGGACCACAACCAGGTGCTCTACCAACTGAGCTACACCCACCATGTCCGGTCGGAAAACCGACCGGCCGAAGAAAAGGGTACAGGGTCCGGGAGGGTGCTCGCTCCACCCTTTCCCGCGCCCCCTCCGGGTGGTCCTACGCGCCCGGCGCGGCGTGCTTGGCGGCGATGGTCCGGGCCGTGTCCGAGTCGGGCCCTGGCTGCGGCACGAAGACCGCCTCCCGGTAGTAGCGCAGCTCGGTGATGGAGTCCTTGATGTCCGCCAGCGCCCGGTGGTTGCCGTTCTTCGGCGGGCTGTTGAAGTACGCCCGCGGGTACCAGCGGCGTGCCAGCTCCTTGACCGAGGACACGTCCACGATCCGGTAGTGCAGGTAGCTCTCCAGCGCGGCCATGTCGCGCAGCAGGAAGCCGCGGTCGGTGCCGACCGAGTTCCCGCAGAGGGGCGCCTTGCGGGGCTCCTTCACGTGCTCGCGCACGTACGCCAGGACCTGTGCCTCGGCATCCGCGAGGGTGGTCCCGCCGGCCAGCTCGTCGAGCAGCCCCGAGGCGGTGTGCATCTCGCGCACCACGTCGGGCATGGTCTCCAGGGCCGCGTCCGGCGGGCGGATCACGATGTCCACGCCTTCGCCGAGCACGTTGAGCTCCGAGTCGGTGACCAGTGCGGCCACCTCGATAAGTGCGTCGTCCGTCAACGAGAGCCCGGTCATCTCGCAGTCGATCCACACCATGCGATCGTTCATGTGTCCCACCTTATGCGGTCCCCTGCGGAGCGGATCGCATATGCGGAAGGTCCCCCATCGGCGGTGACCGATGGGGGACTCCCGTTCGTCGTACCCGTAGTGGGGTTACGCGTGTTCCCGCAGGACCCGGCCCGGGGCGTAGAGCTCCGTCACCGTCGGGCCAGCCGCGGCCAGGGCCGCCGCCGCCCGGTGGGGCTGCGGAGTGCGCTGGTGCGGAACCGGCCCCGAGATCTCGGCCACCTGCGCGACGTCGGCCTGCGGCCGGCGTGCCCGGTAGGCGGAGCGGTAGGCGGCCGGGGAGGACCCCAGCTGCCGCCGGAAGTGACCCCGCAGGGCGACCGGCGAGCGGAACCCGCAGCGCCCGGCGACCTCGTCGACCGAGTAGTCGGAGGTCTCCAGCAGCCGCTGTGCCTGGAGCACCCGCTGGGTGATCAGCCACTGCAGCGGCGCACTGCCGGTGAGCGAGCGGAACCGGCGGTCGAAGGTGCGCCTGCTCATGTAGGCGCGGGCCGCCAGGGTCTCCACGTCGAACTGCTCGTGGAGGTGCTCCAGCGCCCAGGCGACGACCTCGGCCAGCGGGTCGGCGCCGATCTCCTCCGGCAGCGACCGGTCGAGATAGCGCTCCTGTCCGCCCGTGCGGCGCGGCGGCACGACGAGCCTGCGGGCCAGGGCCCCGGCCGCCTCGCTGCCGTGGTCCGTGCGCACGATGTGCAGGCACAGGTCGATTCCGGCCGCGGTGCCCGCGGACGTGAGCACGTCGCCGTCGTCGACGAACAGTTCGCGCGGATCGACATGGACGGACGGGTACCGCTTGGCCAGCGTCGGCGCGTACATCCAGTGCGTCGTCGCGGGCCGGCCGTCCAGCAGACCGGCGGCGGCGAGCACGAAGGCTCCCGTGCACAGTCCGACGATCCGGGCCCCCTCCTCGTGCGCCAGACGCAGTGCGTCCAGCGCCTCGGGAGGCGGCGGTGAGGTGATGGAGCGCCAGGCGGGAACGACGACCGTGCCTGCCCGGGCGATCGCCTCCAACCCGTATGGCGCGGTCAGTTCGAGTCCGCCGGTGGTCCTGAGCGGACCGTCCTCACCGGCGCACACGAGCAGTCGATAGCGTGGAACTCCCGCGTCCTGCCGGTCAATGCCGAACACGGAAAGTGGAATGGAGCTCTCGAAGATCGGTCCGCCGCTGAAGAGCAGCACCGCGACGATCTCCCTGCGGCGACGCCCCGCGAGCTTCCGGCCGGCGTCTGTGACGACGGCGGTGGAATCCTGGCTCATGGCGCTAAGCCCCCCTTGGGTGTCGCGACTCCTTGGTCTGGTCGCACCTGCACGTTTCCCCTCGGCCTTGCACGTGGATCCCCCGCCGTAAATACATGATCGAATCTACTGCGTCCCGTGGTGTCGGCGTGACAAGTTCAGCACGCAGCGCTATGTCGACTTCTCAACTTGGCGAAAAGCATTCGATCAGTAAGCGTTCCGCTCCGCTACCCGAATGGGAAGTCCGCGACCCGGCTGTGGCCAGTACCCGTAGGGCCTCTACGCCCCCAGGGCTTCGTAGTCGCTGGTGGTGAGGGGGGTGGGGGGACATTCCGGCAAGGAGGGCACCCTGCCGGGAAGTTGGCTGAAAACATGCGTGTGTGGGTGTGCGAATGAGTCAGTCGTGCGGGGACCCGGCGCCGGAGCCGTGGCAGCCGCGGCGGTTCCCGGCCCCGCCGCGCGAGTGCCGGCGGTGCCGGGACGGCGGAGGCCGCTCCTCCGCCAGGACCCGCGCCGCGGCCCGCTCCGCCTTCTCCGAGTGGCGCAGCAGGACCCGGCACGCGGCCGTCACGGCCAGCAGGCCGAGGGTCGCGACGGCCGCCCCGCCGAAGGAGGTTCCGTAGACGACCAGGACCACGGGGACGAGCAGGCAGCTGAAGGCGGCCCAGCGCACCACGTCACCCGCGGGGTCGTCATGGGCGCGCCCGGCGGACTGCACGGACGGGTGAAGGGGCGAGTGGCGTCCCGGACGCGGCGACGAGGTGAAGTGCGGGCCCGGGTCGGCGGGCTGGAGGGACCGGACGGACTGCGTCGGCTGAGCTGGCTGGACGGGGTGAACCGGATGACCGGGCACGGCGTGCTCCCTGCGGGCTCTTCCTGGACGGTCGGACTCGTGTCCAACGCCGCGCGGCGCGGCTCGGTCACTGCGCGCACGGGTGGCGACGCCCCGTCTCGTCACTGGCTGTAGGGGACAGTGGTCATTGCCAAGGAGCGCTCGCTCCGGCATGCTCCCTGGGACGCTCTCCAAGGGCGGCAAGCCCTGTGCAGGACAGGAGTGTCGCCGTACCCTGGTGGGTATGGGCTTGGGAAGATGCTTCCCGGACAGAGCTCCGTCACCCTGCGTCGCCGATTTCGCCCCTGTTCCTTCCTCCAAGGACCTCTTCGCCGAGACACCCATGGCCGGTCACGAATTCTCCGAACCCGCGGACCGCAAGCGCAAACGCCTCGCCGACCCCGCGTCGGCCGCCGATCTGCGCGCGGTGGAACAGACACGCCTGCCCTGCGATCCGGCCTTCCGGCACGGGGTCGTTGTGGGATTCGACGGATCCACGTCCAGTGAGCGCGCCCTCGCGTACGCGATCGGGATGGCGCGGCGCTCCGGATCGGGTCTGATCATCGTCCACGTCGCCAACCGGCTGCCCACCACCGTGTGGGCGGGGTGTGAGCCGCCCGTCTTCGTGGACGTGCCGGACCACCGCACCGAGGTGCTCGGGCTGGAGCTCGCCTGCGCGGACTATCTGGCCGAAGTGCCGTGGATCCTGGTCGAGCGGGGTGGTGACATCTGCCATGAGCTGGAGGAGGTCGGCCGGGAGTATTCGGCGGACGCCATCGTGGTCGGCTCCACGCACGGGATCGTGGGCCGGATCTTCGGGTCGGTGGCCGGCCGTCTCGCGAAGCGCGCGCAGCGACCCGTTGTTGTCATTCCGTGACCCTCTGTTAAGCCGATTGTGCGGTTGTGCCCTCGTGTAAAGGGTAGATAAATGCTGCTGGGACGCAGCAAACAACTGCAGATCGAAGGGAGCCCGCCGTGGACAATGGTGTCTCTGCGGGAAGCACGGCCTCGACTTCGACCCTCGGGAACATCGCCCTGGGTCTCACCCTTCTCGCGTTCGGTATCGGACACACCGGTGTCATCGACGGTGTGTCCGCTGCCAACTCCGTGTCGCTCGCGATGTACGTCGGCGGCGCGGCCCTGTTCCTCCTCGGGCTCCTGGAGTACCGCGGCGGCAACGGGTTCAACGGCACCGCGTTCGCGGGCCTCGGCATCTTCTGGTTCACCTGGGCCAAGGGCGCGGGGGCTTCGGTCTCCGACGAAGCCGCCGGAACGTTTCTTGTCCTGTTCGCGATGCTCGCGCTGACCCTCACGGTCGCCGCCGCGAGCGGTCTGTTCAGCCAGGGCGTCTACGGCCTGCTGACCCTGTCGCTCGTCCTGCTGGCGATAGGTTCCTTCATGGAAGGTGGCGGGCTCGCCAAGGCGGGCGGCTGGGTCGCCGCCGTGTCCGGTCTGCTGGCCTGGTACGGGGCCACCGCGGCCTTGGCGCACTGGCCGATGGCCGTCGGCAAGTCCCGGCGCGGCGCGGTCGCCGCGAGCTGAGCACCACCGGGATCCGCGGGGGATCCGCAGGGACCCCATGAGATCGGCCCCCGTGCGCACCGCGCACGGGGGCCGACTCATGTGACGGGGGCCGTCGGCTACTCGACGGTGACCGACTTCGCCAGGTTGCGCGGCTTGTCGATGTCCCGGCCCATGGCCAGGGCCGTGTGGTACGCCAGCAGCTGGAGCGGGATGCCCATCAGGATCGGGTCCAGCTCGTCCTCGTTCTTCGGGACCACGATGGTGTGGTCCGCCTTCTCCTGCTCGCGGTGGGCGACCGCCAGGATCCGGCCGCTGCGGGCCTTGATCTCCTCCAGCGCCGCGCGGTTCTTCTCCAGCAGGTCGTCGTCCGGAACGATCGCGACCGTCGGCAGCGAGGGCTCGATCAGGGCGAGGGGGCCGTGCTTGAGCTCGGAGGCCGGGTAGGCCTCGGCGTGGATGTAGGAGATCTCCTTCAGCTTGAGGGAGGCCTCCAGGGCCACCGGGTAGCCGCGCACCCGGCCGATGAACATCATCGACTTGGCCTCGGCGAACTCGGCCGCGAGCTTCTTGATGTCCTCTTCGCCGTCGAGGATCTCCTGGATCTGCGCGGGCAGCTTGCGCAGGCCCTCGATGATCCGCTTGCCGTCGGTGACCGACAGGTCCCGGATGCGGCCCAGGTGCACGGCGAGCAGCGCGAAGGCCACGACCGTGTTGGTGAAGCACTTGGTGGAGACGACGCAGACCTCGGGGCCGGCGTGCACGTACACGCCGCCGTCGGCCTCGCGGGCGATCGCGGAGCCGACCACGTTGACCACGCCGAGGACGCGGGCGCCCTTGCGCTTGAGCTCCTGCACGGCCGCGAGCACGTCGTAGGTCTCACCGGACTGCGACACCGCGATGTAGAGGGTGTCGGGGTCCACGACCGGGTTGCGGTAGCGGAACTCGGAGGCCGGCTCGGCGTCCGCGGGGATGCGGGCCATGCCCTCGATGAGGCCGGCGCCGATGAGGCCCGCGTGGTACGAGGTGCCGCAGCCGAGGATCTTGACCCGGCGGATGCCGCGCGCCTCGCGCGGGTCCAGGTTCAGGCCGCCCAGGTGCACGGTGTTGAAGCGGTCGTCGATCCGCCCGCGCAGCACGCGGTCGACCGCGTCGGGCTGCTCGGAGATCTCCTTGTGCATGTACGTGTCGTGGCCGCCCATGTCGTAGGAGGCGGCCTCCCACTCCACGGTCTCCGGCGTGGCGGTGGTGGTGGCACCGCTGGTGGTGTAGGTCCGGAAGTCGTCGGCCTTCAGGGTGGCCATCTCGCCGTCGTCGAGGGTGACGACCTGGCGGGTGTGCGCGACCAGGGCGGCGACGTCCGAGGCGACGAACATCTCCTTCTCGCCGATGCCGAGGACGACCGGGGAGCCGTTGCGGGCGACGACGATGCGGTCGGCGAAGTCGGCGTGCATGACGGCGATGCCGTAGGTGCCCTCGATCGCCTTGACGGCCTCGCGGACCTTGTCCTCCAGGGACTCGGCCTCGGAGCGGGCGATCAGGTGGACGATCACCTCGGTGTCGGTCTCCGAGACGAAGACGACGCCCTCGGCCTCGAGCTTGGCGCGCAGCTCGGAGGCGTTGTCGACGATGCCGTTGTGGACGACGGCGACCTTGTTCTCGGCGTCCAGGTGCGGGTGCGAGTTGATGTCGCTCGGGGCGCCGTGCGTGGCCCAGCGGGTGTGGGCGATGCCGGTGGTGCCGGCGAAGCGCTTGGGGACGCGGGACTCCAGCTCGCGGACGCGGCCCTTGGCCTTGACCACCTTCAGGGTGGACGCCTTCGGGCTGTTCACGACGATGCCGGCGGAGTCGTATCCGCGGTACTCCAGCCGCTGCAGGCCCTCCAGCAGCAGCGGTGCCACGTCACGCTTGCCGATGTAACCGACGATTCCGCACATACGGTTTTGCCCCTCCTGAAGTTCGGTTCGTGTGCTCGCCCGCAGCCGCGCCCGCGGCCGCCGGCGGCTCAGCCGTAGACGATGCGGCGCAGCTGCCGGAGCGAGAGCTCCGGAGGCGCCACGGCGCGGTGCGGCAGCTCGGCCGCGATCCGCTCGAAGATCTCCGCGTTCACCGCTCCGCCGGACTGCAGTTCCCGGTGGCGGCGGCGGACGAACTCCTCGGTCGTCTCGTCGAAGTAGGCGAGCACGTCGAGTACCACCCGGGCGGCTTCACCGCGCTGCAGCGCGGTGCTGCGCACCAGGTGGTCGACGAGGTCGTCATGCGACGAGCGGCGATCGAGCACTCGTAGATATTGGCGGCTAACGGCGCCGAACGCAAAGATCCTGCCCGAATCCGGGCAGGATCCCCCTGGTCTGGACCAGCGAATGCGTGACTCCGGTTAGAAACGCCGCAAAACAGCCTGTTTCGCCGCAGCGAACTCCTCGGCCGTCAGAACCCCGGCCTGGTGCAGATCGCCCAGCTCGCGCAGCCGCCGCAGCAGGGCGTCGTGGTCCTCGGCGGGGGCGGCCGCCGGGGAGAGCTCCGCGGGCGCGGCGACCGCGTCGGCCGGGCCCTCCTGCGGCGCCGCCGGGTGGGGCATCCGTACGGCCACGGCCGCCGCGACCAGGGCCATCAGCGGGTCCTTCTTGAAACCGAAGAGCTCCACGGTGTGCGGGTCGTACTTGGGTGCCGGGGCCGGCGGGGCGCCCGTCAGGGTGAAGCGCAGCCAGCCGTTCTCCAGCCCCTTCGACGGGGACCACTCCACCGTGCGCAGGTCGGCGATCCGGAATTCCCGCGGCCCGGCGGAGCGCTTGGCCTCTTCCGTCGTCCAGTTCCAGTCCAGGGCCACCCGGTCGCCGTCGAAGGCCGCCGTCCCGTCTCCCGCGCCCACCGCGATCGGCACGGCCGGCCCCGGCAGCAGGTAGGTGTCCACCGGGCCGGTGTCCACCTGGTCCAGCAGCAGGGCGTTGCGCACCTCGTCCACGAAGTACTCCGCGACCCCGCTGCGGTCCGACTCCACGGTCAGCCGGTACGGGTCGGAGGCCTCCGGCAGGCGTCCGCCCGTCACCTGGAGCAGGGGGTCCGCGCCGTCACGCAGCCGCAGCCGCAGCCGGCCCGCCTTGCGGCTGGGCTCGTACGAGATCCCCGCGAGCGCGCGCAGCGGTACGACCACCTCGCCGAGGGTCTGCCGCAACAGCGCCACCCCCTTGTCGCGGCCCGGCACGATGCGCACCGCGTCCCCGTCGAAGCTCCAAGTGCCGTCCTTCTGGATGATTTCCGCCATCCGGCGATTCTCCCACCGTCACGGACGGGCCAGTTGGCCTATACCTGGGCCATGAGAGTCCTGCGACTGCGACGCACGCTCGGCGCCCTGCTGGCCCTCGGCCTCGTGGGCGGTTCCGTCTCCTGCACCGCCGCCCACGGCGACGACGCCAGACCCGGCGACGATCCGCCCGCGGCCCTCGCCCCCTTCGAGCGGCTGCTGCCCGCGCCGGTCTCCGTGCGCGCGGAGGGGCCCGGGTACTCCTTCGGGGCGGGCACGGTCATCCGTACCGGCCGGGGAGCGGACGAGGAGGTCCGCCGGGTGGGCGAGCTCCTCGCCGAGCAGCTGCGCGGCCCGAGCGGACTGCCGCTGCCGGTGGTCGACGGGGCGCAGGGGGACGGGATCCGGCTCAGGATCGACGAGGAGGCCGGGGGCCTGGGCGACGAGGGGTACCGGCTGGAGTCCGGCCCCGACGGGATCACCCTCACCGCGCGGACCCCGGCCGGCCTCTTCCGCGCGGGGCAGACGCTGCGCCAGCTGGTGCCGGTGGCCGGACCCGGGACGGTGCCGGGCGGGACGGTCACCGACCGGCCGCGCTTCGCGTACCGGGGGGCGATGGTCGACATCGCGCGGCACTTCTTCTCGGTGGAGCAGGTCAAGAGGTACGTGGACCAGCTCGCCCAGTACAAGGTGAACACGCTGCACCTGCACCTGACCGACGACCAGGGCTGGCGGCTCGCGGTCGACACCTGGCCGCGGCTGGCGGAGTACGGGGGCGGCAGCGAGGTCGGCGGCGGGCCCGGCGGGCACTGGACGAAGGACGAGTACCGGGAGCTGGTGGCCTACGCGGGGGCGCGGTACGTGGACGTGGTCCCCGAGATCGACATGCCGGGGCACGTGAACGCGGCGCTCGCCTCCTACGCGGAGCTGAACTGCGACGGGAAGGCCCCGGCCCGGTACACCGGGACCAAGGTGGGCTTCAGCTCCCTGTGCGTGGCCAAGGAGCGGACGTACGAGTTCATCGACGAGGTGCTCGGCGAGCTGGCGGAGCTGACCCCCGGCCGGTACCTGCACATCGGCGGCGACGAGGCGCACGTGACGCCGGCGGCGGACTACGCGGCCTTCATGGACCGGGCGCAGGCGGTGGTGGGCCGGTACGGGAAGACGGTGATGGCCTGGCACCAGCTGGCGACGGCGCGGCCGGCGCAGGGGGCGGTGCTCCAGTACTGGGGCCACGACAAGACCCCGGCCGCGGACCGGGCGGCCGTGGTGGCGGCGGCGAAGGCGGGCCACCCGCTGGTGCTGTCGCCGGCGGACCGGCTGTATCTGGACATGAAGTACGAGGCGGCGACCAAGCCGGGGCTGGCGTGGGCCGGGTACGTACCGGTGCGGCGGTCGTACTCCTGGAACCCGGGGGCCTACCTGGCCGGGGTCCCGGAGTCCGCCGTCCTGGGGGTGGAGGCCCCGCTGTGGACGGAGAACGTCGCGACGCGCGCGGACTGGGAGCTGATGGCGTTCCCGCGGGTCCTGGGCCTGGCGGAGCTCGGCTGGTCCCCTGCGGGCTCGCTGGACTGGACCTCGTACAGCCGCCGGCTGGCGGCCCAGCAGCCCCGCCTCGACGCACAGGGCATCGGCTTCTACCGGGCCCCGGACGTTCCCTGGGCGAGATAACTAGAAAACATTTCTAGAAATCGACTCCACAACGCCTGCCTGCGGGCGCACACTTGGCGCGGAGGGGGCCGGGGAACCGAAAGCCGGAGGCGGCTTCCGCGGCAACGGGGGTGCCGCGGACGCCGCCTCCGGCGGTTCGGGGAACGCCCACGCGAGGGCGCGGCCGCGAAGAGGGCCAGTCCGGGCTTCGCGGCCACGCCGTCGCGCCGTGGGGGAGGGGGCGGTACCGAGGGACCGTGTCGATACCGCCCCCGCCCCGTGGGTCACCGCCGGGCGAAGGCCGCGACGGGGTTCTTGAGGGTGCCGATCAGCTGCAGGGCGGCGGACGGGTCGGACAGGTCGACCATCTGCTTGTTGTTCCGCAGCTGGAGGCGGTTCAGGCAGGACAGCTGGAACTCCTCCGCGAACAGGTCGTACCGCGCGAAGCGCTCCGCGAGCTGAGGCATCGACTCCTGGTACGCGTGACCGCAGTCGGCCACCGCCCGCCAGAAGGTGTCCTCCTCGCAGATGCCCTCCGTCGCCAGGATCGGGCCCAGGAAACGGAAGAAGCAGTCGAACACGTCCGTGAAGACGGACAGCAGCTTCATGTCCTCCGGGACGTCCGCGCGGATCCGCTCGACCGCGGGCGGCAGCACCGCGTCCGGGTCCATGATCACGATCTCCTCGGCGATGTCCTTGAAGATCGCCCGCTTCACCACGCCGCCCTCGATCACGAGGATCGTGTTCTCGCCGTGCGGCATGTACGCGAGGTCGTACTGGTAGAAGCAGTGCAGCAGCGGCACCAGGTAGGCCCGCAGGTAGTGGCGCAGCCACTGCGCCGGCGTCAGGCCCGACTCCTCGATCAGGGCGCCGACGAAGGACTTGCCCTCGGCGTCGACGTGCAGGAGCGAGGCCATGGTGGCGAGGCGCTCGTCGCCCTTGAGGGAGTTCACCGGGGACTCGCGCCACAGCGCGGCCAGCATCTTGCGGTACGGCGAGTAGCGGTCGGTGGCGCGCTCGTACTGGCGGTGGTGGTAGCCGATCGCCGCGCGCTCGCGGATGATCGAGAAGTCCACCGACTGCAGGACCTCGTCGCCCTCGATCAGCTGGTGCAGCCAGTCGTTGATGGCCGGCGTGGCCTCCATGTAGGCGGCCGAGAGACCGCGCATGAAGCCCATGTTGAGGACCGAGATGGCCGTCTTGACGTAGTGCTTCTCCGGCGCGCTCCGGTTGAAGAACGTACGGATCGACTGCTGCGCCAGGTACGCGTCCGAGCCCTCGCCCAGCAGCACGAGGCGCCGGTTGGCGATCTCGGCGGCGAAGGTGACCGTGGTCTTGTTCCACCACTGCCAGGGGTGGACCGGCAGCAGGTGGTAGTCGGCCGGGTCCAGGCCCAGGGCCTCCAGCTGCGCGGCGAAGCCGGCGACGGCCTCCTCGCCCAGCTCGGCGCGGACGAAGGAGTCGTGGTCCAGGCCCGCGCCCGCCGTGAAGGTGGAGACGTCCTTGTGGGCCGCCAGCCACACCAGGTGGACCGGGCTCGCCGTCTCCGGGGCGTACGAGAGGTACTCGTGCACGCCGAAGCCGAGACGGCCGTTGTTCGCCACGAAGCAGGGGTGGCCCTCGGTCATGCCCGTCTCGATGTCCTGGAAGGAGGACTTCGCGAGGACGTCGGAGGAGACCTGCGGCTTCGTGTACTTGAAGCCCGTGCCGGCCAGGGTGGAGGAGATCTCCTCCAGGTAGACGGGCAGGACCTCCGGGCTCAGGCCCAGCGCCTCGCGCAGCTCGATGTGGAAGTCGAGCGCGTCCAGCGGGAGCTCCGCGCCGTCCTGCAGGCGGGTGACCGAGGACTCGTCCACCGACCAGTGGTCGAGGGCGTGCAGGACGGCCTTGAACCGGTACTCCACCGTGGAGTCGTCGCTCAGGACCGAGTACCAGGAGTCGCCCAGCGGCTTCGGCGTCAGGAGGCGTTCGTGGGAGAACTCCGCGAGGGCCTTGCGGACCAGCGCGCGGTTCGCGCGGGCCCACAGCTCGGGGGAGAGGTGGGAGACGGCGTCGGCCAGGCTCATATCGACACTTCCTGGGTGATGCCGGTGGCGGCCTCGAACCGGGCGCGGGTGCAGAAGCTGAGGAGGGCTTCCTTCTCCGGCTTCCGGATCTCGCGCTCGGGGACGAAACCGACCACCGCGTTGAGGGCGTGCACCGCCGTGTTGCGGACGTCGGGCTCGACGACGACGCGCTCCGTCTCCGCGTCGGCGAAGAGGGCGGCCATCACCGTGGTGATCACGGCGCGGGTGAAGCCGCTGAGGGGCTGGTCGCTCGGCGCGACGAGGAAGTGCATGCCGACGTCGCCGGGCTGGGCGTCGTACAGGCCGACCAGTTCCAGCTCGCTCGGGTCGTAGCTCTCCATCAGGAAGGCCGGGCGGCCCTCGTGGAGGCCGATGAAGGCGTCGTGGTGCTCGTGTGCGGCGATCCGCATGTACTCGCGCTCGACGTCCGGGAGCGAGGCGTCCTGCATCATCCAGAACGAGGCCTTGGGGTGCGTGACCCACCCGTGCAGCAGCTCCGCGTCGGCGAAGGGGTCCAGCGGGCGGACGGCGAAGGTCCCGAGGGCCGCGTCCGTCCGGCTGAAGAGGATGTCGGTGGTGCTCATGCGTGCGTGCCTTCCGGGGCTGCGAACTGCTGGAACGCGATGGACTTCTCGACCTTGTAGTACTCGCGGCCGAGGAGTTCGCCCACGATGTAGGCGTTGCGGTACGCGGCCATGCCCAGGTCGGGCGAGGTCAGGGAGTGGTTGTGGGTGGTGCCGTTCTGCAGGTACACCCCGCGGCCCGTGGTGTCGACGCTGTAGTTGCGGCCGGCGTCGAGGCGGCCGCGGCCGTCGAAGTTCAGCCGCTCGCGCACCGGGGCGAGGAACTCGGGCACCTGGTACTTGTAGCCGGTGGCCAGGACCAGGCCCTCGGAGGCGAGGGTGAAGTCGCGCTCCTGCTCCTCCTGGCGCAGCCCCAGGGTGTAGGTGCCCGTGGTGGTGTCGTACGCCGTGCTGTTCAGGGAGGTGTTCGTCAGCAGGGTGGTCGGCACCTGCCCCGGCATGGTGATCCTCTTCTGGTAGAGCAGGTCGAAGATGGCGTTGATCAGGTCGCCGTCGATGCCCTTGAAGAGGTTCTTCTGCTGGGTCTCCAGCCGGTAGCGGGTGTCCTCGGGGAGGGCGTGGAAGTAGTCCACGTACTCCGGGGAGGTCATCTCCAGCGTCAGCTTCGTGTACTCCAGCGGGAAGAACCGCGGGGAGCGGGTCACCCAGTTGAGCTGGTAGCCGTACGCGTCGATCTCGGCGAGCAGGTCGTAGTAGATCTCGGCCGCGCTCTGGCCGGAGCCGATCAGCGTGATGGACTTCTTCTTCTGCAGCTCCGCCTTGTTCCGCATGTAGGCGGAGTTGTGCAGGAAGTCGCCGCCGAGGCCCTCGCAGGACGGGGGGACGTGCGGCGGGGTGCCGGTGCCCAGGACCAGGCGGCGGGCCCGGTGGGTCTCGCCCTGGTCCGTGTGGACCTCGTAGAGGCCGGCCCGCTCGTCGTAGGTGACCTCGGTGACGGAGGTGGACCACCGGACGTTGTCGAGCCGGTCGGCGGCCCAGCGGCAGTAGTCGTTGTACTCGGCGCGCAGCGGGTAGAAGTTCTCCCGGATGTAGAACGAGTACAGCCGGTCCTGGTCCTTCAGGTAGTTCAGGAAGGAGAAGGGCGAGGTCGGGTCGGCGAGGGTGACCAGGTCCGACATGAACGGCGTCTGCAGGTGCGCGCCGTCCAGGAACATCCCCGCGTGCCACTCGAAGTGCGGCTTCGACTCGATGAACAGGCCGTTCAGCTCGTCGATCGGCGCGGTGAGGCAGGCGAGTCCCAGGTTGAAGGGACCGAGGCCGATACCGATGAAGTCGTGGGTCTCAGTGGTGGACGGCAAGGGATTCTCCCAGGAACTGCTCGGCGTGTGCGGCGAGGAGGTCGAGGACGGCAGCGATGTCGGCCGTCGTGGTCTGCGGGTTGAGGAGGGTGAACTTCAGGTACTGCTTCCCGTCCACCTTCGTCCCGGCGACGACGGCCTCGCCGGAGGCGAAGAGCGCCTTGCGGGCGTGGAGCTGGGCCTCGTCGAGGAGGTCGGCGGGGACCTCCCGGCCGGGCAGGAAGCGGAAGACGAGGGTGGAGATCTGCGGCTTGACGACGACCTCGAAGCGCGGGTCGGCGTCGATGAGGTCCCAGCCGGTCGCGGCCAGGTCGATGACCTCGTCGAAGAGCGAGCCGACGCCGTCGGCGCCCATGACGCGCAGGGTCATCCAGAGCTTGAGCGCGTCGAACCGGCGCGTGGTCTGGATGGACTTGTCGACCTGGTTGGGGATGCGCTCCTCGGCCATGCGGCGCGGGTTGAGGTAGTCCGCGTGGTACGTGGCGTGCTTGAGGGTGTCGCGGTCGCGGACCAGCATCGCGCTGGAGCTGACCGGCTGGAAGAACGACTTGTGGTAGTCGACCGTGACCGAGTCGGCGTGCTCGATGCCGTCGAGGAGGTGCCGGCGGGTGGGGGAGACCAGCAGTCCGCAGCCGTACGCGGCGTCCACGTGCATCCACGCGGCGTGCTCGGCGGTCAGGCGGGCGATCTCGGGGAGCGGGTCGATGGACCCGAAGTCGGTGGTGCCGGCGGTGGCGACGACGGCCATCGGGAAGAGGCCTTCGGCGGCGCACTCCTCCAGTTCCAGGGCGAGCACCGCGGTGTCCATCCGGCGGTTGCGGTCGACGGGCACCGAGATGACGGCCTCGTAGCCGAGGCCGAGCATGGCGGCCGACTTCTGCACGCTGAAGTGGCTGGCCTCGGAGGTGAAGATGCGCAGCTTGGGGAGGAGTTCGGCCTTGGTGAGCTCGGTGCCCTCGTCCAGGGCCCGCTTCATGACGATCCGGCAGGCCTCGTCACGGGCGAGGAGCAGCGCGTGGAAGTTGGACTGGCTGCCACCGGAGGTGAAGATGCCGTCCGCGGCGGGGCCGAGGCCGATGCGCTGGGCGGTCCAGTCGATGAGGCGGCGCTCGATCAGCGTGCCGCCGATGGACTGGTCCCAGGTGTCGAGGGAGGAGTTGACGGCCGAGAGGACGGCCTCGCCCAGCACCGCGGGGATCACGACGGGGCAATTGAGGTGCCCGAGGTAGCGCGGGTGGTGGAAGTACACCGCGTCGCGCAGGTAGACGTCTTCCAGCTCGTCCAGGACGGCCGCCGCGTCCGCGAGCGGCTTGTCGAGGTCGATCCCGTTGATGACCGGGGCGAGTTCGCCGACGGATATACCGGTGTGGGGCCGTTCCGTGGTCGCGAGTTTGGCGGCGACGCGGTCGACGCCCTCGGTGACGGAACGCCGGTAGAGGTCCGCGGTCGTCTCGTTCAGCAGATGCGAGCGCATCAACTTTCCTCCGGGCAGGGGGAGAAGGGGAGGGTGGGGTGTGATGTTTAGGTTAGCCTAACCTAAACTAATAGGCCAAATGAAGAGGGGCCCTGACTGAAAGCCAGGGCCCCTCTTCAACGGCCTCACGGAGTACGGGAGTCGACTACAGCTCGGACGCCGGGTCCTCGCTCGGCGCCTTGCCGGCGTACGCCTCGGCGAGAAGCTGCTCCTCGCTCGCGCCGAGCCGCCAGTAGCCGGTGAAACGCACCGCGCGGCGGTCGACGGATCGTTCCTGCACGAAGTGGCGGCGCACCGCGCGAATGGTGCCGGCCTCGCCCGCGAGCCAGACGTACGGGACCTCGGCGGCGGGCGGTTCGGCCGAGCGCAGCACGCTCAGCACCTGCTCGGTCCGCTCCCGGCCGTGGCCCTCGCGCACGATCCAGGTGATGTCCGCGTCGGCGAGCGTGGCCGGCGCGATCCGGTCGTCCTCGTGCGGGACCTCGAACCAGGCCCGGACCCGGGTCCCGGCGCCCAGCCGGTCCAGGATCGCGGCCGCGGCCGGCAGGGCGGTCTCGTCCGCGTACATCCAGATCGCGTCCGTGGCGGCCGGCGGCTGGAAGCGAACGGACTTGTTCTCCGCGACGGCCGGGCCGATGGCCAGGATCCGGCGGCCGGCGACCGCGCGCCCGGCCCAGCGGGAGGCCGGCGAGGCATCGCCGTGCAGGACGAAGTCGATGTCGACCTCGACCGCCCCCTCGGGCGTACGGCGCTGCTCGCGCACGGTGTAGGAGCGCATCACCGGCCGCTCCTCGTCCGGCATCCCGCGCCAGGCGGCGAACCAGGTGTCCTCGTCCGTGGACGGGAGCACGGTGTGCTCCCGTCCGGACGGGGGCAGGAAGAGCGACAGGCTCTGGTCGAAGCCGCCCGAGCGGAAGCCCGCGAGGGACTCCCCGCCGAACGTGACCCGCAGGAACGAGTGGCCGAGGCGGCGCGTGCGGACCACTTCGAGTGCGAAGAACCTGAAGTGGGCGACGGCCGGAGCGGTGTCGCCGGACGCGGTGACGGTCATGCGGAGGATCCCCCTGGAAGTCGGAACGGCCTACGGGCGCCCGGGGTCACCGGGCGCCGCGGGTCGACCGGGTCAGCTGACCTTCTTGGCGTTCTGGATGGACTTCGCGAGGTCCTCGAGGATCTGGGCGCACTTGGCGTACGAGTAGATCGGCTCGGTGACGCGCGGGGTGATCTGGCCGGCCTTGACCGCCGGGAGCTCGGCCCAGGTGGCCTTCGCCTTCAGCTCCTCCGGCTGCAGGGTGCCGGTGCGGTTGTCGAGCAGGACGACGTCGGCCTTGTACTTGCCGGCGTTCTCCCAGCTGAGGCTCTCGAAGAAGCCGCCCTCGTCCAGCTTCTCCGGGGTGACGAACTCGACGCCGAGCTGCTTGAAGTACTTCAGGTCGGCCGAGGTGTCCGGGGTGGAGACGTAGAACAGGTCGGCGGAGCCGGAGCCCACGAGCACCTTGACGCCCGGGTTGGCCTTGGTGGCCTCGCGCACCTTCGCGGCGGCGGCCTCGAAGCGGGCCTTCGCGTCGACGGCGGTCTTGGCGTTCATGTCGGCGCCCAGGGACTTGGCGAGGTCCGCGGTGCGCTCCAGCGCCTTGTCGAGGGTGGCGTCGCCGCCCACGGAGACCGCGGCGGCCGGGGCCAGCTTCAGGATCTTGTCCTTGGAGGCCTCCGGGACGTACCAGTACGTGCCGTCCCAGGTGTTGGTGACGAGCAGCTCGGGCTGGAGGGCCGCGTACTTCTCGACGTTGAACTCGTCGTAGACGTTGCCGAGGATCTCGACCTTGGAGATGTCCATGGAGCCGGCCTGGACGTCGGGCTTGCCGTCCGCGGTCTTCGTCGGGCCGAAGACGCCCTTGACCTGGACGCCGTAGTCGTACAGCGCGGCGGCGGTGCCGGTGAAGGCGACGATGTTCTTCGGCTTCGACTTGGTGCTGACCTCCTTGCCGAGGTCGTCCTTGAAGGTCCAGGGGCCGGAGGCCGCAGCGCCGTTGTCCTTGCCGCCGTCGCCCTTCGCCGAGTCGGTGCCACCGCACGCGGCGAGCGCCGCGACGAGGCCGAGGGCGCCGCCTGCCGCGATGAAACCGCGGCGGGTGAAGGAGGAGGTTCGGGACTTGGGCATGTCGATGTCCGTTTTCGTGCGTATCCGGGCGGCCACTGAGCCGTTCGTGAGGAAGGTTAGCCTAACCTTGGCCGAAAACGATAAGGGGGCCCTAAGTTTTCGGGCCCCCTCGTTCCACCCGGACCTGGACGATCCCTGCGACTAGGCGGAGAAGCCCAGTTCACGGGCGATCAGCATGCGCTGGACCTCGCTCGTGCCCTCGCCGATCTCCAGGATCTTGGAATCCCGCCACATGCGGGCCACCGGGTACTCGTTCATGAACCCGTAGCCGCCGTGGATCTGGGTCGCCTCACGGGCGTTGTCGACGGCGACCGTCGAGGAGTACAGCTTCGCGATCGCCGCCTCCTTCTTGAAGGGCTCGCCCGCCACCAGCCGGGAGGCCGCGTCGCGCCAGCCGATGCGGGCCATGTGGGCGCGCATCTCCATGTCGGCCAGCTTGAACTGGATGGCCTGGTTGTCACCGATCGCCTTGCCGAAGGCGTGCCGCTCCTTGGCGTACTTCACCGACTCGTCCACACAGCCCTGCGCGAGCCCGGTCGCGAGCGCCGAGATGGCGATCCGGCCCTCGTCGAGGATCCGCAGGAACTGGGCGTAGCCGCGGCCCTCCGCGCCCACCAGGTTGGCCAGGGGCACCCGTACGTTGTCGAAGGACAGCTCGCGGGTGTCCGAGGAGTTCCAGCCCACCTTGGAGTAGGGCGCGGCCACCGTGAAGCCCGGGGTGCCGGACGGGACGATGATCGAGGAGATCTCCGGGCGGCCGTCCGCCGTGCGGCCCGTCACGGCGGTGACCGTGACCAGACCGGTGATGTCCGTGCCGGAGTTGGTGATGAAGCACTTCGAGCCGTTGATGACCCACTCGTCGCCGTCCTTGACGGCCGTGGTGCGGGTGCCGCCGGCGTCGGAGCCCGCGCCGGGCTCGGTCAGACCGAAGGCACCGAGGATCTCGCCGGAGCACATCTTCGGCAGCCACTCCCTCTTCTGCTCCTCCGAGCCGAAGAGATAGAGGGGCATGGCGCCCAGGGAGACGCCCGCCTCCAGGGTGATGGCGACCGAGGAGTCGACGCGGGCCAGCTCCTCCAGGGCGATGCCGAGGGCGAGGTAGTCCCCGCCCATGCCGCCGTACTCCTCCGGGAAGGGCAGGCCGAACAGGCCCATGCGGCCCATCTCGGCGACGATCTCGTACGGGAACTCGTGCCGCTCGTACAGGTCGCCGATCTTCGGGGCGATGACGTCGTGCGCGAACGCCTCGACGGTGCGGCGGAGTTCCTCGTGCTCAGGGGTGAGCCGGTGGTCGAGGGACATGGTGTGACTACTCCTTGTGGGAGAGGGCGCGGACGGTTCGTGAGGGGCTGGGACGCCCCAGCTGTTCGGCCATCCACACGCTCGTGGCGGTGAGGGCGGCCAGATCGACCCCGGTCTCGATGCCGAGGCCGTCGAGCATCCACACCAGGTCCTCGGTCGCGAGATTGCCGGTGGCGCTCTTCGCGTACGGGCATCCGCCGAGGCCGCCTGCGGAGGCGTCGACGGTGGTCACGCCGTGCTGGAGCGCGGCGAGGGTGTTGGAGAGGGCCTGGCCGTAGGTGTCGTGGAAGTGCACGCCGATGCGGTCGGTGCCGACGCCCGCCTCGTTCAGGCCGCCGAGCAGTTCCTGGACGTGGCCGGGAGTGGCGACGCCGATGGTGTCGCCGAGGCTCAGCTCGTCGCAGCCGAGGTCGAGCAGGGACTTCGCGACCCGTACGACCTGGTGGACCGGGACGGGGCCCTCCCAGGGGTCGCCGAAGCACATCGAGAGGTAGCCGCGGACGTGCGCCTTCTCCTGCTTCGCGCGGGCCACCACCGGCTCGAACATCGCGAGGGACTCGGCGACGGTCCGGTTGAGGTTGCGGGAGGCGAAGGTCTCGGTGGCCGAGCCGAAGACGGCGATGCGGGTGGCCCCGAGCGCGAGCGCCCGGTCCAGGCCGCGCTCGTTGGGGACGAGGACGGGCAGGGCCACCCCGTCGAGGTCCGCGAGCCGCGGGAACAGCGCCTCGGCGTCGGCCAGCTGCGGCACCCACTTGGGGTGCACGAAGCTGGTGGCCTCGACGGTGGTGAGCCCGGCGGCGGCCAGGCGGTGGATGAACTCCGCCTTGACCTCGGTGGGTACGGCGCCCTTCTCGTTCTGGAGCCCGTCGCGCGCGCCGACCTCGTGGATCCGGACCCGGGCCGGGAGGCCGGGGACCGGGACGGTCATGGGCAGCCTGTTCACGCGGCCCCCTCCTCGTCCTCGTCGGGGGTGACGACGGCCAGGACCTGGTCCATCGCGACCGTGGTGCCGGGGGTCACGTCGAGCTCGGTGACGGTGCCGGCGTGCGGGGCGGAGATGACGTGCTCCATCTTCATGGCCTCGACGACGAGCAGGCTCTGCCCGGCCGCCACCTTGTCGCCGACGGCCACCTTGACGACGGTGACGGTGCCGGGCATGGGGGCGGCGAGGGTGTCAGCCCCTCCGCTCGCCGCGCCTTGGGCGGATACGGGGTCGTGGTGCTGGACGTGCCAGCTGTCGCCGTCGCGGCCGAGCCAGGTCCCCTCCGGTGAGGTGGCGTGGCTGAAGCGGTGCGTGACGCCGTCGAGTTCGACCGTGACGGTGTCGGGGGTGCGGTTGAGGATCCGGCCGCGGGCCGGGGGGGGGGGGGGGGGGGGGGGGGGGGGGGGGGGGAGAGGCCCAAACACACGGGGGAGGGGGGGGGCAGGAAGGGAGAGAAGAGG